>NZ_CP080377.1:5149832-5499664 GCF_019443505.1 Janthinobacterium sp. PAMC25594
GTGTCGCTCATGATGCTTGCTCCTCGGGGCTGTGCTGTTCTTGCGCCTGCTCTTGAGCTTGCTCTTTCTCCAGAGCGGTGACGACATACGTGATGCCGCCCAGTACCTTGCCGTCCTGGCTCTCCAGCACGCGCAGCAGCGCATACTGGCGTGGCGGCAAGGCTTCGGCACGCAGGCTCAGGTACGCGGCCTGCGCCTGGCCGCGCGGCACTTCCAGCGCCAGTTTTTGCTCGCCGGGCACATCGCCATTGCAGTGGGGCGTGCGTGCCAGGCCCGCTGTCAGGCGCGCTTCTCGGGCCGGCTGCCATCTGTCCAGGCCCAGGGTGGCCAGCAAACGCGCCGGCAGTTCGCCACCCTGTTCAATGTGCAATTCCACTTTCCTCGCTGCGCGGGGCAGGGCCGCCACCGTGAGGGCCAGCAGCTGCGCGCGCCTGGCCGCCAGCACCACGGTGACGTTGCGCTGCGCGATCTGCTCGTGCAAGGTGGGCTGGAAGGGGAAACCGTTGGGCAGCGGGTCGGGCAGCGGGTTGATGTCGCCCGCGCCGTGGGCCACGGCCAGCAGGCATTCGTGGCCGCCATTGACGATGACGGGCACCCAGGGCACCAGGCACAGTACTTCCTGCGTGGCGCCGGGCGGCAGGTCGGCAAACGCGGAACCGATCTGCGTGGCGGCGCCGACGGCGATCTGGCCGGACGGGTCGGCCCAGTAAAAGTCCACGCGCACGCCATTCGAGGCGCTGTTGCCCGTGTTGTGCACGCGGCCCCACAGGTAATTGCTGGTGCCGGCAATGGGCGCGCCGGGTGGGCCATTCGGATCATTACCGGGCACGACCCAGATATCGGCGCTATCCCACCACCAGGGCTGGCCGTCTTCGATGATCAGGTGGGCTGACATGGCAATCTCCTTGTCCGTGGCCGGTGCTTGTAGCTTAGGCCGCGGCGGCCCTGGCCTCTTGATCGGCATCAAGTCTGCGGATCGCTGCGCAGGCACGCCGTGGCGGCGCCTGCGTGGGGTAAGATTGCGGCAGAATGCAGCTGAGTAAATCCAGGAAAAGGTTGGAACGTGTCTGAAAAAGTGAATGAAGTTTGCATCAACGCCGCTTGCGGCCGGACCTTGCCGCTGCGCGTGGCGCATTGCCCGTTTTGCGGCGCGCGCCAGGTGGCTGCAGCGCCTGTATTAGAGAAAGTGCCAGCGCCGCCCTCGCTGCCGCGCATGCCGCCGCCGGTGCCGGTAGTCGCGCCCGCGCCCGCTCCCATGCCCCAGCCCGCTCCCCAGCCTGTCCTGCCACCGGCGCCCGCGCCAGTCAAGGCGCCGCCCGCGAAACCGGCCGCCAGGGCTTCGGTGCCGCCGCCACGCCCTCCCGTGCGCTTGCGCACGTGGATCGCGGCGGCCGTGGTGCTGACCGGTATCTGGTTTTATAACAAGCCGGCCGACAAGCCGGCCAGCGTGGCGGAACAGGTCGAGGCCGCCACCGCATTGGCGGCGCAGTGCGACCTGGACGGGGCGCGCAGCGCGCTGGCCGTGCTGAAAAGCGCCAGGGCGTCCGCCGCGCAGATCAAGCGCTTGCAGGCGAACATCAGCAAGTCCGCCGCCGCGTGCGACCGGCAACAGCAGCGGGCGCAGGCGTGGACGGCGCTGCAAGACAGCGTCAGGCAGGCGCTCGATGCGGGCAAGCCGGAGCTGGCCGCCACGCGCCTGGCCGCCTATGTGAAGCGTTGGGGCGACGATCCCGATACGCTGGAACTCGATGCCAAAGTAAAAGTGGCACTGGCCAGCGCCCAGCTCGATGCGGCCGACGCCTGTCTGGCGAAAAGCGACCGCGTCTGCCTGGAAAACAGCCTGATCGCCGCCGAGCGCTATCAACGGCCGGAACTGGCGGCGCGCACGCAGGCGCTGCGCGCGGCTTTGTCGCAATTGCTCGAACGTTCGCTGCTCGATGCGTCACCAGGCCAGTAGCGCCAACAACTAAAACGCCCGCCGCGGCCAGGCCGGGCGGGCGCACTTTACGCAGCCTTACTCTTGCGGCACCAGCGCCAGCGCCGCGCTGAAGTCGCCCATGGGCTTGCCGCCATTGGCCACCAGCGCCTTGTCGCGCGTGCTCAGGCCGTCGAGCACGGGCAGGCCGAAGCGGTGCGTGATGGCGCGCAGGATCGAGGCCGAATCGTATTGCGTATGGTCAACCAAGCCCTTTTTCACGTACGGCGAGACGAGGATGGCCGGCACGCGCGTGCCCGGACCCCAGCGGTCGCCCTTCGGCGGCGCGGCGTGATCATAAAAGCCGCCGTTTTCATCGTAGGTGACGATGACCAGCATGTTTTTCCACTGCGGACTCTTTTTCAGCTGGGCGATGACGCTGGCGATATGCGCGTCGCCGTCGGCCACGCTGGCATAGCCCGCATGCTGGTTCAAATTGCCCTGCGGCTTGTAGAAGGCCACGGGCGGCAGCTTGCCGGCGCTGGCATCGGCGAGGAACTGGCTGTCGAAGTCGCGCAGGTGGGCGGCGCGGTAGGCGGGCGCCTTCACCGGGTCCATGTTGGCAAAGTAATTGAACGGCTGGTGGTGGAACTGGAAGTTGGGCGGATTCGGGAAGCTGCCGGCGCGCGCGCTGGCCGTGGCCAGGGCCGTCGTATCCTTCCAGGCGCCCGCATACCAGGCCCAGTCGATGTTCTTGCCAGAGAGCAAGTCGCCGATATTCGTCTGCGTCTGCTGCGGCAGGGTGTTGGCCTTGCCCGTGTCCGCATACAGCTTGCTGCTGTCGCCGGACGCGGGCGCGTTGCTGCTGGGCTGGAACGGCGGCTGCATGGTGTTGACGGCGTAGAACATGCCGGTGCCGTCGGCCGGCGTCAGCGCGCCGTCGTTGGCATAGGCGGGCGCGCCGTTCAGCACGGTGCTCGGTGCCGTGGCGGACGGCGTCAGGCGCACGAAGTTACCGTTGGCGTCGACGTCGATCTTCGCGATCGAGCCCTTGGCCACCGAGGTGTTCGCGTTCGGATAGGTGGGCGCGCAGGCGCAGATCAGGTACTGGTGCGTGAGGAAGGAGCCGCCGAAGGCGCCGATGAACAGATTGTCGGCCAGCGCATATTGTTTGGCGATGTCCCACAGCTGCATCTTGCTGCCGTCGTAATAGCCCATGGACAGGCCGCCCGCGTCGGAATACGCGGCGAACTTGTCGTTGGCGCCGCCGTTGATCTGCATCTGGTTGTTGTAGAAGCGGTGCACCAGGTCGCGCGTGATGACCGATTGCGGCAGGTACAGGGGGCTGCCGGCATCGTCGATCTGGAACGGTTTGTTGGGCAGGTTGGCCGACTGCGCCTGGGTGATGACAGTGCTCTGGCCGGCCGCCGTCATGCCGCCCCAGGTGGGCGGCAGCACGGGCAGGGTGCTGCCGTCATAGTCTTTCTGCGGCACATAGGCGGAAGTCGATGTGGGATTGACGCCCGGTACGCCATTCGCGCCCGGGAACAGGCCGTACAGATTGTCGAAGCCGCGGTTTTCCGCGTAGATGACGACGATGGTCTGGATATTGTTCAGCGCCAGGGCGCCGTTCAGGGCGGCCAGCGCGTCGGCCGGCGCCGCCTGTGCGCTGGCGCTGGCGATCAAGGCCGTCACGCTGGCGTTTTCCGCCTTCAGTTTCGCCAGCTCGTCGCCGCTGGCCTTGTTGAAGTCCGATGCCAGGCCCGCTTCCGACACGCCCAGGCGCGCGGCCAGCTTGCCGCTGGCAGCCGTAAAGTCGCCGCCGTTGCCGTCCATGACTTGCGCCAGTTCCGTCGACAGGGCGCTGACGAAGGCGCTGTGCCCGGCGGGGGCGCGCAGCAGCAGCTTTTGCGTGACCTTGCTGCCGGCGTCGCCGATGGCTTCGTGGCGGATGGCATCCGTGCCGATGGTCACGAGCACGGCGCCCTGACCATCGAGCGTGTAGCTGCCGTCGGCGGCCGTGCGCACGGCCGCCGAGCCGCTGTCGCAGGTCAGCTTGGTCGTGCCGCTTTCCAGGCACACCTGGGCGTTTTCATAGTAGCTGCCGATGACCTGGCCCGTGATATGGGGCGTGACGGCGTAGTCGCTGCCGCAGGCGGCCAGGCCCAGCGACAGTAGCAACGGCAGGGGCCGTAAAGAAGTTTTTGCGTGCAAGTTCATGTTCATGCCTTCTGGGTGGAAAACGTCGCATGCTAGGCAGGCAATATGTCAGCTGCGTGACATGTCAGCGTCTGTTACATGACGTAATGTACGAACTTGATACATGACGTTTTGCGGGGGCTTGTCACGCAGTTGTCACATGCCCTTGCTACGCTGCCAGCCCATGATGAAAACGATACCTGCCCTGCTGCTCGCCATGTGCGTGCTGTCCGCCTGCCAGCCCGCGCCGCCAAAAGACGCGGGCGCGTATGCGCCCACCCTGAAAAGCCAGCCTTCGGTGGCGGCAATGACGGCCATGGGCCGCGCCATGTTTTTCGAACCGAGCCTGTCCGTGTCCGGGAAGATGTCGTGCGCCAGCTGCCACAGTCCCGAACACGCGTACGGTCCGCCGAACGCGCTGGCGGTGCAGCTGGGCGGCCCGGCATTGAAGGATGCGGGCACGCGCGCCGCGCCCTCGCTGCGCTATCTCCAGAACGCGCCGCCGTTCAGCGAGCACTACCACGATGATGACGGCGACGACAGCGTCGACGCCGGGCCCACGGGCGGGCGCAACTGGGATGGCCGCGCCCAGTCCGGCCACGAACAGGCGCTGGCGCCCCTGTTATCCAAGCGCGAGATGGGCAACCGCGATGCGGCGGCCGTGGTCGCCAAACTGCGGGCCGGCCCCCTGGCGGCGCAGTTCCGCCAGACGTATGGCGCCGATATCTTCGAACAGCCGGGCCAGGCGCTGCGCTGGGCGCTGATGTCGCTGGAAGTGTTCCAGGAAAGCCCGCCAGATTTCTATCCGTACACGAGCAAGTACGACGCCTTCCTGCGCAAGCAGGCCAGCCTGACGCCGCAGGAAGCGCGCGGCCTGGCCCTGTTCAACGATGAGCGCAAGGGCAATTGCGCCTCCTGCCACATCAGCCAGGTGAGCTCCGGCGGCGCCTTTCCCCAATTTACCGACTACGGCTTGATCAATATCGGCGTGCCGCGCAATGCCAGACTGCCGGCGAATGGGGACCCGGCCTTCTTCGACATGGGATTGTGCGGCCCGGACCGCACCGACTTGATGCTGCATAAGGAGTATTGCGGCAGCTTCAAGACGCCGTCCCTGCGCAATGTCGCCCTGCGCAAGGTGTTCTTTCACAATGGCAGCTTTGACAGCCTGGAGCAGGTGCTGCGTTTTTACGTGCAGCGCGACACGGCGCCGCAAAAATGGTATCCGACAGATAAAAACGGCAAGGTGCGCAAATACGACGATCTGCCGCCCGGCCTGGCAGCGAACGTGAATGTGGCAGCGCCGTTCGACCGCCAGCCGGGCCAGGCGCCGGCCCTGAACGCGCGGGAGATCGCCGACGTGATCGTTTTCCTGCACACCTTGACGGATGGCTATCAAGCGGTCCCTGCCACGCACTGAACGGGATACTAAAAAATATCAAGATACCATTGCTTACAATTACGCCACAAAAGCCTGTTTTTATGTGCGTTAGCGCACGCTAGAAAATTTTAGGCAGGTGTATATTGCGAACTGATCTGTGTCTTTTGATAATAATGAAAGGGAATATCATGAAAGTAAGCAAAAATTGGATGACCGTGTGCGCCGCCGGGATGATGGTTGTGGCACTGGCTGCCTGCCAGAAGAAGAGCGATGTCGCCGCTGGTCCTGCTGAACAAGCTGGCCAGAAGATCGATGCCGCCGCTGCCAAGGCTGAAGCCGACATCAAGGCCGCCGCTACCAAGGCTGACGACGCCATGAGCAAGGCTGCCACCGATACGGGCGCCAAGATGGACCAGGTCGCCGCTGACGCCGACAAGAAAATGAGCGAAGCGGCCGATGCCGTGGGCAAGAAAGTGGAAAAAGCCGGCGAAAAGATGCAGGACGCCGCGCACAAGTAATCATCGCAATCAGCGCGCCCGCCCGCCGCTGCCGTCAGGTGATGGCGGCTGCGGCGATGCCATCTTTGGCGCCAGCTTGCCTGCCATGCGCCGCAGTCGCTGTATCCGCACCGTCCATCCCGTCCGTTCCCCCCAGCACCACGCTCAAATCGACAAAGCCGTCGCGCCACGCGCGTTCCAGGTCTTGCTCCACCGCTTCCAGCGTCGTTCTTTCCACCTGCTGAAAACCGCGCAAGCCATATGCCCGGTTGCGCCCGTGCGCCTTGGCCAGGTACAGCGCCATGTCGATCAGGTTGACGCTGCGTTCCCACGTCAGCGGCCGTCCCAGCGGCGCCAGCGGATAGGGCGCAAAGCCCACGGACACGTGCACCTCGATGGCCTGCCCCTGGTAATGGATGACTTGCGCCGCCATGCCGTTGAGGATGCGCCGCGCGATATCGTCGAGCCCGTCCCGCGCGACGGCGGGCAGGAAGGCGAGGAATTCCTCGCCGCCCCAGCGCACGATCATGTCCGTTTCGCGCAGCACCTCGTGCAAGGTTTCGGCGATCGTCGTCAGCACCAGGTCACCCGCCGCATGGCCGTAACGGTCGTTGATGTGCTTGAAGTGGTCGACGTCGAGCAGGAACAGCGCCCCCACGACATCGGCGCCGGCATAGGAGGGCTGTGGCTTGCCCGCATGGCTGCGCATGAATTCCTGGAAATGGCGGCGGTTGTACAGTGCCGTCAGCGGGTCGCGCGAGCTCTGGCGCTTGAGTTCCTGGTTTTTTACCTTCAGCTGCACGTTCGCATGGCGCACCTTGCGGTACAGCAAGCCGACGATGACGGACGCCATGGCCAGCACCAGCGCCAGCAGCCACCACACGCGCTGCTGCAGGCGGCGGTTGTCGATTTCCGTGCTTTTGAGCTGATTTTCGCGGCTCAGCAGCTCGATCTGGCGCTGCTTCTTTTCCGCCTCATACTTTTCTTGCAATTCATACACGGCCTTCTGCCGCTGCTTTTCGAACAGCTGGTTGGAAATGTCCCGCTCGCGGTGGTAGGCCGTGACGGCGCCGCGCATGTCGCCCGCCTTTTCCAGCGCCATGCCGTATTCCAGCAGCACGGCCTGCATGTCCGGCTGGTTGGCCGTGCGTTCGTAGTAGGCCAGGCCCGTGGCCACGCTTTGCTTGCCTTCCTGCAGCCGTCCCTGGCCGATCAGCGCCTGGCCGATGTTCAGGCGCGCCGTCGCCTCCACCTGTTGATCGTTGACCAGGCGCGCCGCCGTGATGGCTTCATTCGCATAGCGCAAGGCGCGCGCGTAGTCGCCTTCCTTCAGATAGCTGTCCGACAGGTTGACGAGGGTGACGGCCACCATGCCACGTGCTCCCAGCTGGCGTTCCAGCGCCAGGGCCGCCAGCAGGGCGCGCTGGCCCCGTTGCGGCTGCTGCGCGTCGAGCGCCAGGCCGTATTCCGTATTCTTTGCCTGCGCCATGCGGCCCGGCGATGCCAGGGTGGTGGACACGGCCAGCAGCTCGTCGAGTACCTCGAAGCCCTTGTCGTATTCGCGCATCTGCGTGTACAGCAGGGTGAGGGCATTCAGGGCGGCGGCCAGGCTGGAGGGGGAATTGCTCTGGCGCGCCAGGTCGACGGCCGCCTGCAGCTTGGCCAGCGCGAACGGGAAATTGCCTTCCTCGGCCCACGACTGGCCCGCGCTGATGGTGGCCTGTACGCGCACGGGCAGGTCGTCCGTGCGGTTGGCGATCTTTTCCGCTTCGAAGGCCAGCAGGTGCGAAGCGCGGCGCTCGTTGCGGGCAAACGTGATGTAGGCCTTGTTGAGTATGCCTTTTGCCAGCGCCACGTCGCTCTTGTTCATGCGGGCGTAGGCGATCAGTTCCTCGGCCAGTTGCATGGCGATGTCGTTCTGCCCCAGGCGCATGCGGGCGTTGCTCAGTTGGGTAAGGAATTCCGCGCGCACGGGCAGGGGGGCGGTGCGCGCCTGCGTTTCCACCTCTTGCAGGCGCTGCAGCGCGCGCGCGGGCACGAAACGGCCATCGTCGCGCACGGCGGCAAGATACTGCTTGAGGTCGCCGACCTGGGCCTGGACGGCAGGCGGCAGCAAGCAGGCCAATGCCAGCAGCCAATGCGCCTTTCGCCATGATGCCCGTCTCTGTCTGCCTGCCAACGTCCCGCCCCCGCAATGATCATGCTTGTCTGCAGCGATTATATGATGTTGCAATCAAGAAATATCATGGCATGTGCAGATTTTTGCAAAAATGCACACTTTGGCCGCACGTCAGCGCAGGGCCAGGGCGGCCGTGGCCGGCGGGCTGCCTTTCAGGCGGAAGATGGCGACGGCCTCGATCAGGGCTTGCGCCTGTTCCTGCAGGCTTTCGGCAGCGGCGGCCGCCTGCTCGACCAGGGCGGCGTTCTGTTGCGTGATGTTGTCCATTTGCGTGACCGCCTGGTTGACCTCGCTGATCCCCGCGCTTTGCTCGTGGCTGGCGCTGGTGATCTCGCTCATGATGGCGGCCACCTTCTGGATCGATTCCACCACCAGCGCCATGGTGCGCCCCGCCTCGTCGACGAGCTTGCTGCCGGCATCGACTCGTTCCACGGAGGCGCCGATCAGGGTCTTGATTTCCTGGGCGGCGGCAGCGCTGCGGTGGGCCAGGCTGCGCACCTCGCCGGCGACGACGGCGAAGCCGCGCCCCTGTTCGCCTGCCCGCGCCGCCTCGACGGCGGCGTTCAGGGCCAGGATGTTGGTCTGGAAGGCGATGCCGTCGATGACGCCGATGATGTCGGCGATCTGGCTCGAACTTTCCTTGATGGCGCCCATCGTGCTGACCACCTGGGCGACGACGGCGCCGCCCTGCACGGCAACGGCCGAGGCGGTGGCCGCCAGCTGGTTCGCCTCGCCGGCGTTGCTGGCGTTTTGCCGCACCGTCGCCGTCAGCGTTTCCATCGAACTGGCCGTTTCTTCGAGGGAACTGGCTTGCGCTTCAGTACGCGCCGACAGGTCGGCATTGCCCAGCGCGATTTCGTGCGTGGCCACCGACATTTCGCCGGTGCTGCTGCGGATGTCGCCGATCAGCCCCGTCAGGTTGGCGTTAATGGTGTTCATCGCCAGCAACAGCACGCCGATTTCATCGGCCCGTTCGATGACGGCATCGATGCTCAGGTCGCCGCCAGCGATCAATTGCGCCGTGGCGATCGCCTGGTCCAGGCTGCGCTTGATGTGGCGGTACACGAGGAACAGGCACAGCAGCGAAACCATGACCGACACCAGCAGCACGCCGACGGTGACGGAATAGGCCGCCATGGTGCCGCCCGTCGCCGTCTGCACGGCCGCGCTCGTGCGCTGGTCCAGCAGCGTGAGGAATTCATTCACCGGCTGCATGATCTTGCCCTTGTTACGGTGGTATTGGGCATCATGCATGATGGTGCGGGCCATTTCCGGGTCGGGCGGACCCTTCTTGGTAAAGTTGCCGCTGCCATCGTCGAACAAGCCCTTGACGGCGTTCATGGCGATCACCTCGGTCTTCACCAGACCGTCGGAATTGGCCTGGGCCTCCTGCAGTTTGGCAAATTCCTGCTCGCTGAAGCCGGCTTTGCGCATCAGCTCGGCCAGTGGCACGCTGGGGCCCGTCGACGCCGGCACCGGCATGCCCGCCGCCACGAAGTCCCAGTAGATGCGCTCGTAGTGGGCGGGGCGCGGCTTCTTGCCGTTGCGGATGTCGAGGATGTCCATGTATTGCTGCTCGTAGCTGGCGTCGCCCGTGACGACGTAGGTGCGGGCCAGCCGGGTCAGGTCGTCCGAGCTTTGCCGCAATTCATCGGCCAGCAGATAGGATTGGAAGCGCGTTTCAGTGACCTGGTTCGCTTCGGCCTGTTTGGTGGCGACACGGAACAGGGCCAGCAGGCTGACGATGGAGAGCGCCAGGCTAAGCAGGAAGATGGCGGCAAAGATATTCTTGATCGACAGTTTGCTGCGCATGGCGTCCCCCGGAAGTGTGGTTGGGGCCGTCGGCGCTGCCCGCCAGATGAATATACTCCCGTCTGTACGGCATTTTTAATGCCGTACAGAAAAATAGTGGCGCCATGCAACGGCGCCCCGTGCCTATCACACTGCCAGTTGCTGCAGCAGGTACAGGCGCTGGTACAAACCGCCCTCGATCTGCATCAGCTCCTCATGTGGTCCCGCTTCCGTGATGCGGCCGTGATTGAGCACGATGATACGGTCGGCTTCGCGGATGGTCGACAGGCGGTGCGCGATGGCGATGATGGTCACCTTGCCGCGCAACTCGTTGAGGGCCAGTTGCACGATCTGCTCCGTCTGGCTATCGATGCGCGAGGTCGCTTCGTCGAGCAGCAAAATGCGTGGCTGGCCGGCCAGCGCGCGGGCAATCGCGATCAGCTGCTTCTGCCCCGACGACAGGCGCGAGCCGCCTTCGCCCAGCGGCGTGTCGTAGCCGTGTTCCAGCGCCGCGATGAAGTCGTGCGCATGCGCGGCGCGCGCGGCCGTCTCGATCTGCGCCTGCGTGTAGCCGCGCCCCATGTCGATGTTTTCGCGCGCCGAGGCGGCCAGCAGGAAGGGGTCTTGCGGCACCAGGCCCACGTCGGCGCGGAAGTGTTCATTGTCGATGCTGTCGAGGGCGACGCCATTGATGGCGATGCTGCCCTGCGCGACGGGGTAAAAGCGCAGCAGCAAGGACAGCAAGGTCGACTTGCCGCTGCCCGTGTGGCCGACGATGCCGAAGAACGCGCCCTGCGGAATGCTCAGCGACAGCTCGTGCAGCACGGGCTGGTTTTCCACGTAGGCGAAGGTCAGGTTCTGGATGTCCACGGCGGGCAGGTCGCTGTCCGCCTTTGCCTGCCGCAGGGCCGGTGTTTCCCTTCCCTGCGCGTGTTCCAGCGCCTGCGCTTCGTCCAGCAGGGCCGAGACGCGTGCCGTCGCCACGACCGACTGCTGCAATTGGCTGAACTGCATGGTGATCTGGATCAGCGGCTCGATCACGCGCGCGATATAGCTGATGAACGCGTACAGCACGCCCACTTCCAGGGCGCCCATGTCGCGCTGGCCGAAGCTGAAGATGACGACGGCCAGCAGCACGATGTTGAGCATGTCGAGCGCGGGGCGCAGCAGCCAGGCGTTGGCGCGCAACTCCTGCATGCGCGCCGTGTAGTGGTCCTGGTTGATGCCCGTGAAGCGCTGGCCGAAGCGCTTTTCCGCGTTATTCGCCTGCAGCACGCTCATGCCGCCGATCGATTCGGCGATCTGCCCGTTGATCTCGCTGCGCAGGGCGCGCGCCCGCGTGACGGCCGGCGCGCTCCAGCGCTGGTACAAAAAGACGATGAGCAGCACGGCCGGCAGCAGGGCCAGCACGATCAGCATCAGCCGCCAGTCGAGGAAGGCCATGGCGGCCATGGTGCCGACCAGCACGATGGAGCTGTCGAGGATGACGAACAGCACCTGCACGTACAGCGATTTCACCGCTTCCGTGTCGTTGGTGACGCGGCTGACCAATTGCCCCGTGATGGCGCGGTCGAAAAAGGCCATCGGCAGGCGCAGCACGTGTTGATACACGGTTTCGCGCAGGCGCTGCACCGAGCGCATGGCCAGGCCGGACAGGCGCACCAGCTGCAGGTAGCGCAGGCCGGAAGCGACCCAGCCCGTCAGCAGGCAGCCGCCCAGCAGCAGCGACATGCGCGTCCAGTCCAGGTGGCGCGGCAGCAGATGCTGGTCGATCAGGGCCTTGCCTAAAATGGGCCCCGTGACTTCCAGGGCGGCGGCGAGGATCAGCCAGAACGTGGCCCAGTATAAATGGCGCAGGTCGGGCGCGGCGGCGCGGCGCAGCAGGCCGATCGCTTGCGCGGCCTGGCGGCGCACGGATGGCGTGGTGGTGTTGGCTTGGTCGGTCTTAGATGGCATCGAGGCTGGCCTCCAGTTGTTGATAGCGCCACTGGCTGGCGTACCAGCCGTCGCGCTGCATCAGCGCGTCGTGGCTGCCCGTTTCCGTCACGTGGCCATCGCGCAGCACCAAAATCAGGTCGGCGTTGACGACGGCGCTCAGGCGGTGGCTGGCGATGATGGCGCTGCGCTCGGGACGCTTGCGGCGCAGTTCTTCCAGGTGCTGCAGGATGCGCGTTTCCGTGCCCGTGTCGACGGCGGATAAGGCATCGTCGAGCAGCAGCAGGCCGTTGTCGGCCAAGAGGGCGCGGGCAATCGCCACGCGCTGGCGCTGGCCGCCGGACAGGGTGATGCCTTTTTCGCCCACGTGCGTTTGATAACCGTCCGGGAATTGCAAGATGTCGGCATGGATGTCGGCCAGCTGCGCCGCCCGTTCCACTTCCTCGCGCGTGGCGCCAGGGCGGGCCAGGGCGATATTGTCGGCGATGCTGGCGGAGAATAAAAACGATTCCTGCGGCACCCAGCTGATGGCCGCGCGCAGCGCATGCAGGGTGTAGGCGTCCAGCGCCTGACCATTCCACGTGGCCGTGCCCGATTGCGGCGTGACCTGGCGCAGCAGCACGCGCAGCAGGGTCGACTTGCCGCTGCCCGTGGGACCGACCAGGCCCAGGGTCTGGCCCGGCTGCAGCAGCAGCGAAATGCCGGACAGGGCCGGCGCCGTCTGGCCCGCGTAGGCGAAGCCGATATCCTGCAATTGCAGGGGGCCGGGCGTCAGCGTATCGATCGTGCCATGGTCGTCGATGGCCAGCGGCGCATCTAACATGGGTTGCAAGCGTTGCCAGGCGGCGCGGCCCCGTTCGATCAATGACAGTACCCAGCCGGCGGCGAACATGGGCCAGATCAGCTGGCCCAGGTACATGGAAAAGCTCGTCAGCGCGCCGATGGTCAATTGATCGTGCCACACGAGGTAGCCGCCCAGGCCCAGGGTCAGCGCCGTGGCGGCCGTCAGGGTCAGGCCGACGGCCGGTTCATACGCCGCTTCCCAGCGCTGCGCCGTCAGGCTGGCGTTGGCCGCGTGGCCTGCCAGGGTGGAAAACTGCGCGCTGCTGCGCTCTTCCAGGCCCAGCGCGCGCAAGGTGCGCACGCCCGACAAGGACTCTTGCACATGGTCGTTCAACGCGGAAAAACGTTGCAGCGAATCTGTCGACGCCGTATGGATATGGCTGGAAATGCGCCAGAAGGCCAGTCCCATCAGCGGGAAGGGCAAGAGGGCGATGCAGGCCAGGCGCCAATCCACGCCCAGCAGCATGATGCCCAGCACCATCAGCAGGGTCAGGGTGCCGTCGAAGCCGGCCAGCATGGCTTCGCCGGCGGCCATTTCGATGGCGTCGATGTCGTTCGTGGCCAGCGCCATCAGGTCGCCCGTGCGCTGGTTCTGGTAGAACGACGCGCCCTGCTGCGACATGCGCGTGTAGAAGCGCGTGCGCAGCATCACGCCCAGCTGGTAGGCGGCCTTGAACAGAGTGATGCGCCAGCCCACGCGCAGGAAGTAGATGACGACGCCGACGGCGAGCAGGGTCAGCAGCTCAAGCCACAGTTCGGCGGCCGTCATGCGGTGCGCGGCCAGCGCGTCGATGATGGCGCCCACGCGGCGCGGGATCCAGACGGTCAGTGTTGCCACGCCTGTCAGCATGACGGCGGCGGCGGCATACGCCGGCCAATGCTGACGCACGAAGCCGGCGATGAGCCTCGATAAACTCATGGTTACCTTTTGTTTTGAGTAATGGGGTGTCGCGGGGCGGAAGGACGGGCACGCGGACGGAAAGTACGCGTAGGATACAACAAGGCGGAAAAGCGCGCTGTGGACGGGCACGCAAAAAACGGGCCGTAGCCCGTTGTTTTGCTGCGTCAGTGGCGTGCGCGGAGCTTGCAACGCGTAACAAAACCGTAGCGAGCGGAAGGAAGTTGTGGCCGAGAAGCGCAACTGTACGAAGGTACAGTGAGCATCGCAGGTCGCAAATTACGACGCGCAGTAGGTTTTGATAGGCGTTCTTACTTGCGGCCGTTGCCTTTGCCGCCGCCCAGCATGTCGAGCTGTTTCGATGGCGCGCCCTTGGGGGCTGTCTTGGCTACCGGCTTGGCGGCTGGCGCAGGGGTATGCTTCACGGCGGCCTTGGCCACGGTCTTGCCGGCGGCGCTGGCCGGTTTGGCGACTGGTTTGCTGGAAGGAAATGGTTTCGCGGCCGGCTTGGCTGGCGCTGGCGCAGCGACTTTCGCTGCTGCCGCGGCGGGGGCCGGTGCGGGTTTGGCCGCTTCAGGCTTGGCCACTGGCTTGGCTTCGACGGCTTTCACGGCGGGCTTGTCGGCGGCCTTCTCGGCAACCTTGGCCGGTGCCGCCGCCGGCTTGGCTGCTGGAGCCGCAACGGGGGCGGGGGCGGGTGCTGCCTTGGCGACAGGCTTGGCCACTTCGACCGGTTTGGCTGGCACAGGCTTGGCGGCGGGCGCAGGTGCCGCTGCCACTGGTGACGGTGCCGGTGCGACGGCCGGCTTGGACGCAGGCGCCGCAGTAGCAGGTACAGCGGCCAGCGTCGGCTTGGCCGCTGCCGGGGCGGGAACGGTGGCGGCAGGGGCTGCCGCATCGAGGCGGGCCTTGGCCGAGGCCAGCAATTCAGCCTGGGTGCCCGAGGCGATGCCGAACAGCTGGCGGCTATAGGCCAGCACGCTCTCGATGCTCGGTTGCGCCTGGCTGGTGCTGTAGCTGAAGAAGTCGCGCGGGTCCTGCGTTGCCAGCAGGTGCTGCGCCGTTTCCGCTGTCTGCGACAGGGCGGCCTTGCCGGCGTTCAGGTTCAGGGCGATGATTTTCTCGGCGCTTTCAAAGACTTTGTTGGTCAGGGTGCTGAAGATTTGCAGCTGGCTTTCCAGTTGCGACTTGGCGGCGCTGGAAAATTGTTCAGGAAGCGGAAACATATTTACTCCTTTGTACGGATTAAAATGCTGGCAAAACGCTCTGCAAAATCCCGAAAACCAGAGTTGGCCGCGTTTTGTAAAGTGGGTAGCGTGCTAAAAGCTGATCATGGACTTTTTATGATGCAACGCAATATGAATATTCTAGCGGTGATTCGAGTTAGTTGAAAGCTATTTTCTCAAGGGCGTGCGCCGTGTGTTTGCGCTATTCATGCGCCTGGCAGCATTTGCGGGAAGTTTGCGCACGCGCAAAGCGTTGCCAGGAAATCTATGGCTACGCTTTTGCCAGTGGCTGGTTTCTTGCACTGCAGCATCCGTGAGAAATATATGAAATGACAATTAACTGAAACGCCAGACACAGATGTCAACCGAAGGAGTGTCCGCATGGACCTAGTCATCCGCAATGCCAGCCTGCCCGACGGGCGCCGCGCCATCGATATCGCCATCGAGGACGGCCGTATCGCCGCCGTCGGCCCCGCCTTGCCCGTGACGGGCGCGCAGGAGATCGACGCCGCCGGCGACCTCGTCACGCCGCCCTTCGTCGACGCCCACTTCCACATGGACGCCACGCTCAGCTACGGCCTGCCGCGCGTGAATGCCTCCGGCACCCTGCTCGAAGGCATCGCCCTGTGGGGCGAGCTGAAACCGCAACTGACGCAGGACGCGCTGGTGCAACGCGCCTTGCAGTATTGCGACTGGGCCGTGGCGCGCGGCTTGCTGGCCATCCGCTCGCACGTGGATATCTGCGACCCGCGCCTGCTGGCCGTCGAAGCGCTGCTCGACGTCAAGCGGCAAGTGGCGCCGTATCTCGATTTACAGTTGGTGGCCTTTCCGCAGGACGGCATCCTGCGCAGCCCGGGCGCCTTCGACAATTTAAAGAGGGCGATCGCCATGGGCGTCGACGTGGTGGGCGGCATTCCGCATTTCGAGCGTACCATGGCCGACGGCGCGGAATCGGTGCGCCTGCTGTGCGAATTCGCCTGCGAGCGGGGCCTGATGGTGGACATGCATTGCGACGAATCGGACGACCCGCTGTCGCGCCACATCGAAACCCTGGCCTTCCACAGCCAGCGCCTTGGCATGCAGGGCAGGGTGACGGGCTCGCACCTGACGTCCATGCATTCGATGGACAATTACTATGTGAGCAAGCTGCTGCCCCTGATCCACGAGGCGGGCGTGGCGGCGATTGCCAACCCCCTCATCAACATCACCCTGCAGGCGCGCCACGATACGTATCCGAAGCGGCGCGGCATGACGCGCGTGCCCGAGATGCTGGCCGCCGGCATTCCCGTCGCCTTTGGTCACGATTGCGTGATGGACCCGTGGTACAGCCTCGGTTCGGGCGACATGCTGGAAGTGGCGCACATGGGCTTGCACGTGGCGCAGATGACGGGCCAGCAAGCGATGCACGACTGCTTTTTGGCCGTGACGCAGACGCCGGCGCGCATCCTGGGCCTGGACGGCTATGGCATCGCGCCCGGCTGCCATGCGGACTTGCTGATCCTCGATTGCGGCTCCACGGTGGAAGCGCTGCGCCTGCGCGCGGCGCGGCGCCTGGTGCTGCGGCGCGGGAAAATCGTCAGCGAGGCGCCGCGCGCGCAATCGCGCCTGCACCTGCCGGGGCGGCCCGACAGCGTGAACTTCCGCCTGGGGCGCTGATACAATCGGCCATCACTTGTTATCGGGAGCACCGCCTTGAAAGAAATTGATATCCGCCCGGCCCAGGAAGCCGACTTCGACGCCATGTGGCCGATTTTCCAGACCCTGGTGGCCGCTGGCGACACCTACACCTTCCCCGCCGATACTACGCGCGAAGCGTGCCACGCCTACTGGTTCGGCCCCGGCATACAAAGTCATGTCGCCGTGATGGGCAGCGAGCGCTTGCTGGGCATGTACAAGCTGGTGGCGAACCAGCCGGGTCATGGATCGCACGTGGCCAATGCCTCGTTCATGGTCGATCCCGCCGCGCAGGGCGTGGGCGTGGGGCGCATGCTGGGCGTGCACTGCATGGAAGAAGCGCGCCGCGCGGGCTACCTGGCGATGCAGTTCAACTTCGTCGTCAGCACCAACCTGGGCGCCGTCACCCTGTGGAAAAAGCTGGGCTTTTCCATCATCGGCACCCTGCCGCTGGCCTATCGCCACGCTCAACTCGGCTATGTCGACGCCTACGTGATGTACCAGTTGCTGACCGATCCGATGCAGTGGCCGGCATGAGCGGCGCCGTCACTGTGATCGAGACGCCGCGCCTGCGCCTGCGCACCTTCACGCCCGAGGACGCGCCGTTCTACCTTGCACTGATCAATGAACCATCGTGGATCGCCAATATCGGCGACCGCAACATCCATACCGTGGATGCGGCGCGCGCGGCGCTGGAGGCCGGTCCGATGGCGCAGTTCCGCGAGCATGGCTATTGCTTTTACGTTATCGAGCGCCACAGCGACGGCACGGCCATCGGCATGGGCGGCATGATACGCCGCGACAGCCTGCCCGGCCCCGACATCGGCTACGCCATGCTGCCCGCCTACTGGGGCCAGGGCTATGCCTGGGAGGCGACGGCGGCCATCGTGCGGCATGCCCGGCACACGCTGCGCATCCCCACCCTGTACGGCATCACCTCGCCGCAGAACCAGGCGTCGATCAATTTGCTCAATAAACTGGGCTTGCGCTTCGAGCGCTTTTCGCGCCTGCCGCCGGCGGGCAAGGATACCAATATCTACCGCAAGGATTTTCACCAGTTTTCGTAGTGTGAACGTCAATATTGAATAGAGTAAGGAAATAGATGGCCACAAGTAAAAAAGTCGTTCCACCTCTCGAAACTATGCTTGCTGAATTGCAAGATTTAGCCAGTCGAATAGCCAATGTTGACGCAGGTACTGATGCTCGTAGCGTCAAAAAAATCCGTTTGGAACTAGAAAAGGCTGTGTCTGAGATCAAGGCGACCACAGAAAGGTTGGACCCCGTTTGGCGCCCCGAATCGATTTTTGATCCTTCCGATCCCAATACTGCTGGCAGAGTAGTGGCCTTGACCATGGTTGCGCAGGAAAGGCATTCGTTAGCGGCGATCCCTGAGTTTTACGGCGCCGGGGTGTATGCGATCTATTATGGGGGTGATTTTTTGCCATACTTGCCGCTTAAAGACAAGGATCATCCTATCTATGTCGGGAAAGCTGACCCTGACCGACAAGGCGCCAAGGATGCTGTAACTCAAGGAACAAAGTTGTCGGCACGACTCAATGAACATGCTCGTAGTATTCGAAAAGCTACCACGACGCTGAAGATTGAAGATTTTGAATGCCGCTTTTTGATTGTGCAAAGTGGATATCAAAAGTCGGCCGAAGATTATTTGATCAACTTTTTTAAGCCTATCTGGAACTCGGAAACAAAGATTTGTTTTGGTCTTGGGAAGCACGGTGACAGTTCTGATACACGTGTCAACAAACGATCACCCTGGGACACCCTTCATCCAGGACGAGAATGGGCGGATAGAACTTTTGAAAACCAGAAATCACCTGAGGTGATCAATGAGCAAATTGCTGGTCACTTTGCAATCCATATGCCCTACACGGATGTCCATCAGATTTTCGAACGTATCATGGCCGATATGCGTCAGATTAACCGGGAGCGTTTTTTTACTCCCACAAAAGATGGTGTTTTGTTCGATCAGGTAGCGGCCGAGGTCACTTCCCCTCCAGGAAAGTAGCGTCGTAGAACTGATTTTGCCTTAGAACTCCTAACAAAACCTCTGAATGTATCTCCAGCAGATGAGTATGCAGGCAAGCGAGAGGAATGCCTGATGGATATCGGCACGGCGCTCGTAGCGGATACGTAATCGGCGAAAGCGGTGCAGCCATCCCAGTGTGCGTTCGACCACCCATCGCCATTTACCCAGGCGTTCGCGCGACTCAATGCCGTAGCGGGCTATGAGTGGAACGATGCCACGGCTGCGCAACCAGGCCCGATGGGCACGCGAAGCGTAGGCCTTGTCGGCATGCAGTTTGGCAGGACGTTTGCGTGGACGGCCAGCAAGACCTGCTACTGGAGGGACGGCTTCAAGCAGGGGAATGAGCATTCGGGAATCATGTACCTGAGCCCCCGATATGCTCGCCACCAGAGGCAGACCGCGTTGATCGACGAGCAGATGGTGCTTGCATCCGAGCTTGTCACGGTCGGTGGGATTGGGGCCGGTATGCTGTCCGCCGAGGGGGGGATGGCACGCTGGCCGAGTCGACACTGGCGCGTTCCCACTGAATTTGGTCGTATTCCCGCAAGTGCTGCAGCATGGCGTCATGGATGCGTTGCCACGTGCCGGTTTGTTGCCAGGTATGTAGACGCCGCCAGCAACTCATGCCGCTGCCGCAACCGAGTTCACGGGGAAGATATTCCCAAGGCAAGCCGGTCTTGAGGACGAACAGGATGCCGGTCAAGGCGGCACGGTCGTCAATGCGAGGACGCCCGCCTTTGGGAGAGGGACGATGTGCTGGCAGCAAAGGCTGAATCAGCACCCACAGGTCATCAGGAAGAAGTGCTTTGGCCATGGCGCGGCCCTCGAAAATGATGTCAGGTAGGTTTGACCAGCATCGGTACCCTTTGTTTCCGGGGACGACGTTTTGTTAGGCGCTCTAAGATTCACACTTTCGAACAAGGTAGGGAAATCACGTGCATTTATGTGGTTTTCTTAGCATGCCGACGCGCACTTTTTACTCTCGCAAAAGTGCGCATACTCCGCGCGCCATCACTGCCGCCAACTTCACCGGAACCGCATTGCCAAGCTGGCGCATGGTCTCAGACCATGTGCCTTCAAATATAAAATTGTCAGGAAAGGTCTGAATGCGTGCTGATTCTCTGACAGTAAAATACCTAACCGAGCCGTCTGTTCGGCGTAGCATATTTTCACCGCCAGGTACTCCATGATCACCTGCTTTGAGCGCCTTTGCTGGTTCATCAATTGAGCTTCCCGTATGTCCTGCATAAGCTCTTGCGCCTGGCTGAAAGCGATGTGCTTGCACTAACCCTAACGCCTTTGTAGAGGATATCTCGGGATCGGGAAGGTCGGAGATGGCGTCTCTGACGGTTTGCCAGGCAATCATGTTGGCACCGTAATCAGCATCCAATATTTTTTGTATCTTTTTATCGATGCCATCGGGCCGTGGCGGACGGTTTTTTGACGCAACGCGGTGACGTTCCCAGTAGCTTCCGTTTGCCCATTTTGTCAGCACCAGCGCATCACTGCTATGTGTCTCTGCTGGAAAGTCCCAAGGCTTGTGAACATCAGCCCTGAAACCAACAAAGAAAATTCGCATGCGCTTTTGTGGTACACCATAATTGGCCGCATTGACCAGACGGTGATAGACATGATATTCGCTCGTAGCTCCCTTGGCCTTGTATTTTTGCAGCCTCACCAAGTGGTCTGTCCACAGCTCTTTCGTTTTGGCGATTTGTGAGGGGAACTCAAGTTGCAGCAAGATGTAGTTGAAGTAGTCGGCGAATGCGGCACGTTTTAGGCCTTGTACATTTTCAAAGGTGAACGCGCGCGGTCTGGCCTCTCGGACAGCACGTATCGCTTGTGGGAACATATCTCTCTCGTCGAGAAATCCACCGTGCTTTCCGCCCATGGAAAAAGGTTGGCAAGGTGGACCTCCGGTGATCAAATCGATATTGTTATGATTTTTATAGTTAAAATCACGTACGTCGCCCTCTGTGACATCGGGCCAATGACTGATCGGTTCCACCTGCTGAAGCTTATTATTGCGCAAGGTATTGCACGCATGGCTGTTCCATTCTACAACCGCGCGATGCTGAACATCATTGCTGGAAAAACCAAGCGCCAACCCTCCCGCCCCTGCGAATAGCTCAATTGACTCAATGATACGAGTGCTTGTCACTAATGTGTCTGACGGGACTAAGAGGGCGGGCGTGTTATACATGGTCATTTGGAGTGGCTGAAGCGATGCTGCTTTTTCGGGACATTACTGATTCGATGTGGTTGATGGCAACTACCACTCACGCCTGTATGCGAAGGTGTGTATGGCAACTGCTGTTGGATACATTTAAGTAGTGCGGCAGTATAAAGCAAGGAACAGAAGAGGAACAAACCGATGGAAGCAGCTCCACTTTAGATGCTTTAAAATCAACTTTTCCGCATGACTCATTATACTGTGTTTTTGTACAGTATTCAATGGCCTGATTTGTACTATTCAAAGTACCCTTGAAAATACTAGGAGTGGCACTATTTCTGCACGGTTTCATGAGGTGCATTATGGTTGATACTATAGATCAGCCATCGCGTAGCAGAGTGATGGCGCGGGTCAAGGGGAAAAACACTGGACCAGAGTTGATGGTTCGAAAGATGGTTTTTGCAGCAGGATATCGTTATCGGATCCATGTCGAAAATCTTCCGGGCTCCCCAGATTTGACGTTTCCTGGTAGGAAAAAAGTCATCTTCGTGCATGGATGTTTTTGGCATCGGCATGAGGGCTGTGATTTGGCTCGCATGCCTAAGTCACGTATTGATTTTTGGTGCTCAAAATTAAGTGGAAATAAGTTACGTGACGCACGAACAGTCGAGGCCTTACGTGGGTCCGGATGGGATGTCATGGTGGTGTGGGAGTGCGAGCTTCGTGATCCTGAGAGCGTAGCGAGAGCAATACAGATATTTCTCGGCGCACCTGGTCAGCTGGCATTGCAGAATTCCAGAGGTGAGTCTCCAGGCAACTGAGGATATGCCGACTGTCGCTGATCCGCAGGCTGATGAGGCTGACTGAAAAAAAGTATTTAGAAAGCAGTGCCTTTTGTAGTGGTGGCGCGCAGTCTTTGTTTTTATAGTTGCTTCACCGGTGGAAAACCACCGGACTATAAAAATGGAGACTCGTGATGAAAATCGTTACTGCTATTGCATGGGGCGGCGTTATGTCCGCCGCCTGCCTGTCGATGTCGGCGGCCTCGGCGCAAAGCTGCTCGGTGCCCGTGCTCAAGGTGCTGGCGCAAAAAAGCCTGGGGCTGACGGTGATGGAAAAGACCCTGGCCGAGTATGAAAAGAAGAACGGCACCAAGGTGCAGATCAGCTATTTCGGCGAAAACGACCGCCGCTCGAAGGCCAGGCTCGACGCTTCGACCAGGGCCGGCTCTTACCAGATCTATTACATCGACGAAGCCAACGTGGCCGAATTCGCCACGGCCGGCTGGGTCGTTCCCCTGCTCAAATACCTGCCCAAGGACGCCGATTACGAGGACTTCCTGCCGGGCCGCCGCGCCGTCGCTTCCTACAAGGGCGTGGCGTATTTCGCGCCCCTGATCGGCGGCAGCGACTTCCTGTTCTACCGCCGCGACTTGCTGGAAAAGGCCGGCATCGCCGTGCCCAAGACGCTCGACGAACTGGTCGCCGCCGTGAAAAAACTGAATAATCCGCCCAATGTTTACGGCTGGGCGGCGCGCGGTCAGCGCGGCTCGGGCATGAATGTCTGGCGCTGGGCGCCGTTCATGCTGGCCGCCGGCGGCAAATGGGAAAACAATGGCGTGCCCACTTTCAATTCGCCGCAGGCCGTCAAGGCGACCACCCTGTACCGCGAGCTGTTCAAGTATTCGCCGCCGGGCGGCGCCACTTACGACTGGAGCAATGCGCTCGAAGCATTCAGGTCCGGCAAGGTGGCCTTCATGATCGAGTCGACGCCGTTCGCCGACTGGATGGAAGACCCGAAAAAATCCTCGGTGGTCGACAAGGTCGGCTATGTGCGCCCGCCATCGCCGCTGCCGTCGGCCGCTTACGGCCACGGCCTGGCCATCTCCGCCACGGGCGCGAAGGATGAATGCACGCGCCAGGCGGCCGGCAAGTTCATCGCCTGGGCCACGGGCAAGGAGCAGGAACAGGCGCGCCTGAAGGACAACGTCTTCAGCGACTACAACCGCAGCAGCACCATCGCCAGCGAGTACTTCCGCAAGCACGTCAAGCCGCAGATCCAGGCGGGCCTGACGGACACCACGCCGGTCTCGCGCGTCACCATCTGGCCCAGCCCCGAGTGGCCGGACATCGGCGACAACCTGGGCGTCGTGTTGGAGGAGGTGTTTACGGGCACGCGCGGCGACGTGCAGAGCGCGCTCGATGAGGCCAACGAGTACGCCACCGAAGTGATGCAGCGGGCTAGTAAACGCAAATAAGCCGGTAGTACTGTTCCAACCCCCGACGGCGAAAGGCTGGGGTCGGTCGCTTCGCGATCGGATTGCGCCCCACTGGGGCGCAATCCCCCGTCGGGTCCGACCCCGGTATTCGCCTTGGGGTTAAAGCCAGCGCCTGCCTATCCTCGCCTGAAAGCTGATCCTTATGCCACACTCCATCCGTAAAAAACGCCATACCTGGCTGCCGGCCGTGTTTCTCACCCTGCCGCTGCTGGTCCTGCTGATCCTGGGCCTGGTGCCCAGCATCGCCGCCATCAACCTGGCCTTGCAAAACCGCGTGCTGCGCTACAGCGACAGCGAGTACGTGGGCTTGGCCAATTTTCTCCGCCTGTTCGGCGACCGCCGCTTCCTCAATGCCGTGCAGGTGTCGGCCATCTGGGAAGTGGTCACCGTGGCCGGCTCGCTGGTCGTCGGCGTGCTGCTGGCCGTGTTCCTGTTCGAGAGGATCAAGGGCCGCACGCGCGATCTTCTCGCCCTGCTGCTGATCGTGCCGGTGCTGCTGCCGCGCGTCTCGGCCGCCTTCATCTGGAAGTTCATGTATTCGCCCCTGATGGGCATTTTGAACTGGCTGCTCGAATGCGTGGGCCTGGGCGGCAGCGCCTTGCTGTCCGACCCCGCCACGGCGCTGTATGCGGTGGCGCTGGTCGACATCTGGCAGTGGGGCCTGTTCTTCGGCGCCGTCATCCTGAAACTGCTGGAGACGCTGCCCACCGAACCGCTGGAAGCGGCGCGCCTCGATTACGCCGGCACCCTGCAGGTGTATGCGTATATCGCGCTGCCGATGCTGAAGGTGCCCATCATGAGCCTGGTGTTCATCAAGATGGTCGAGTCGCTGCGTTCCTTTGACCTGATCTACGTGATGACCAAGGGCGGCCCCGGCATCGCCACCGAAACGCTGGACATGTATGCGTATGCGCAAGGCATCGGCCTGATGGGCAAGGTCTCGTATGCGTCCAGCATGGCCGTGCTGATGATGCTGGCCACGACCATCATCTTTACTTTACTCTGGAAGCGGGTCGCCAAATGGGAAAACTGACTATGACGCGCGGCCTGGGCGCCGTCGCCACCACCGCCGTCACCACCTTGATCGTGCTGGTGGCGCTGTTTCCCATCCTGTGGGCCGTGCTCAATTCCTTCAAGGAGCTGATGGACATCGTCACGCCCGTGCCGCGCTTTTTCTTCAGCCCGACGCTGGCCAATTACCAGCAGGTGCTGGCCAGCCCGGAAGTGCTGACGGGCCTGGGCAACAGCGTGGCCATCGTCGGCCTGGCCGTGCTTGCCGGCGCCGTGCTGGGCGTGCCGGCCGCGTATGCGATCGCCCGCTATCCGATCCCGGCGAAGAAGGATATCCAGTTCTTCCTGCTCTCCCTGCGCTTCCTGCCGCCGGTCGCCGTCGCCATTCCCCTGATCTCGATCTGGATCGACCTGGGCCTGTACGACTCGCGCCTGTCGATGGTGGTGACGTATCTGCTGGTGACCCTGTCGACCATCATCTGGCTGTCGATTCCCGCCTTTGCCCGTATCCCGAAAGAGATCGAGGAGGCGGCGGCGCTGGACGGCTACAGCCCTTACCAGGTGTTCTGGCACGTGGCCCTGCCGGTGGCCTCGAAGACCCTGATGGGCGGCATCGTCTTCAGCTTCGTGCTGGTCTGGAATGAGCTGATGATCGCGCTGGCGCTCACCTCGTCGAAAAGCATGACCCTGCCCGTGGTGGCGTCGGCGTTTACCTCGATGGGCCAGGAAGTGCCGTGGGGCGTGGTGAACGCGTCCACCGTGCTGCTGGCGCTGCCGCCACTGCTGTTCGTCGGCATCCTGGGGCGGCTGCTCAACTCCATGCTCAAACATAAATAAACAAGGAAACCATCATGCAAGCACTCGTACTGGAACAGGCGGAAAAAATCACCTTGCGCGACATCGACATGCCGCTCGTCGTCGGCGCGCGCGACGTGAAAATCAAGATACACACGGTGGGCATCTGCGGCAGCGATGTACATTACTTTAAACATGGCAAAATAGGCCCCTTCGCCGTCGAAGCGCCGATGGTGCTCGGCCACGAAGCTTCCGGCGTGGTGGCCGAAGTGGGCGCGGAAGTCACGCACCTGACAGTGGGCGACCGCGTGTGCATGGAACCGGGCGTGCCGCGGTTCGATTCGCCAGCCACCATGCGCGGCCTGTACAACCTGGACCCGGCCGTGCGCTTTTGGGCCACGCCGCCCATCCATGGCTGCCTCACGCCGTATGTGGTGCACCCGGCCGCGTTCACCTTCAAACTGCCCGATGACGTCAGCTTCGGCGAAGGCGCCATCGTCGAACCGCTGGCCATCGGCCTGCAGGCGGCCAAGAAGGCGGCCATCAAGCCGGGCGACGTGGCCGTGGTGATCGGCGCCGGCACCATCGGCGCGATGACTGCGCTGGCGGCGCTGGCGGGCGGCTGCTCGCGCGTGATCCTGGCCGACCTGGTGCCGGAAAAACTGGCGCTGTTCGCCGATAATCCGGCCGTGACCACGCTCGACGTGCGGCATGCCAGCCTGTTTGATAGCGTGCGCGAGCTGACGCAAGGCTGGGGCGCCGACATCGTCTTCGAGGCCAGCGGCAGCATGCGCGCCTACGACAACATCATCGACCTGCTGTGCCCCAACGGCTGCCTGGTACTGGTCGGCATGCCGCCCGAAAATGTCCCTTTTGACGTCGTCGCCATCCAGGCCAAGGAAGCGCGCATCGAGTCCGTGTTCCGCTACGCGAACATCTTCCCGCGCGCCATCGCGCTGCTGGCCTCGGGCAAGATCGACGTGAAGCCCTTCATCTCGCGCACCTTCGACTTCGCCGACGGCGTGCGGGCGTTCGAGGAGGCGGCCAAGGGCCACCCGCGCGACGTCAAGATACAAATTGAACTGGCGGGAGACTGATCATGGCAAATATCGCCTGCAGGCAGTTGCACAAGACTTATGACCACAAGACCGCGGTGCTGCAGCCGTTCGACCTGGAGATAGACGACGGCGAGTTCATCGTCCTGCTGGGGCCATCGGGCTGCGGCAAATCGACCTTGCTGCGCATGGTCGCGGGACTGGAAGACATCAGCGGCGGCGAGCTGCTGATCGGCGGGGCCGTCGTCAACGACTTGCCGCCGCGCGAGCGCAATGTGGCGATGGTATTCCAGAACTACGCGCTGTATCCGCACATGACGGTGTACGACAATATCGCCTTCGGCCTGCGCCGCCTGAAGGTGCCGAACGACGAGATCGAGCGCCGCGTGCGCGAGGTGGCGGCCATCCTCAGCCTGGACAGCCTGCTTGATCGCAAGCCGCGCGCCATGTCGGGCGGCCAGCAGCAGCGCACGGCCATCGCGCGCGCCATGATCAAGACGCCGCAGGTATTCCTGTTCGATGAACCGCTGTCGAACCTGGACGCCAAGCTGCGCGCGCAGCTGCGCGCCGACATCAAGCGCTTGCACCGCCGCCTGCGCACCACCACCCTGTACGTGACGCACGACCAGTTGGAAGCCATGACCCTGGCCGACCGCGTGGTGCTGATGAAAGGCGGGCATATCGAGCAGATCGGCACGCCGGCCCAGTTGTACAACCATCCGCGCACCCTGTTCGCGGCCGGCTTCATCGGCACGCCGGCCATGAATTTCATCGACGGCGTGATCGAGAGCGACGGCGCGCGCACCCTGCTCATTTGCTCCGGCTATCGCTGGCCATTGACGTCGCCCCGTTTCGCGGCGCTCAAGTCGGGCACGCGGGTGGTGTTCGGCTTGCGCCCGAATCACTTGCGCGCCGCCACGCCGCAGGATCAGCAGCCTGGCGGCGGCGCAAGCCATGGCCTGGCGTGCGTGATCGACCTGGTGGAATTGCTGGGTGCGGAAGCGCTGATCAGCTTCCAGTGCGGCGCACTGACCCTGTCGGCGCTGCTGCCGGCGAACGCCGCCAACAGCGCGGCCCAGGTGGGCCAGATGCTGGCGCTGGCCTTCGACGAAGAACACATCCATCTGTTCGATGCCGACACCGAGCTGGCCCTGGCGGTAAGTGCTGAAGTATTAGAATAGGCACCACCGAGACTGTGCAAGGGAACCGCCGTGACGCCTGACCTGGAACTGATCCACAAACCGATACACGAATCGTTTCGCGCGTGGGCGCACGGCTATCCGCATGTGGTGGCGAAATGGCATTTCCATCCCGAGTACGAACTGCACATCATCACCACGTCGACCGGCAAGTTCTTTGTTGGCGACCATATCGGCAGTTACGCGCCGGGCAACCTGGTGCTGACGGGGCCGAACCTGCCGCACAATTGGGTCAGCGAGCTGGCCGAGGGCGTGAGCCTGCCCGCGCGCGACCTGGTGCTGCAGTTTTCCGGTGAATTCATCGACCGCTGCGCGCTGCTGTTCCCGGAAATGGGGCCCCTGAAAACCCTGCTGGGCGAGGCGGGCAGGGGCTTGCAGTTTCCCGACGCGCTGGGCTTGCGCCTGGCGCCGCTGATGTTCGAGCTGACGACGGCGCAAGGCCCGCGCCGGGTGGAACTGTTCGCGCGCCTGTTCGGCGAGCTGTGCGACTGCCGCGAACGCCGACCTCTGGCCAGCGTCACCTATCTGGCGCAGGCGGGGCGCTACATGTCATCGACCATCAACCTGGTGCTGGCGTATATCAAGCAGAACATCACGCTCGATTTTTGCGAGCAGGACGTGGCCGACGTGGCGGAAATGAACACGCTCAAGTTCACGCGTTTCTTCCGCAAGCATACGGGCACCTCCTTCATCCATTACGTGAACCAGGAGCGCATCGCGCTGGCCTGCGAGCTGCTGATGAATACCGACATGAAGGTCACCGATATCTGCTACCGCACGGGCTTTAACAATCTGTCCAATTTCAACCGCCAGTTCCTGGCCCACAAGCGGATGTCGCCGTCGAAATTTCGCTCCTGCCTGCACATGAACATGCCCGAGTCCTTCCCCTGACGGCCGGCTTTAATCACTTTTATACATGGAACCATCGTGACATATCTCGGTATCGATATCGGCACTTCCGAAGTCAAGGCCATCCTGACCGACGACGCGCAAACCATCCTCGCCAGCAGCGGCGTGAGCCTGCGCGTATCGAGTCCCCATCCCGGCTGGTCGGAGCAGAATCCGGAGGACTGGTGGCACGCCACGCTGGACGTGATCGCGGCCATCCGCAGCGCCCAGCCGGTGGCGTTTTCCGGCTTGCGCGGCATCGCGCTGTCGGGCCAGATGCATGGCGCCACGCTGCTCGACAAGCAGCAGCACGTGCTGCGCGCGGCCATTTTGTGGAACGATACGCGCGCCTTTGCCGAGTGCGTGGAACTGGAAGCGCTGGTGCCCGAGTCGCGCGCCATCACGGGCAACCAGGCCATGCCCGGCTTCACGGCGCCCAAGCTGCTGTGGCTGCAAAAGTACGAACCGTCGCTGTTTCGCGCCATCAGTAAAGTCCTGCTGCCCAAGGATTACGTGGCGCTGCGCCTGACGGGCGACTGCGTCTCCGACATGTCCGACGCCTCCGGCACCCTGTGGCTGGACGTGGCCAAACGCGACTGGTCCGAGCGCATGCTGGCGGCGACGGGCCTCTCGCGTGAACACATGCCGCGCCTGGTCGAAGGCAGCCACGCCGCCGCGCGGATACGCCCGGCGCTGTGCCAGGAGTGGGGCATCGCGCATGCGGTGGTGCTGGCCGGCGGCGCGGGCGACAATGCCGCCGCCGCCGTAGGCCTGGGCGTGGTGGAAGCGGGCGCCGGCCTGCTGTCGCTGGGCACCTCCGGCGTGCTGTTCGCCGGCAGCGATGGCTTCGCACCCAATCCGGGGCAGGGCGTGCATGCGTTCTGCCATTGCCTGCCCGGGCGCTGGCACCAGATGAGCGTGATCCTCAGCGCCGCATCCAGCCTCAGTTGGGTGGCGCGGCTGACGCAGTCGTCCGACATCGGAGAGTTGGTGACGCTGGCCGAAGGCGTGGAAGCGCGCACGGCGCCGATCTTTTTGCCCTACCTGAGCGGCGAGCGCACGCCGCACAACGACGCCACGGCGCGCGGCGTGTTTTTTGGCTTGTCGACGGAGCATGGGCGCGCGGAACTGGCCTACAGCGTGATGGAAGGCGTGGCCTTTGCCATGGCCGACGGCAATGCGGCCCTGCGCAGCGCCGGCACGCAGCTGGAAGAAGCGTCGTTCGTCGGTGGCGGTTCGCGCAGCCGCTTCTGGGCCCAGCTGTGCGCGAATGCGTCGGGCCTGAACGTGCTGCGGCACGACCATGGCGTGGCCGGCGGCACCCTCGGCGCGGCGCGCCTGGCGCAGATGGCGGTGACGGGCTTGTCGCCCGCGCAGGTGTGCACGCGCCCGCCCGTGCAGGAAACGATCGCGCCGCAGGCATCCGCCATGCTGGACGAGCGGCTGGCGCGCTACCGGCGTTTGTACCCGCTGCTGCGCGAAGAGTTCGCGGGTGCGGCCGCGGCGGCGCGCTAGCGTTGCCAACAAGATTGCCGGCCCGACCATGCTGCGAGCCCGGCAATATGGCCAGACAGTCAACCTTCCCGTGTAATTTGTTGTTTCTGTGCTGAAAGTGTTTCTCTAACGAAAGCACCGCTTGGTTTTTTACGGGGCGCGCCGCATGATTTCTCTATTTGGTGAGAAATGGATAGATTTGGCGGCGCCTTTGTTGCCATCCTGTTCTTGCCGCCGGGAGAAACACATGCAACTCGCGAATCTGAAAATCTCCGTCCGCCTGGGTTTGTTGGGCGCCTTCTTCTTTCTTGCGCTGGTGTTCGTTGGCGTGCGCGGCTGGAGCGCGCTCGATGCGGCCAGCGCGCGCAGCACGGAAGCCATGCAGCGCTCCGTGGCCCTGACGGAAGCGGTCGACGCGGCGCGCAGCGCGCAGGTGGAATTCAAGATCCAGGTGCAGGAATGGAAAAACATCCTGCTGCGCGGCGGCGATGCGGCCGCCTTCCAGCGCTACCGCGAAGCGTTTGTCGCCAGCGGCGCGCAGACGCGCAAGGAACTGGCCGGCTTGCAGGCGATGATGGCCGCGTTGAAACTCGATACGGCGCCCGTGGCGCAGGCCTTGCAGGCGCACGACGCGCTGGGCGTGAGCTACCTGGCGGCGCTGCAGCAGTATGACGGCGCGCGTGCCGACAGCGCCCACACGGTCGATGCGCTGGTCAAGGGCATGGACCGCGAACCGACGCGCCAGATCGACGCCATCGTCGCCACTATCGGCAAGCAGTCGCACAGCCTGATGGCGCAGATGAAGGAGCAGGACACGGCCGCGCACCGCAGCGCCAGCATCGCCATGCTGGCCACCGTGCTGGTGACGCTGGTCGTGGGGTCAATCACCGTGTGGTGGCTGATCCGCAGTATCACGGTGCCGCTGGGCGCGGCCGTCGGCATCGCCCAGCAAGTGGCGGCCGGCGACTTGCGCGCCGTGGTGGCCGACAGCAGCCGTGATGAAATCGGCGACCTGCTGCGTGCCCTGAAGGCGATGAGCGGCAACCTGGCCGACATCGTGGGACGGGTGCGCGCCGGCACGGACTCCATCGCCACGGCGTCGGGCGAAATCGCCAGCGGCAACATGGACCTGTCTTCGCGCACGGAGGAGCAGGCCAGTTCGCTGGAAGAAACGGCCGCCGCGATGATCGAGCTGACCTCCACCGTACGGCAGAATAACGACAACGCGGACCAGGCGCGCCAGCTGGCCGGCGGCGCGTCCGACGTGGCGCAGCGCGGTGGCGCGGCCGTGGCGCAGGTGGTGCAGACCATGAGCCATATCAATGCCTCGTCGAAGCGCATCGTCGACATCATCGCCGTCATCGACGGCATCGCCTTCCAGACGAATATCCTGGCCCTGAATGCGGCCGTGGAAGCGGCACGCGCGGGCGAGCAGGGACGCGGCTTCGCCGTCGTGGCCAGCGAAGTGCGCAGCCTGGCGCACAGGTCGGCCGCGGCGGCCATGGAAATCAAGCAGCTGATCGGCGAATCCGTGCGCACGGTGGAAGAAGGCAGCGTGCTGGCGGGCCAGGCGGGGCGCACGATGGACGATGTGGTCAGCAGCGTGCAGCGCGTGAACGCCATCATCGGCGAGATCGCCGTGGCCAGCGTGGAGCAGCGCGACGGCATCGAGCAGATCAGCATCGCCATCAGCCAGATGGATGGCGTGACGCAGCAGAATGCGGCCCTGGTGGAGCAGGCCGCCGCCGCCGCGGACGCGCTGCAGCAGCAGGCGGCCAGCCTGGCCGACGCCGTCAGCATCTTCAAACTGCATGCGGTTCCCGGCGTGGCCGCGCCGACCCGGAGACTGTCGCTGACCTGACGCAGGCCCGCCCCGCGCCGCTTGATGCCAGTCAAGCGGCGTCCGATCAGGCAAATATCGCGCCGAAATTCTTATACTATTTCCTTTCCGCATGGATCTGCGCCCGGCCGCATGGCGCGCGTTGCAAAGGAAACCCATGTTCTTCACTTTCCGCCTGCCGGGTGACGCATGACGGCGCTGCTGCTGGCGCTGTGCCTGACCCTGGCCGTGGTGCTGAGCGCGCTGCTGGCCTGCCAGTGGCAGGCGGCGCGCATGTGGCGCATGCGCCATGCGACCGGCGTGGTGCTGCAGGCGGCGCAGGCGCAGCGCATGGCGGATGCGCTGGCGCTGCTGCACGCGCTGCCGGCAGCCGTCATCGGCACCGACCACGATGGCGTGGTGCGGTACCTCAATCCCCGCGCCAGCGGCATGGGTGGCCTGCTGGGTGACGACGGCCTGGGCCAGCCCGTGACGCAGCTGCTGCCGCTGTTCCATGACGGCGCGCCCATCGATGCGGCGCGCCAGGTGCGCGATTGCGTGGCGCGGCAGGAAGTGCTGGAAGTGGCGCGCGGCGCCGTGCTGCTGCGCCATCTCGACGGCAAGCGCATCGACGTGCAGTACAGCTGCGCGCCGCTGGCGCAGGGCGGTGCGGTGCTGCTGCTGCACGATGTATCGGCGCGCCGGCGCGCCGAGCAGCAGCTGGAATTCATCGCCCACCACGACGGCCTGACGGGCTTGCCGAACCGCCTGCATTTCCAGATCCGCTTCGAGCACGGCATCGCCTACGCGCGCCGCCACCAGGCTTTGCTGGCCGTGCTGTTCGTCGATATCGACCGTTTCAAATCCATCAACGACAGCCTGGGACACGACGTGGGCGACCAGGTGCTGACGGAGTTCGCGCGCCGGGTGCAGCAGTGCGTGCGCAAGGTCGACACGGTGGCGCGCCAGGGCGGCGATGAATTCATCATCCTGCTGACGGAACTGCGCACGGCGCACGATGCCGAGCGGGTGGCCGAAAAGATCGTCGCCGCCATCGCCGCGCCCTTCGTCATCGGCGAATACAGCCTGTCGGTGGCCGCCAGCGTGGGCGTGGCCCTGTACCCGGACGATGACGACGACGTCAATGCGCTGATCGAGAAGGCCGACCTGGCCATGTACGCGGCCAAGCGCCACGCGCCGGGCACTTGTTTGCGCTACGCCGCGCGCATGCAGACGCAGTCGTATTCGCGCACCATCCTCGAGACGGCCCTGCGCCATGCGCTCGAACGCAACGAATTCGCCCTGTTCTACCAGCCGCGCATGGACCTGAAGACGCGCACGATCACGGGCGTGAAGGCGCTGCTGCGCTGGAAACACCCGGAACTGGGCCTCATGATGCCGCTCGACTTTTTGCCGGTGCTGGAGGAAAGCGCCCTGATCCTGCCGGTGGGCGCCTGGGTGCTGGCCACGGCGGTGGAACAGGCGCGCAGCTGGATGGCGCGGGGGCAGGTGCTGACGGTGTCCGTCAGCCTGTCGGCACGCCAGTTCTACCAGCGCGATATCGCGCGCAATTTCGCCGCCGCGCTGGAGGCGGCCGGCGTGCCGGGCCACTGCATCGAGCTGGAAATCGCCGCCGGCATCCTGATCGACCGCAACCAGAATTGCGAACTGATACTGCGCCAGTTCCGCCAGCTGGGCATGGCGATTGCCATCAGCGATTTCGGCACGGGCGATGCGTCGCTCAATTACCTGAAACGCTTTCCCACGGATGCCGTGAAGATCGAAAAGTGTTTCGTCGACGACCTGGGCAAGCCCGGTGGCGACGGCGCCATGGTGCGCGCCATCGTGGCGATGGCGCGCACGCTCGGGCTGCGCAGCATCGCCGGCGGCGTGGAAAGCGGCGCGCAGCTGGAACTGCTCGCCGAGATGGGCTGCGACGAGGCGTTTGGTTACTACCTGGGCCGCGCCATGGCACCCGAGGGCATCGAGGTGCTGCTCAAAAGTAGTGAAGCCGTTCAGAACTGATAGCGCAGCGACAGCATGGCGTTGCGCGGATCGCCGTAGTAGCCGCCCATGCCCGTCGAGTAGTACTGCTTGTCGAAGACGTTATTGACGTTCAGGGTCGCCAGCAGCCGCGCACTGAGCTGATACTGCGCCATCAGTCCCGCCACCGCATACGCCTTCTGCGTGAAGCGTTCGCCATGCGGCCCGCGGTCATCCATGTAGATATCGCTCTGCCAGTTCACGCCGCCGCCCAGCACCAGGCCAGGCACGCCCTGCGCCAGGCGCCAGGTGGTCCACAGCTTGGCCATGCTCTGCGGCTGGCTGGTCTGGATGCGCGCGCCAGCGGCGTTGCGGATGCGGCTGTAGGCATAGCTGGCCGTCAGTTGCCAGTCGGGACGCAGCTGGCCCGAGACTTCCGCCTCGACGCCGCGCGTGGTGGCGCCCTTGACCGTGTGGTAGGCGTAGGAACCGCCACCCGTGCCGATGATCCAGACATTGCCCGGATCGGCTTCGGCCAGGTTTTCCTGCTTCAGCTGGAAGACGGCGGCGCTGGTGGTGAGCTTGCCGCCGAAGAATTCGCCCTTCGCACCCACTTCATAGTTCTTGCCTTCGAGCGGTGCCAGGAAACGGCTGTTGACGTCGCGCTGGCTTTGCGGCGTGAAGATGCTGGTGTAGCTGGCGTACGCCGACCAGTGCTGGCCCAGGTCGTAGACGAGGCCCGCATATGGCGTGATCTTGCCGTTTTCGCGCATCGCGTCGTACAGGTCCGTGTCATTGACATAGTCGCTGCGGATGTCGCGCTTCCAGTACGACAGGCGCGCACCCAAAATTACCGACAGCGCGTCCGTCGGGCGCAGGCGCAGGGTCGAATACAGGCCGCTTTCCCGCTCCTTGTCGTACGAACTGCCCAGGCGCGTGCCGCTGTAGTCGGGCACCGGCATGGCGCCATTCCAGGCGTGGATATCCGGCACCGTATGGTCATAGCCATCGAGACGCCAGGCTGGATAGATGGGCCCATTCGTCTTGAGTTCCGAGGCGCTTGCGCCCAGCACCAGTTCGTGCTGGCGGCCGAAGGCCTGGAACGGTCCGCTGATGTACGCGTCGAGCGAGGTCTGTTGCGGCTTGCTGTGCCAGTTGGCCAGCCACAGCCGCATGCCGCCGCCCGTCACGCGGTCAGGGTAGCCATTGCCGGAAAAGCCCTGCAAGGCGTCGTACCGGTTGCTGCTGCGGCTGACGGCCACCTTGGCGATCCAGTCGTTGTCGAAATAATGCTCGAGCGTGGCGAACAGCATGCTTTGTTCACGGTCATATGTGCTCCATGCGGCCGTGCCGTTCATCGAGCGGGGGAAGCGCGTCTGTGAGCCGTCGGCATAAAACATGGGGAAGTCGCGGCCCGCGCCCTTGAGTTTTTCCTGCTGGTAGTTGATGCCGGCGCTGAGCACCGTCGACGGCGTCAGGTCCGCTTCGACGATGGCGTACAGCACGTCCTTCTTCTGCCGGTAGCGGTCGATGAACGAGCGCTGCTCTTCATGCGCGGCGACGAGGCGCGCGCGCACCTTGCCGTCCGCCGTCAAGGGCGTCGAGACATCGCCTTCGATGCGGTAGCGGTCCCATGATCCCAGCTGCGCGCCGGCCGTGGCGGCAAAGCCGCGGCCCGGGCGCTTGCGCACCAGGTTGATGGCGGCCGACGGGCTGCCCGTGCCGCTGATCAGGCCCGTCGCGCCGCGGATGATTTCGACCCTGTCGTAGATGGCCATGTCGTAGGTGCGCGCTTCCAGGTTCTTGCTGGTCGGGATGCCGTCGAACATGTACGACGTCACTTCAAATCCCCGTGAAAACACCTGGTCGTATTCGCGCGTGCTCGATGAATGGTCGACCGTGATGCCGGGCGCCTGCAGCAGCACGTCCTGCAAGGTACGCAAGCCCTGGTCGTCGATCTGCTGGCGCGTGATGACGCTGACGGCTTGCGGCGTTTCGCGCAGCGACAGGTTCAAGCGCGTGGCGCTGGTCAGGCCCGCGTAGCCGCGCTTGCCTTCCGTGGTGCCGTCGCGCAGGGCGCTGGAGCTGACGGCTACTTCGTCCAGCGTCGCGGCGATCGGCGCGGCGGGCGATGCTGCGCCCGCCTTGCGCAGCACGTAGCTGCGTTCCCCGCTGGGCAGCGCATCGAGGCCCGTGCCGGCCAGCAGGCGGACCAGTGCCTGCGGCACCGTGTAGCTGCCGCTCAGGCCTGCTGTGCGCGCGCCTTGCAGCAGTTCGGCCGCCGCGCCCACGCTGACTTTCGCCTCGATGGCAAAGCTGGCGATGGCGGCCGACAGCTCGCCGGCCGGCACGTTGAAGGCGGTTTGCGCGGCGGCCGGCGCGGTGGCATCGGCCGCCATGGCCGGCGCCTGCGCCAGCGACAGCAGGAACACAGCGCCGCCGATGGCGCGCGCGAGGGGAGTCAAACGAGGTGGGTGCATGGTCTGGCCTTTTTGGTGAGTGTCGTTGTCATACTCATAGGACAGGCCATGCTGAAAAAAGGGGCCAACTTTTCACACTTATTTTTTGCGCGCCGCGAGGGTGACCCAGTACGCGGTGCGGTACAGCACGTCGACGGGCAGCATGCGCGTCAGGCTTTCCAGCACGGCGTCCGTATCGTCGAGCCGGAAGGCGCCTGACAGGCGCAAGCCCGCGACCTGCGGCTCCACGCGCAGCAGGCCGGGGCGGTAGCGTGACAGCTCAAAGGCGAAGGCATCGAGGCGCATGTCCTGCGCCGCCAGCATGCCGTGCGTCCAGGCATCGGCTTGCGGCGGCGCCGGCGTGGGCAGGCCGGCGTGGCTGGCGTCGAAGCGGCTTTGCTGGCCCGCCATCAGTGTGCGCACGGTGGCCGAGGGCGCGTGCGGCGTGATTTCCACCGCGTGTTCGAGCACCGTCACGCGGCTGCTGTCGTCGTCGACGCGCACGGTGAAGCGCGTGCCCAGCGCGCGGAGGCGGCCATGGCAGGTGGCGACGATGAAAGGTCGGCTGCCCGCGTGGTCGGGGCGCGTCTGTATCAGCACTTCGCCGCGGCGCAGCGTCAGCCGGCGTTCGTCGGCGCCATACGCCAGGTCGACCGCGCTGTCCGTGTTCAGTACCAGCGTGCCGCCATCGGGCAGGGACACCTCGCGCCGTTCGCCCACGCCGCTGCGGTAGTCGGCCAGCAGTTCATGGCGCACCAGCAGCCAGGCGGCCGGCGCCGTCATCAGCGCCAGCAGTACCTGCACTGCCACGCGGCGCTGCGGCCGGCGCAGCACGGGCACGGCCAGTTCCGGCGGTAGCAGCCCTGCCGTCTGGCTCACCTGTTGCACCTTGCTCCAGGCGCGCGCATGTTCCGGGTCGCGCGCGCGCCATTGGGCCGACGCCGTCAGGTCAGCCGATGTGGCCTGGCCCGATTGCTCCAGCAGGTACCATTCGACGGCCTGGCGCGCCACCTTGCGCGACAGCAGAGGAGATGGTGGAGTGGCCGCGCTCATGGCAGCAGGTCCGGCGCCAGCAGCACGCATTCGGTCAGCGCCTCGGCCATGTAGCGTTTCACGGAGCGTTCGCCGATGCCCAGCTGCGCGGCGATGTCCGCATACGCATGGCCTTCGATCTGCGCCAGGATGAAGACGGCGCGCACCTTCGGTTTCAAGCCATCGAGCATGGCGTCGACCGCTTGCAGCGCCTGCAGGATTTCCGCGCGCCGCTCGGTCGATGGCACGTGCTGTTCGGGCAGGGCGGCCAGCGCGGCCAGCCACGCGCGTTCCAGCGACTGGCGCCGTAAATGGTTGATCAGCAGGTGTTTGGCGACGGTCGCCAGATAGGCCTTGGGCGCGCGCAGGGCCGGCGTTTGCGGCTGTACGGGGGGAGCGGCCAGCAGGCGGATGAAAGTGTCCTGCATCAGGTCGGCCGCATCAAAAGCATTGCCCAGGCGCCGCTGCAGCCAGTGCGCCAGCCAGCCGTGGTGTGCGCGGTAATGGCTTTCCAGCTGCGTGGGCAGCAGGAGGGAGGGCGCAAACGGACTGTCCGGCATGCTCACGCTCGTTACAGCACTGCCAGCGCGACGGCGGCCAGCACGGCCGCGCCGCCGATGATGCGCGCCAGGCGCATGGCCTGGTGGGGCGCATAGGGCAGCAGCCAGATCAGCAGCAAGCCGCAGCCCGTCAGGCTGCCGACCCAGTAGACGAGGCCGTAGCCGCCGCCGGCGATGTGCATGGCCCAGGCCAGTCCGGCCGCCAGCGCCAGCCAGCCGCCCCACTGCAGGCGGCGGCGCAGCGGCGCGGGCGGTTCGGCGCCGCGTCCGTGCAGGTCCGCGTAGTGGCGGTCCATGGCCAGGCACAGCGCGGACAGGCCCGCGTAGCACAGCGCGAAGACGAGGAAATTGGCTAACAGTTCCATCACGCGGCCTCCATCGTTGGCGCCGGTTTTACGGGTGCCGCCTTGGCCGCCTTCGCGGGCAGCGGTTTTAACTTGTACGCCGCATACGCGAGGCCCAGGCCCAGCGCCAGCACCACCAGGTCGAAGGCGGCCACCGCCACGGGGCCGCGGCCCAGGAACAGGGTCACGCCCAGGTGCGAATTGGTGGTGAAGACGTTCAGCACGGGCAGCGCCGCCAGCAGGAAGGCGCCCACGGCCAGCTGCATGCGCCACATCGCGCGCGAGGGCCGCAGCTGGGCGATGATGGCGGCCAGGGCCCAGGCGCCGAAGAAGCAGGCAATTTCTTCCTTCGAGCGTTCTTCCAGCGCCACCGGCAGCAGGCGGTTGGCCCAGAAGTAGGCGCCGAAGGCGATCGGGATGCCGGCGATGGCGCCGATGTTGAGCGCTTCGACCAGGCGCAGGCCGAAGCTGGCGCGCTTGCCGGCGGCCAGCGCCTTGGCTTGCTTCTGGCGCGTCTTGACGGCCCACAGCAGGGCGCCCGTGGCGACCATGGCGCAGCCGGCCAGGCCGGACAGGAAGAACAGGGCGCGCAGCAGCGGCCCGCCGAAATGCGCGACGTGCAGGCCGACCATCACGCCCTGGGTGGCGGCCGCGCCGGGCTGCGCGTCGCCATCGCTTGAGAGCAGCTTGCCGGATACGCCGTCGAACTCCATCGATGGCTGCTTTGACGACATGTCGCGTCCGCCGGCGCGCGTCAGCGAAATGGTGGCGTTGGCGTCGCCCGGATGATTCACGGAGATGCGTTCGACCTTGCCGCCCCAGTGCTGTTCCGCCTGGCGCACCAGGGGGGCGATCGGCGTCAGCGGCGCGGCCACGCCGGCCGGCTTGCTGTCGCCCGAGCGGCCGGGAAACGCTTCGGCGAAGAAGGCATCCTGGTCGCCCTTGTAGGCGGCCGTGGCGCCGGACGGCATGTACAGGAACATCAGGGTGACCAGGCCCGTGTAGGTGATCATGATGTGGTAGGGCAGGGCCAGCACGGCCGTCACGTTGTGCGCGTCGAGCCACGAGCGCTGGCCCTTTTTCGGCCGGAAGGTAAACAGGTCCTTGAAGATGCGCTTGTGCGTGACGATGCCGCTGATGATGGAAACGAACATGAACATGGCGCAGAAACCCACGATCCAGCGGCCCCAGATGGCCGACATGTAGTGCAGGTCGAAATGCAGGCGATAGAGGAATTCGCCGCCCCGCGTCTCGCGCGGCTTGGACAGCACCTCGCCCGTGGCCGGGTCGGCTTTTTCGCTATGAAAATTGCCGCGCCGTCCGCGTTTCTTTTCGCCCGGTTGCGACGGCTTGCTCCAGCCCAGCTGCGTGGCGGGATTGCGCTCGCCGGGCAGGCTGATGAACCAGCGCGTGGCGCCCGTGGCGCGCTCTTGCATCGCTTGTTGCGCGACCTTGGCCGCTTCCTTTGTGCTGACCTGGCTGGCGGCGGCGCCGTGCAATTCGGGCTGCATCCACAAGGTGATTTCATTGCGGTAGTAGCTGGCCGTGCCGGCGTAAAACACCAGCAGCAAGATCCAGCAGACGAGCAGGCCGGACCAGGTGTGCAGCCATGCCATCGACTGGCGGAAACCTTCTTTCATGCGAGACTCCAGGATAGTGCGTCCATCGACTGCAGGATGGCGGCGATGACGGCGGCGGGAATCAGCAGGCCCAGCCAGGCGCGCAGGGCGCTACGCGTGGCGAAGACCCACATCACCACGCAGGTGTAGATGGCAAACGACAGCAGGGTGGCCGTCATGACGGCTTCGGAACGGGCCATGGGCAGGCTCACCGACAGCAGCATGGTGACCAGCGCGGCCAGCACATAGCCGCCAACGATGGCGGCCACGCTGCGCGACGCCACGCCGAGGCGGTAGCGCGCGCCAGCGGACAGGCGCAGGCGCGCGATTTTTTCAAGTGCGGCAGGTGCGTGCATGGTCATCCGTGATCCTTGCCGGACTGCGGGGCGGAAGCGGCGGGAGAAACCGCGGCGGCCAGTGTACGTGTTGGTGCCATGAAACCTCCTTATTGTGGTGATGGATATGGGAAGGCTTGCTTGGCGAGGATGCCTGGCTGGCGCAGCGTGTCATCCAGCTGCGCACCAGCCATGCCGTGCCGGCCGATGGATGGCAGGCGGGAAATGCGGGAGGCGGACTCCGGCTGGAGTCCAAATGTGAATGAGAACTATTCTTATTATAATGTGAGGTTGTGAGACATGCAAGAGTGCGGTATGGCAATGACGCCGCCGCAGGCATGCGGCGGCGTTGAAAGTCAGTGCCTACAGCGTCGGCGTGTAGCGCACGGTGAGGATGATGTTGCGCGGTTCACCGAAGTAATTGCCGCGGCGCAATTCGCCCGTGGCGGCCCAGTAGGTCTTGTCCGTTACGTTGGCGATGCTGAGGTTGGCGCTCCAGTGGCGGTTGAACACGTACGAAGCGCGCGCATCCCACACCGCGCGTCCGCCGTTGCGGAAACGCACGTCGGGATTGTCATCGGCCCGATAGACATAGCCGCTTTGCGCCGAGACGCCGCCGCCCACCGTCCAGTGCTTCCACGCGCCGGGCAGGCGGTAGCTGGTCGACACGCGCAGCATGTGCTTCGGCGTGACGGTGGGCGGCGTCTCGTCGCCTTCGCCGCGCGCGATGTTGTAGGTGTAGCCGGATGACAGCTGCCAGCCCGGCAGCACTTCGCCGCTGGCGTCCGCGTCGATGCCCGTGCTGCGGATGGGGCGGCCATTGCGGTAGCAGCTGCCCGTCATGTCCCACTTCAGGCAATCGTCATTGCTGGCCTCGTCGTACACGGCCGTGTCGCGCTTGTTGATGCGGAAGGCGGCCAGCGCCAGGTTCAGGCGCCCGTCGTACAGCTCGCCCTTCACGCCCGCCTCATAGGTATCGCCGACGACCGGTTTCAGCGGCTGTCCGCCCAGCGTGTAGTACAGGCTCTGCGGCTGGAAGATGCTGGCATAGCTGCCGTACACGGACCATTGCTTGCCCAGGTCCTGCACCAGGCCCGCATACGGCGTGAATTCGCGGCTTTCCTTGTAGCGGCTGACGGGGTCGGTCGCCAGCTTGCCCGTGGTCTGCTTGTCGAACCAGCTCAGGCGGCCGCCCAGCAGCAGGTGCAGCTGCGGCTTGAGTTCCCAGCGCGTGCTGGCGTAGGCGCCGTAATGCTGCTCGTTCAAGTGCGGCAGCGAGTCCCAGGCTGGGCGCGTTGGGCGGGGTAGCAGCGAGTTGTTCGGATGAAAGACGTCGAACGGCAGGCCGGGCGAAGTCGAGGCCGCATGGTCGTCGGTGACGGCGCGCGAGGCATTCATGCCCAGCAGTACCTCATGCCTGCCGCCCCAGGCCTGGAAGCTGCCGCCCACGTTGGCATCCAGGCCTGTGGTGACGATATCCTGCTTGCGGTAATTGACCGTGTACAGGCGTGCCCCCTGCTGCGTGGCGGGATTGATGCTGCCGCGCACGATGCCCGCCTGCTGGTCGAAGGCCCCATAGGTGCGGTTGATGGCAAGCTTGGTCGTCCAGTCGCCGCCAAAGCGGTGCTCGAGGTCGGCGAACAGTTCGCCGATGGTGGCGTCGTGGCGGTTCCAGTCCTGTGCCAGCGAGGTCGAGCGGCGGATCGGCAAGGTGGCGCCGTCTCTGTAGCGGGGCAGGCCGAACAGCCAGTAGCCGTCCGTGACCGTGTGCTGGCGGCGCGCGCCGGCGCGCATGGTGGTGGTGGCGTCGAGGTCCGCTTCGACGATGCCGTAGAACAGGGGCATGCGGCTGTGCGCCGCGTCATAGAAGTAATCGCGGTCTTCATAGGCGACCAGCGCGCGGCCGCGCACGGTGCCGGCCGCGTTCAGGGGCGCGCCCGCATCGAGTTCCACGCGGCGCTGCTGCCAGCTGCCCACGGTGGCCGTCACGTCCGCGTGCGCTTCGGCGCGCGGGCGCTTGCGCACCAGGTTGGCCACGCCGCCCGGCGTGCCGGCGCCGACGATCAGGCCGGCCGAGCCGCGCAGGATTTCCACGCGGTCATACACGGCCATGTCGGGGATCAGCCAGCCCGTGGCATTGTCGGAAATGCCGGGCATGCCATCGATCAGGTAAGACAGGGCATTGCCGCGCGACAGGAATTCATGCGAGCCGAAGCTGCGGTTCATGCGCGTCAGGCCCGTGCTTTGCTCGAGCACCTGGTCCAGCGTGAACAGGTTCTTGTCGTCCATCTGCTGGCGCGTGACCACCGACACCGATTGCGGCGTCTCGCGCAGCGAGCGCTCGGCACCCGCGAGGGTCACGGCGCGCGTCGTATAAGAACCCGTGCCCTCGCTGGTGGCCGTGCGCTCGCCATTGGCCGTGACGGTGATTTCCGCCAGGGTCGCCGTCTCGCCCGTGGCCTTGGGCGCCGCCTTGATGATGACGGCATTGCCGTTGATGGACGCTTGCAGGCCGCTGCCGGCCAGCAGGCGCTCCAGGCTGTCGGCCACGCTCAGCGTGCCTCTGACGGCGGGCGCCGTTTTGCCGGCCACCAGCTCGGGCGAAAACAGCAGTTGCAGATTGGCTTGCCGCGCCAGTTCATTCAGGGCCTGGCCCAGCGGCTGGGCGGCGATGGACAGTTTGACGGGTGACGAGGTTTGCGCCTGTGCCAGGGGAATGTTGCTCATGGCCAGCATGGCGGCCAGGGCGAGGGGGGCGGGTGTCAAATTGAGGCGGGGGGACCACATGTTGCATTTCTCCAGGTTAATTTGTTGTCGATTAACTTGGTAGACGCGGCAGCGAGCCAAATCCTCACCTGCGAATGCGAACTATTTGCATTTATTTTTCAGGCCGCCGCATCGCAGGGGCTTGCGCCGGCATTTTTGCCGCCATGCGGATCTCGCTGACGGCACCATCGCGTACGACGTGCACGGGCAGCAGCTGGGGCAGGGCGGCGGCGAAGCGGTCGAGCTGGGTCAGGCTGAAACTGCCGCCGATGCGCAGCCTGGCCACAGCGGGATCGCGCGCGACCAGGCCCGTGTCGCCATAGCGCTCGAATTCGGCCAGCGCCGCGCCCAGCGGCACATTGTCGAAGGTGATCCTGCCGTCGCGCCAGGGCGCCACGCTGCCGGGAGCCAGGCTGGCGACGGCCGATAAATTCCCGGCGGCGTCGGCCGTCACGCCCTGGCCGGCCATCAGGTCGACTTGCTCCTGCCGCGCACCGGCCATGCGCACATGGCCATGCTGCACGGCCACGCGCAGCTGGCCGTCCTCGGCCAGGGTGTTACGCACGGAAAACTGCGTGCCCACTACCGTCACCGTCACAGGACCGCTGAGCACATCGAACGCTTGTCCTTGCTTCGCTTGCACCTGGAACAGCGCTTCGCCGTGCGCCAGGCGCACTTCGCGGCGCTGGCGGTACAGGGTGACGTGTAGCTGCGTGGCCGTATCGAGCTGCAGCTTGCTGCCGTCGGGCAGGGCGACGGCCAGGCGCTGGCCGCGCATGGCGGCATACGACTGGCTGAACGTGGGTTGCTGCCACCACTGGTAGCCGCCCGCGCCCACGCTGAGCAGCAGCATGGCGGCCGCCGCATACGGCAGCGCCCGCAGCCAGTGCCGGCGGGGAGCGGACACTGGCGCAGAGGGAGCCTGGGGCACCGTCCAGCGCGCGGCCACCTGCGCGGGAATCGTGCGCGCCGCGCGGTGCGTGTCCCGCAGTTGGGCATACGCTTGCGCGTGACGCGCATCGGCCGCCAGCCAGGCGGCAAACTCAACCTGGCTGTGCGCATCGAGGTCATGGCGCCGGCTGAACCAGGTCGCCGCCGCCAGCGCCACGCCATCCTGCGTGGCGGCAAAAGCGGCATGCTCGCGCAAGTCCGCCTGCTCCTGGGCGGAGGGGCCGAAAGCATGGCGGGGCGGAAGGGCGGTCATGGGCGCCATTATGTGGCTTCCCGCAAAGAATGCAACTGCGCCTGGCAACTGAGCATGCCGCGCGCGATATGTTTTTCCACCATGCTCACGGAAATGCCCATGCGCGCGGCGATTTGCGCGTGCGGCAATTCCTCGAAGACGTGCAGCACGAAGGCGTCGCGGCAGCGCGGCGGCAGGGCGTCGATGGCGGCCACGCAGGCTTGCCAGTCCTGGCTGCTTTCCAGCGCGTGCTCCGGCTGCAAATGGCGCGGCGCGGCCGGATGCGCCGTTTCCGGCAGGGCATCGAGTTCCTCGTGCTGGCGCAAGGCGGCGCGCCGGTGCTGGTCGATCAGCAGGTTGCGCGCCGTGTGGTACAGCAGCGCGCGCGGCTCGCGCACGGCCGCTTCGCCCAGCACGCGCAGATAGCTTTCCTGCACCAGGTCGGCGGCGGCCTCGCGGTTGCGCAAGCTGCGCCAGCAAAAGTTCAACAGTTCTTGGTAATAGCGTGCAACCACGGCGTCCGATGTATGAGTCCGCAGCCAGGAATGCCGCATATGAGAATGATTCTCATTATATGGCATGCCGGGATGTCGCGTTAAGCGGCTTGCCGCACCGTGGCAGGCGTACAACGCTTTGCCCCGCGGCCGGCATCGGTTAACATGGGAAGTTAATAGGGAGGCAACATGAGTATTCAAGTTATCAATACAGCGCCGATGGCCGGCCAGCGGCCCGGCACCTCGGGCTTGCGCAAGAAGGTAGCGGTCTTCAGCACGCCGCAATACCTGGAAAATTTCGTGCAAAGCGTGTTCGACACGCTCGGCGACTGCCGCGGCCAGACCTTGGTGCTGGGCGGCGACGGACGTTACTACAATCGCGCGGCCATCCAGACGGTGCTGCGCATGGCGGCAGCGCACGGCTACGCGCGCGTGCTGCTGGGACAGGGCGGCATTTTGTCGACGCCGGCCGTCAGCTGCGTGATCCGCAAGCATGGCGCCAGCGGCGGCATCATTCTGTCGGCCAGCCATAATCCGGGCGGCCCCGATGGCGACTTCGGCATCAAGTACAACATCGCCAATGGCGGCCCGGCGCCGGAAAAGGTCACCGAAGCCATGTTTGCGCGCACGCAAACCATCACCGAGTACCGCATCAGCGACGCTGCCGACATCGACCTCGACGCCTTGGGCACTGTGCGCATCGAGCAGATGACGGTCGAAGTGATCGACCCGGTTCTCGACTACGCTGAACTGATGCAGCAGCTGTTCGACTTCGACGCTATTCGCGCCCTGTTCGCGGGCGGCTTGCGCATCTGTTTTGACGGCATGCACGCCGTCTCCGGCCCATATGCGACGGCCATCCTGGAGGGCATGCTGGGCGCGCCGAAAGGCAGCGTCATCAACGGCGTGCCTTTGGCCGACTTCGGCGGCGGCCATCCCGATCCGAATCCCGTCAACGCGCAGGAGTTGATCGCCATCATGGCGGCCGCCGATGCACCTGACTTCGGTGCCGCCTCGGACGGCGACGGCGACCGCAACATGATCGTCGGCCGGCGCTTCGACGTGACGCCCTCGGACAGCCTGGCCATCCTGGCCGCCAACGCCACAGTGGCGCCCGGCTACCGTGCCGGCTTGAAGGGCATCGCCCGCTCCATGCCCACGTCGGGCGCGGCCGACCGGGTCGCTAGCGCGCTGGGCATTCCCTGTCACGAGACGCCGACGGGCTGGAAATTCTTCGGCACCCTGCTCGACGCCGGCATGGCCACCGTGTGCGGTGAAGAGAGCTACGGCACGGGCTCGAACCACGTGCGCGAAAAGGATGGCCTGTGGGCCGTGCTGTTCTGGCTCAACCTGCTGGCAGAGAAAAAACAATCGGTGGAAGACATCGTGCGCGCGCACTGGGCGACCTATGGCCGCAACTACTATTCGCGCCACGATTACGAAGACATCGACAGCGCTTGCGCGGCGCAGCTGATGGAAGCCGTGCGCGGCCAGCTGGCCGCCTTGCCGGGCCAGCAGTTCGATGGCTACACGGTGGCGCTGGCCGACGATTTCAGTTACACGGACCCCGTCGACGGCTCCGTGGCGACGCGGCAGGGCATCCGCATCATCATGACGGACGGCGCGCGCATCGTGCTGCGCCTGTCCGGCACGGGCACCGAGGGCGCCACCCTGCGCCTGTACCTGGAGCGCTACGAAGCCGATGTCGCGCAACACGGCATCCCGACCCAGGAGGCGCTGGCGGGCCTGATCGCCGTGGCGGACAAGTTGGCGCGCATACGCGAGCGCACGGGACGCGATGCGCCAAGCGTGACGACGTAAAAAAAAGGGCGCCCTCGGGCGCCCTTTTTTACGTCGGATCAAGCCGGCATCATGCTTTTGCCGGGATAACCGCCTGGCGGTAGTTGTCGACCATCTTGTAGCGCCTTGCATACAGGCCGAAGGCCAGCATGGCGACGGCGGCAAAGGCGGCGAAGAAGAACATCTGGAAGGCCGTCACGCTGATGCCGCTCTCGGCGATCTTGCCGATCACGCCCTCGTTCATGACGCTGCGGTTGACGATCAGCACCCACAGGTTGCCCACCGTGGTCGACAGATTCCAGAAGCTCATGATGGCGCCCTTCATCGAGACGGGTGCCTGGCTGTAGGCAAACTCCAGCCCTGTCGCCGACACCAGCACTTCGCCGAACGTCAGCAGGGCGTACGGCAGAATCTGCCACATGATGGAGACGGCGTTGCCGCTGTCGAGGGCCAGCTGCAGCAAGCCGATGACGATCCACGCCAGCGAGGAAAATCCGATACCGGCCGTCATGCGGCGCAGGGCCGTCGCTTCCAGGCCGAAGCGGTTCAGCATCGGGTACAGCACCAGGTTATTGAACGGGATCAGGAGCATTACCAGCATCGGGTTCAGCGCCTGCATCTGCGCTGGCAGGAACCAGCTTGGTTTTTCCATGGTGTTCGCCTGCACGATCCACGTCGAGGCCTTCTGGTCGAACAGCGAGAAGAATGGCGTGACGAGGGCGAAGATGACGAGGATGCGCAAGACGGCGCGCACGCCTTCGACGGCTTCGTCCGGGTGGATGCCGCGCGCGCGTTCCAGCTGCATGGCCGTGCCGATGCTGCCGAAGGCCAGTAGCAGGACCAGCGCGGTACATGCGGCAATCACGAAGCCCCATTCGGGAATGCTGTAGAACGCATACAGGGCGCCGATCACGCCGACGTAGGCGACATACAGGCCGGGGCGCGAACCGCCATCGACGCGCGCCAACAGGGCGGTGCGGGCGACGCGGGTAAATGAGTGGGGATTCGGCGGCGCAGGCGGTACGTGCACGTATTTCTTGGCACCCATCCAGAAGACGAGGGTGGCGGCCAGCATCATCAGGCCGGGAATACCGAAGGCGATCGACGGGCCGAAGTCGCGCAGGAACACCGGCATCAGCAGCGAGGCGAAGAAGGAGCCGAAGTTGATGATCCAGTAGAACAGGTCGAATACCAGCTTGGCCTTGTGCTTGTTGGTCTGGTCGAACTGGTCGCCGACGAACGAGGCGACAAGTGGCTTGATGCCGCCGGAACCGAAGGCGATCAGGAACAGGCCGAAATAAAAGCCGTTGACGCTGTTTTCAAACAGGGCCAGGCAGGCATGGCCGGCGCAATACACGAGGCTGAGCCAGAAGATGGTGTTGTACTTGCCAAAGAAGCGGTCGGCCAGCCAGCCGCCCAGCAACGGGAAGAAATACACGCCGATGACGAAGGTGTGGAAGACGTGCTTGGCTTCGCCCGTGCGCTGGTCGATCGGGATCATCAGCAGCAAGGTGCTGATGAGGAACGGCGTCAGGATGTTGCGCATGCCGTAAAAGCTGAAGCGTTCGCAGCCTTCGTTGGCGATGATGTACGGTATTTGCCGCGGCATTTTGCCCGTGGCGGTTTGTGTCTCGGCCGATGACATTGGCTCTCCCCCAAGTTTTTTTTGTAAGCCGCGATGCTAAGGCCTGCCGCGTTTGCTTGCAACAGAAAAAACGGCCTCTCCCCTATTTCGCAGGGATTTGTAAGGTATTGATTTTCATAAAGACATTACTTTCGGCACTTGCACGCGCCGGACGGGGCAGCAGCAGCTGCAGTGGCAGCATGCCATCCGCTGCGGGGCTGTCCGCCAGGGTAAAGCCGCAGCCCAGGTACAGGCTCAACGCCGCGTGGTTGTCCTGCGCCACGGCCAGGCACACGCGGCCCAGCTCGGGAATGGCGCAGGCATGGTCGATGGCGGCCTGCACCAGCTGCCGTCCCGCGCCGCGTCCACGCGCCTGCGGCGCCACATACACGCCCCACAGGCTGGCCTTGTCATGCACGACGGCGATCGGTTCGCGGCGCAGGCCGGCAATGGCGATCAATTGCTCTTCGTTGAAAGCGCCAAATATTATTTGGTGCGAGGTGGCGCGCAAGCGCTGGGCGATCTGTGCCAGCGGCAAGCCGCTTTCCGCTGCGTGCGTGGTGCAGAAGGCGGCGGGCAGTTCGGCGATGCCGGCCAGGCGCAGCGCGCGGTAGGCGGGCGCGTCGTCTGGTGCAAGGGGGCGGACAGAGGTGGCGGGCATGTGGGCGAGTATCGGGCTTCGATATCAGAAAGTAAACCTTGCGTTGCAACGCAAGCGTCGCTGGTCATCGCGCCCGCAGCCGACCTGGGGCGCTACTGGGTGGCGATGCGCTGCATGGGCGCGCTGTCCTTGCGCCATTGTTCCAGGCTGATCAGCTCACCGCTGACGATGTCGTCGACGAGGATGCGCTTGCCATCCTGGGAGACGACGAAACTCTCCCAGCGGTGCGCCGCGTCCGGCGTGTTTTCCACAAAGTTCAGGTCATAGTAAGGCTTGCCATCGATGAGACGCGCATCGGGCGACGTTTCCATCACGGCGCCATGGGCGCGGCCGCCCGATGCCTTTTCGATATGCGCCGACCAGGCCTTGATTTCCGGCAAAGCCATCAGCGCATCGACGGCGCGCGCGCTTTGCGCTTCGGCCGCCGTCTGGCCGCTCGCGCCAGGCGCATGGCCGCCCTGCGGCGCGGACTGCTGGTGCAGGTAAAAGGCGCCGAGTCCGGCGGCCAGCAAGCCGGCCAGGATGCCGGCGATGATGGTGGTTTTGGAAGAGGAGGCGCGTGGCGGCATGATGGTGGCGTGAGAAAGAGGGACGATGGCGGCCATGCTAAAGCAAAACGCGCAGGCGGGCAATCGCCGGGCTTGCCAACGGGCTTGCTAACGGGCTTGCCAAATGAATAGGCGAAAAAAAGCCACCTTCCGTAGAAGATGGCTCTCGGGGCCGCCGGCCAGGGGCACGCAGCTTTTGGTCTGCCTGTCCCGTCCCGGCGTGTGCGGCCGCGCGCGCCGTCGCCTGCGCGCGGGGCCGCTGGACATTACATCATGCCGTCCATGCCACCCATGCCGCCCATACCACCCATGCCGCCGCCCATGCCGCCGCCTGCTTTGTCGTCAGCGATTTCGCAGACCATGCAGTCGGTTGTCAGCATCAGCGAAGCGATCGAAGCGGCGTTTTGCAGCGCCGAACGGGTCACTTTGGCTGGGTCCAGGACGCCCATTTCCACCATGTCGCCATACGTGCCGTTGGCAGCGTTGTAGCCGTAGTTGCCCGTGCCAGCCAGTACGGCTGCCACGACGACCGAAGCTTCTTCGCCAGCGTTTTGCACGATCATGCGCAGTGGCTCTTCCATTGCGCGCAGGACGATCTTGATACCAGCGTCTTGATCAGGATTGTCGCCCTTGACCGTGATGTTGGCGCGTGCGCGCAGCAGGGCTACGCCGCCGCCTGGCACGATGCCTTCTTCCACAGCAGCGCGGGTCGCGTGCAGTGCATCTTCAACGCGGGCTTTTTTCTCTTTCATTTCGACTTCGGTGGCTGCGCCAACCTTGATCACGGCAACGCCGCCAGCCAGTTTGGCGACGCGCTCTTGCAGTTTTTCACGGTCGTAGTCCGAGGTCGCTTCTTCGATCTGTACACGCACTTGTTTCACGCGTGCTTCGATCGAGGCAGCTTCGCCAGCGCCATCGATGACGATGGTGTTTTCTTTGCCGACTTCGATGCGTTTCGCCTGGCCCAGTTCGGCCAGGGTCACTTTTTCCAGGGTCAGGCCGACTTCTTCAGCGATGACCTGGCCGCCCGTCAGGACAGCGATGTCTTCCAGCATGGCTTTGCGGCGGTCGCCGAAGCCAGGTGCTTTCACTGCGCAAGTTTTCAGGATGCCGCGGATGTTGTTCACAACCAGGGTCGCCAGCGCTTCGCCTTCGATGTCTTCTGCGATGATCAGCAGTGGACGGCCAGCTTTTGCGACTTGTTCCAGTACCGGCAGCAGGTCACGGATGTTCGAGATTTTCTTGTCGCACAGCAGGACGAATGGGCTGTCCAGGACGGCAACTTGCTTCTCTGGGTTGTTGATGAAGTATGGCGACAGGTAGCCGCGGTCGAACTGCATACCTTCAACGATGTCCAGCTCGTCGTTCAGCGACTTGCCGTCTTCTACCGTGATCACGCCTTCTTTGCCGACTTTTTCCATCGCTTCAGCGATACGCTCGCCGATCGAGTAGTCCGAGTTCGCCGAGATCGCGCCAACCTGGGCGATTTCTTTGGTCGTGGTGCAAGGACGGGCGATTTTCGCCAGTTCTTCGACGGTGGCGGCAACCGCTTTGTCGATACCGCGCTTCAGGTCCATCGGGTTCATGCCGGCGGCAACGAACTTCATGCCTTCGCGCACGATGGCTTGTGCCAGCACGGTCGCGGTGGTGGTACCGTCGCCGGCGTTGTCGCTGGTGCGGGAAGCAACTTCCTTGACCATTTGCGCGCCCATGTTCATGAGCTTGTCTTTGAGTTCAACTTCTTTCGCTACCGAAACACCATCCTTGGTGACGGTAGGGGCGCCGAACGAGCGCTCCAGCACGACGTTGCGGCCTTTCGGGCCCAGCGTTACTTTGACTGCGTTGGCGAGGATATTGACGCCTTCGACCATCTTGGCGCGCGCTGCGTCGCCGAATACTACTTCTTTAGCTGCCATGTTCAATTCTCCTGAGTTTCGGGATGTATCTGTCTACAACGTGGAAACAATTACTTGACGACGATCGCCATGATGTCTTCTTCGCGCATGACCAGCAGCTCATCGCCGTCAACTTTGACGGTTTGGCCGGCGTACTTGCCGAACAGGACGCGGTCGCCCACTTTGACATCCAGAGGACGGACTTTGCCGTCGTCGAGAATCTTGCCATTGCCTACGGCAAGGACTTCGCCTTGATCCGGTTTTTCAGCGGCTGCATCAGGAATGATGAGGCCGGACGCAGTTTTGGTTTCCTGGTCGAGGCGTTTGACGATGACGCGATCGTTCAATGGGCGCAGATTCATACAAAACTCCTTAAAGTTCAATGGATAAGTGTTGCTAAATGAATACATTTCCGGCACAGCGCCAGACGTGCTTTCAGTGACCGCCGTTGAAAGCAGCCCGCAACGGTCAAGCAAACCCCGGGTCATCTTGTTCTTGCCTGTCTGCGGCAGTGGTGCATCGCGGCGTCGCCCGCCGCGTAGTGTTCCCTGCAGTGGTCTGGCAAGCACTATCAGTCCTGAGGATTGCTACGAAAGAGTTTGTTAGCACTCTCTACTAACGAGTGCTAATTATAGGGACGGTATGGTGCTAATTCAAGTAGCGCATAAAGATAGATGGTCTGCAGAGTCTGCATCTGCACTGGGTTTGCGCCAGCGCAAGTCGCGTTCCCGGGCGTCAGCAACAGCAGCGACTCTAGCATGCCGTACGAATGGTGGGCGTTCCTGTACGCGCAGGAAACAGAGTTTTACTATGGAATTTGATAAGATGATTGCAATTGCATATCAATATCGCCACTTGCTCCAGAAAGAACGCCATGCCATTTCCTGTTTCCCGTCCCGTGCTGCGCTTGCTGGGCGCTACCGTCGTCGGCCTCGCCTGCCTGGGCAATGCCGCCGCGCAAACGCCCACCATCGTCGACGAGATCACCGTGGCCACCCTCACGCCGCTGGAAAAGGAAATGCTGCTCAATGACCTGTTCAACGACCTCAACAAGGATGACGACGACCAGCAAGCCCATGTATGGGACAACGGCGCCGACAATGGCGTGCTGGTGAAAGTCACGTATAACTTCAGCAACTCCGGCATGACGGAACACAGCCTGAAGGCGCACGTCTGTCGCGACCTGAAATTCGTCGTCACGGCGGCAGGCAAGTCGCAAGACCTGAGCCGCCGCACCTGTTCGCAGAACAGCGGCCGCTGGGATGTGCAGGGCAAGGACCCGGCCGCCGTCGTGTATCCGCCTTTCCTGTCCGACGTCACCATCGCCAAGCTCAATGCCAAGGAACAACAAGCCCTGCTGACGGCCGCCGTGCGTACCTTGAAAGATGAAGAGGATGGCAAGACGCGCCAGTGGAGCAACAAGGGCCTGGGCAATGCGGCGCCGCTGGCAGTGCGCCTGACGCCCTCGGGGACGGACGCCAAACCTGGCAGCTACCGCCGTACTTGCCGCGACTTGACGATGGTGCTTGACGGCAAGGACGGACAGCAGACGCTGGTGCGCCGCTCTTGCGAAAACCGTTATGGCGGACTCGATATCGAAGCCGATTACGTTGACGAGTAAAACGCTGCCATCGCTGCGCTGGCGGATGCGTGCAGATGGCGAAAAGCGCCGGAAAAAGCGTGTATTGTCCGCCAACTGCCCTGCATTGATGTAAATATGTGTGACAGCGGCGTGATTCGATTGACGCCCATGGAGCGTCCGCCCTATAGTGGCGGGATGATTTCCGAATTCAACGAATTATCCGACAAAATAGGCCTGCTGGCCGAAATGACCCATGCGCTGCGCCGTGAAAACGCGCAACTGCGCAAGGACAATACCGCGCTGGCCGCCGAGAACGCCCTGTATGTACAACGCATGCGCGAGGCGCAGGAGCGGGTGGAAGCGTTGCTGGAAAAAATTCCCGAACTGGTGCAAGCTGGCCTGGAGCAAGCCGCTTCGGAAGCGGGCGCTTATATTGCCGAGAACGAGAAGGAAGCGTAATGCCGCGTGTCGATGTCAATATCATGGGCCAGTCCTACAGCATGGTGTGTCGCGACGGCGAAGAGCGCGCGCTGCGCGAAGCGGCGATCTATCTCGATAGCAAAATGAAAGCCATCCGCGACGCGGGCAAGGTCAAGGGCAACGACCGCATCGCCGTGCTGGCCGCGCTGGGTGTGGCCGCGGAATTCCTCTCCGTGAAGTCGCCGCAAGGTCCGCTGTCGGAATTGACGATCCTCGAAGTGAAGCAGAAAATCTCGGCCATGCACACTGTGCTCGACAGCGCATTGACGCCCCAGGAAAACCTTTTTTAAACACCGAATCAAACCTGCTGCGCGTCGTGCATTGCGGCCTGCGATGCTCGCTGTGCTCTAGTACAGCTGCGCTTCTTAGCCACAATTCATCGCCGCTCGCTACGGTTTTATTCGGTGTTATTAATTGGATTTTAAGCGGGCACGGTACGATTTGTCTTTGCGATGCGCGAGCAAAGGAGTAAACTTGGGTCTACCCTGCGGTGTTCGCGATTGCCATATATTCCTTGAACCATTTATGCGCATCGGTTGCGAATTTTGTTTGATGGGAGTGAGCGTCGCTCGTTCGACGAACCCGAAATTGAACTAACGTGACCACCTTGAACCGTTTGGTTCGGGATGCCGGCATAGCGGCACAGGCGGGGCCTAATTTGCATTGCATTTGTCAGTACAACTGAAAACGGTTGCCGCATCCTGCGCAACCGTTTTTTTACGTCTGTCGCTTTCACACGGAGTCTGCATGAAACAATATTGGCTGATGAAATCCGAACCCGATGAAGTGAGCATCGACGACCTGATGGCGGCGCCCGATCACACCATGCCGTGGTTCGGCGTGCGCAACTACCAGGCGCGCAACTTCATGCGCGATGGCATGCGGCCGGGCGATGGCGTGCTGTTTTATCATTCGAGCTGCCCGCAGCCGGGCGTGGCGGGCGTGGCCGAAGTGGCCAGCGGCGCGTATCCCGATCACAGCCAGTTTGAAGAAGGTGGCAAGTATTTCGATGCCAAGGCCACGCCTGAACAGCCGCGCTGGATCAGTGTCGATGTGCGCGGCGTGAAGAAGACGGCGCTGCTGCCTCTGTCCGAGATGCGCCAGATGCCGGAACTGGAAGACATGCTGCTGTTGAAGAAGGGCAGCCGTTTGTCCATCACGCCGGTGACGCCGGCGCAATGGAAGGTGATTACAAGTAAGTTGCAGGCTTAACTGTTCCTCAGGCTGCGCGCGCCTTGGTGGGCGGCGTGCCCATCACCTGGCTTTTATACGCCCATACCAGCAGCGCGATGGCGCCGACGATCATCGGCAGCGACAGCATCTGACCCGAGGTGATCGGCACGCCCAGCCAGACGACTTCCCAGTCCGGCGTGCGGAAGTATTCCGTGAAGAAGCGCGCGCAGCCGTACAGCAGGGTGAACATGGCGCCGACGGCCATGCGCGGGCGCTGCTTGCGCGCATACAGCCACAGGATGATGAACACCAAAATGCCGTCGATCAGCATCTGGTAGATCGGCGACGGGTGCACGGGATACGGAATGCCTGGCCACTGCATGGCCCACGGCAGGGTGTCCGGCGCGATGCGGCCCGGCAGTTCGGCATTGATGAAGTTGCCCAGGCGGCCGGCCGCATAACCGAGCGGCACCAGCGGGGCGATGAAGTCGAGCACGTCGAACAGGTTGCGGCCCGCCTTGCGGCTCCACAGATACATGGCCAGGATGACGCCGAGGAAGCCGCCATGGAAGGACATGCCGCCATGCCAGACCATGAAGATCTCGAGCGGATTGTGCATGAAGTATTCGGGGCGGTAGAACAGCACTTCGCCCAGGCGCCCGCCGATCACCACGCCCAGCATGCCGTAGAACAGCATGTCATCGAGGTCTTCCTTCTTCCAGCCCAGCACGGCGATGTGCGGCTGCTTGATGCGCACTCTGCCCAGGATAATGAACAGGGCAAAGGCCAGCACATACATCAGGCCGTACCAGTGCACGGCGAGCGGGCCGATCTGGATGGCTATCGGGTCGGGCATCGGGTGTATCAGCATGGGGTTTCTTTCTTTGTTTAAAGCCAAGGTTGCGTAGTATGGGGGCGCTTGCGGTTTTTTGCCTTAGCGACCACTTAATTTAATCGGCGGTCGCGCTGAGTTGCTTGCGCAGCAGCGCCAGGAAACCCTGCAGCACGGCGGACGGATTGTCGCGGCGCCAGGCCAGGCCCGTTTCCACCAGCGGCGTGGCTTCCTGCAACGGCCTGTATTCTACGCCCGGGCGCATCAGATTCGATACCGATTGTGGCACAAGCGCGATGCCCATGCCAGCCGAGACGAGGCTGACGATGGTTTGCATCTGGATCGCTTCCTGGCCGATCTGCGGCGTGATGCCAGCCGCGCGGAACACGCCCACTATCGCGTCGTGCAGGGCGGGCGATATCGCGCGCGGGAAAATGATCAAAGGCAGGGGCGGCAGGTCGCGCAGGCGTACGGGGCCCGGCGTATTTAATATGTCGAGGCCGGACGGCGCGGCCAGCACCAGCGGCTCGGCCAGCACGGGCAGGTAGTCGAGCTCTCCTTTCGCCTTCTCGGGCAGGGGCGGGATCAACAGGCCCGCATCCGTGCGCCCGGCCAGCAATTCATCGAGCTGCAAGTCGGAGGTGGCTTCCTGCAACGCGATCTGCACCTGCGGATAGGCGGTCTGGTAGGCGCGCAGCAGGGGCGGCAGCACGCTGTAGTCGGCCGACGAGACAAACGCCAGGCTCAGACGCCCCGCCTCGCCCTGCGCGGCCCGCCGTACCAGCGCGGGCAAATCGAGCGCCTGCGCCAGCAGGCGGCGCGCCTCGGGCAGCAGGGCCGTGCCGGCCGGCGTCAGCTGCACCTCGCGCCGGGTGCGCACGAACAGCGGTGCGCCCAGCAGTTCTTCCAGCGCCATGATGGTTTGCGACAGCGGTGGCTGCGTCATGTGCAGGCGCGCGGCGGCGCGGCCGAAGTGCAATTCCTCGGCGACGGTGACGAAATAGCGCAGCTGGCGCAGCTCAAGATTCATATGTGTTTCCATGCGGATTGATCGCTGTGATATGCAAAACGACTCACAGGCATGTGCATCATATATTTGACAGTGGGGCGCGCACAAGGCAATCTGACGTACCCCCACTGCATGCAGGGTTTTGTTGAAAATCCGCGCAGTCAGGCATCAATCATCCTTGGAAGGACCCCATCATGCCGCAATACCGCTCCCGCACCACCACCCACGGCCGCAACATGGCTGGCGCCCGCGCCCTGTGGCGCGCCACCGGCATGAAGGATGGCGACTTCGACAAGCCGATCATCGCCGTCGTCAACTCGTTCACCCAGTTCGTGCCCGGTCACGTGCATCTGAAGGATCTGGGCCAGATGGTGGCGCGCGAAATCGAGGCGGCCGGCGGCGTGGCCAAGGAATTCAACACCATCGCCGTCGATGACGGCATCGCCATGGGCCACGGCGGCATGCTGTATTCGCTGCCCTCGCGCGACCTGATCGCCGACTCCGTCGAATACATGGTCAATGCCCACTGCGCCGACGCCATGGTCTGCATCTCGAACTGCGACAAGATCACGCCGGGCATGCTGATGGCCGCCATGCGCATCAACATCCCCGTCGTGTTTATTTCCGGCGGGCCGATGGAAGCGGGCAAGGTCGTCAAGGTGGTCAACGGCACGCAGAAGATCATCAAGCTCGATCTGGTCGACGCCATGATCAAGGCGGGCGACAGCAGCGTGTCCGACGCCGACGTGGCGGAAATCGAACGCTCGGCCTGCCCGACCTGCGGTTCCTGCTCCGGCATGTTTACGGCCAACTCGATGAACTGTCTGACCGAAGCGCTGGGCCTGGCCCTGCCCGGCAACGGCACGATTCTGGCCACGCACTCGGACCGCCAGCAGCTGTTCCTGCGCGCGGGACGCCTGATCGTCGAACTGGCCAAGCGCCACTACGAGCAGGATGACTACTCGGTGCTGCCACGCTCGATCGCCACCAAGGCCGCGTTCGAGAACGCCATGGCGCTCGACGTCTCCATGGGCGGCTCGACCAACACCGTGCTGCATTTGCTGGCCGCCGCGCACGAGGCGGAAGTGGAATTCACCATGGCCGACATCGACCGCATCTCGCGCAAGGTACCGTGCCTGTGCAAGGTCGCGCCGATGACGGACAAATACCATATCGAAGACGTGCACCGCGCCGGCGGCATCGTGGGGATTCTGGGCGAACTGGCGCGCGCCGGCCTCTTGAACACGACCTTGCCAACGATCCACGCGCCGACCCTGGCCGACGCCATCGCGCAAAACGACATCATGTGCACGGACAATCCGGCCGTGCATGAACTGTTCCGCGCCGCGCCGGGCGGCGTGCCGACGCAGACGGCGTTTTCGCAGTCTGAGCGTTTTGCCGCCGTCGACATGGACCGCGCCACCGGCTGCATCCGCGACAAGGCGCATGCGTACTCGCAGGATGGCGGCCTGGCCGTCCTGTACGGCAACCTGGCCGAAAAGGGCTGCATCGTCAAGACGGCCGGCGTCGATGAAAGCATTTTGAAATTCTCGGGCAAGGCGCGCGTGTTCGAAAGCCAGGATACCGCTGTTGCAGCGATTTTGGCCGATACCGTGCATGAGGGCGATGTCGTCATCATTCGCTACGAAGGCCCGAAAGGCGGCCCCGGCATGCAGGAAATGCTGTATCCGACCTCGTACATCAAATCGAAGGGCCTGGGCAAGGCGTGCGCGCTGTTCACGGACGGGCGCTTCTCGGGCGGTTCCTCGGGCCTGGTGATCGGCCACGCTTCGCCGGAAGCGGCCGAAGGCGGTGCCATCGGCCTGGTGGAAGAGGGCGACTTCATCGACATCGACATCCCCGAGCGCAGCATCAACCTGCGCGTCACGGATGCGCAGCTGGCCGCGCGCCGCGCCGCCATGGAAGCGAAGGGCGACGATGCCTGGCTGCCCGTCAACCGCGAGCGCTACGTGTCGCAGGCGCTGCAGGCGTATGCGGCGCTGACGACGTCGGCCGACCGCGGCGCCGTGCGCGACCTGTCGCAGCTGAAAAAGCAGAAACGCTGATTTGTTGTATATGTGCGACGGCCGGCCCCGTTTGACCGCACGGGGCCGCCTGTCGTTACATCGCCTTACAAACAACATGGTCAGGTGCGCGCAGATGGGGCAGAATATGAGTGCCTAATCGCTACTACATTGCGTTACTACATTGAAACGCTTGATCTGGGCTCGTGGTGCATCTGCGGAAACACAGTAAAATGCCGCAGGAAGTAACTTTGGAGAAAAGACAATGAAACGTTTTATGTTGGTGAGTGTATTGACCGTATCGGCTCTGGCATCGCAAGCAGCATTGGCCAATCCGGACCTGGCGAAAGCAAAAAACTGCATGGCTTGCCACGCGGTGAGCACGAAACTGGTGGGTCCTGCGTATAAAGACGTGGCGGCCAAGTATGCCGGTCAAAAAGACGCGGAAGCCAAGCTCGTGGCGAAAGTCATGAAGGGCGGTTCCGGCACCTGGGGCGCGATCCCGATGCCAGCGAACCCGCAAGTGAGCGAGGCGGAAGCCCACACCTTGGTCAAATGGGTACTGGCACAGAAATAATCTGTGCCGCAGTACCAGCAATCAGCGCGCCGGCAATCCCGGCGCATTTTTTTTGCCCGTTGCCTTTTGCAGATTACCCATGCCCTGCAATGTCGCCCGCACGGCCTCGTCGAGCGGCGTATGCGGCTCTTGCCCCAGCACGGCCAGCAGCCGCGCATTCTCCATGCGCAAGGGCGTTTGCCACAGATAGCGCATCTCGCGCATTTCGCGCAGGGTCGCCACGAACGGCGACGCCAGCGCCACCAGCCACCACGGAAAGCGCCGGATGGCCGGAGGCGTGCCTGTGGCCTGTGCCACCACGCGGGCAATCGCGCCCGTCATTTGCCGGCCGTCGTGGTCCCAGTGGCCGGCCATGTGAAAGCGGGAGAACGCGGGCAAGGTGGCGCGCATGGACAGCAATTGCAGCATCGTGCGCGCCACGTCCGGCAGGTAGGACCACTGGTGGCCCACGCCGGGCGCGCCCGGATACAGGATGCTGCGCACGCCCTGGCCCGGTTTCACCAGGCCCTGCGAAAACCAGTTGTTGCCGGCGCGGGGGCCGAAGAAGTCGCCCGCGCGCACGATCAGCACCCTGGCGCCCTGCGTGCTGGCCCGTTCCAGCCGTGCTTCCAGTTCCACGCGGATGGCGCCCTTGCGCGTCTGCGGGTGCTGCGGCGCCTCTTCTGCCAGCACGGGAAAGGCGTCGGGCCCAAAGTTGTAGACGGTACCAGGCAGCACGATGGTGGCGCCTTCGGCCGTCGCCGCGGCGATGGTGTTGTCGAGCATGGGCAGCACCAGCCGGCCCCAGTGGCGGTAGCCGGGCGGGTTGACGGCGTGCACGATGACGGCGCAGCCTTTGGCGGCCGCCAGCACGTCCGCGCGCGACAGCGCGTCGCCGCGCAGCCATTCAATGCCGTCGCCGCGTGGCGATGGCGTTGCTCCCCGCGTCAAGGCGCGCACCTGCCAGCTCGCCGCCAATAGCTGGCGCAGCATCTCGCCGCCGATGCCGCCCGTGGCGCCCAGTACCAAAACCGTTTTCGTGTTTTCCATCATGGCCTCCGTGTGGTTGATGGCGCCAGTATCTGCCGCGCGAGGCTAATTGGGAATTGACGAACATCGAGTACAAGCTATACATTTATGCATGACCACCTCGATTGCCTGGGAATACTATCGTTCGTTGCTGGCCGTGCTGAAACACGGCTCGCTGTCCGGCGCGGCCCGCGCGCTGGGCATCACGCAGCCCACCGTCGGCCGGCATATCGCCGCTCTGGAAAAGGAGCTGGGCGCGACCCTGTTTACGCGCTCCCAGCAGGGCTTGCTGCCCACGGAAGTGGCGCTGGCGCTGCGGCCCCATGCGGAGACCATGGAGCACACTGCCGCCCTGATGCAGCGCGCCGCCAGCAGCCAGGGGCAGGGCGTGACCGGCGTCGTGCGCATCGCGGTCAGCGAAGTGGTGGGCGTGGAAGTGCTGCCGCCGATACTGGCCCGCCTGCGCGTACGCCATCCGGGCTTGACCATCGAATTGGTATTGAGCAACAAGGTGCAGGATTTGCTGCGCCGCGAGGCGGACATCGCCGTGCGCATGCTGCGCCCGCGTCAGGAGCAGCTGGTGGCGCGCAAGGTGGGCGAGATCGAACTGGGCTTGCATGCCCACGCGGATTATCTGGCGCAGCATGGCACGCCGGCCGGATTGCTTGACTTAGCGCAACACGCCGTCATCGGCTACGACGAGGCGAGCCCCTTCGTGCGCAACGCGGCTGCGGTCTTTCAGGGATTTTCGCGGGACAACTTTGCCTGGCGCAGCGACAGCGACCTGGCGCAACTGGCCCTGATACGCGCGGGCGCCGGTATCGGCGTGTGCCAGGTGGGGCTGGCGGCGCGCGATCCGGCCCTGCGGCGCGTGTTGCCGCAAGCGTTTTCGCTGCCGATGGAAACCTGGGTCACCATGCATGAAGACTTGCGCGGCAGCCTGCGCTGCCGCGCCACCTTCGACGCGCTGGCCGAAGGTTTACTCGCTTACGTGGCAGAACAGCCGTTTACTTGATCACTTCCATCTTGGTTTTCTTGCCGTCGCGGTACGTAAAGAGCGTCAGCGCGCCATCCTTGATGTCGCCGTTGGCATCGAACGAGATCGGGCCCGTCACGCCCTGGTAGTGCACCTTTGCCAGGAATGGCAGGTAGACGGACGGTTTCGACGATTTCGCGTCGGCCATGGCGGTGGCCATGGTCATCACGGCATCGTAGACGTACGGTGCGTACAGCTGCACTTCCATATTGTATTTCTGCTTGTAGCGGGCGCGGAAATCGTCCATGCCTTTTTGCTGCGCGCCCGTCACGCCGCCCGCTTCCGCGCAGGTGACCATGTCTTCGCCCACGGCGTCGCCGGCCAGCTTGCCCAGCGGCTCCGTGCACAAGCCGTCGCCGCCCATGAACTTGGCCTTGATGCCCAGCGCCTTCATCTGGCGCAGCATGGGGCCGCCCACGGAATCCATGCCGCCAAAGAAGATCAGGTCGGGATTTTTCGACTTGATGCTGGTCAAAATGGCATTGAAGTCGGTCGCGTTGGCATTGGTAAATTCCTTGCCGACGATTTGCACGCCAGGCGCCGCCTTCTTGGCGCCCTTGACGAACTGTTCCGCCACGCCCTGGCCGTAGGCCGTGCGGTCATCGATGACGGCGATTTTCTTCGCTTGCAGCTTGCCCACGGCATACGCGCCCAAAGTTCCCCCCAGCTTGTTGTCATTGGCCACCACGCGGAAGGCCGTGTTGAATTTTTGCTGGGTGTAGGTCGGGTTGGTGGCGGCCGGCGAAATCTGCGGAATGCCGGCATTGAAGTAAATGCGCGAGGCGGGAATCGTCGTGCCCGAGTTCAGGTGGCCGACCACGCCGTTGACCTTGGCGTCGACGAGCTTTTGCGCCACGGCCGTGCCCTGCTTGGGATCGGCCGCGTCATCTTCGGGCACCAGCACGAATTTGACGACTTTGCCGTCGATCTTGAAGCCTTTGGCGTTCAAATCCTCGATGGCCATCTTGGCCGCGTTTTCGTTATCCTTGCCCAGGTGGGAGCTGGCGCCAGAGACCGGGGCGACGTGGCCTATCTTGATGATTTCCTGCGCGCCCGCATGACCGGCAAAAGCGAGGGCGAGGGCGAGAGGAAGGACTTTGGTCTTGAGCAGCATAAACATTCTCCAATGGATAAAGATACGGCGGCGTCTCGTGAAACCGCTTCGAATGGCGGTACGTGTGAAGAACGGTACAACAAAAAACAGACGGCGCAAAGCCGCTTTTGGGGCTTTTTGCATTTTGTCGCAACAATCACCAAAGTGAGGCGCGATGCACCGGTTTCGCAGGCGCGAGCGCACCAAAGAATGGCGTTGGGAGGGGGAAAGGTGTAGGAGGTAAATGCTGGGGTCAGACCCGTCGGGTCTGACCCCGGATTTTTGCCGGTGGGTTAAATGGTGCCAACGGCAGACGTGCAGTTACTGCGCGGGCGGATGCAAATGCCCCAGTTCATGGCTCACCGCATGCGCCACGATCTGTTCCAGCGACTGCTGCAAGTCTGCGCGCAGGGCGCCGCGCATGCCGATCAGGGCGTTTTGCAGCGCCGTCTGCAGGACGTGGGCGATGCGCTCTTCCAGCAGATGGTCGATCTTGCCCTGCACCTGGTGCAGGATGCGCTGCGTCAGCCGCTGTTCGATGGCGTCCCAGTCGGGCTGCGCCACCGCTGGCGGCAATGCCGGCGGTGCCGGTACAGCAGGCTCTGCCGGGATGGCGGGAGCTAATTCCGGCCCCAGCAGCACCTCCGTCAGCAGGGGAATGCCCTGGTCGAATGGCGGCTGGTTCATGCTTTACCCGCCACGAAATGCGTCGGCTGCACGTCTTGCTGGCGGTAGTGCAGGAAGCGCTGGCGGCCCGCCTCCGCATCTTGTTCATCCATGGAGACGATCTCGAACACGCGCTGGAACTGCGCATAGTTGGGCGGCGGCAGCTGCGACAGGTTGACGAGGATGTCGTGGTGCGGCAGCTCGGCCGCCGCGTCATCGGTCAGGATGATGGGCGTTTGCGCCGCCAGCGGGTCGCCGGCCAGCACGTGCGGCAGGAAATCCGTGGCGGAAATGGTCCACATGGCGCTGTTCAAGGCGTCGAGCTGGGCGTCATCTTGCACCAGCACGACGACCTTGTTGCCGGCCATGTAGGCTTTGCGCACCAGGCGGCAGGCGTAAGCCAGCTTGTCCGGCACGTTGCTGTGAAAATCGACGCGCGTCATGTCGCCTTTCAAGCTGCCATGCCGCTATGGCGCAGCAGGGCGTCGATCGACGGTTCGCGGCCACGGAAGGCCGTGAACGATTCCAGCGCCGGGCGCGAGCCGCCGACGGACAGGATTTCCTGCAGGTAGCGCTTGCCCGCCGCCGTCGTGGCGGCCGGTCCCAGCGCCCTGGCTTCTTCAAACGCCGCATAGGCGTCGGCGGACAGCACCTCGGCCCATTTGTAGCTGTAGTAGCCGGCCGCGTAGCCGCCGGAGAAGATATGCCCGAAGGAATTCTGGAAGCGGTTGAAGGCGGGCGGGATGATCAGCGCGAATTTGGCGCGCACGCCGTCGATCAGCTGCTGCACGCTCTGGCCCGTGCCAGCATCGTAGTCATAGTGCAAATGCATGTCGAGCAAGGAGAACTCCACCTGGCGCAGGGTTTGCAAGCCGGACTGGAAATTTTTGGCCGCCAGCATCTTGTCGTACAGCGCGCGCGGCAGCGGCTCGCCCGTGACGGCATGCGCCGTCATGTGTTCGAGCACTTCCCATTCCCAGCAGAAGTTTTCCATGAATTGCGACGGCAGTTCCACGGCATCCCATTCGACGCCGGCAATGCCCGACACGCCCAGCTCGTCGACCACCGTCAGCATGTGGTGCAAGCCGTGGCCGAATTCGTGGAACAGGGTGATCACTTCATCGTGCGTAAACAGCGCTGGCTGAACCTGGCCGTCGACCACGGCCGGCTGCGTGAAATTGCAGGTCAGGTAGGCGATCGGCGTTTGCACGTGTTGCGCGTCGGCACGGCGGCCGCGCGCGTCGTCCATCCAGGCGCCGCCGCTCTTGCCCGCGCGCGCATACAGGTCCAGGTAGAACTGGCCGACCAGCTTGCCGTCGCGCTCGATGCGGTAAAAGCGCACGTCCGGGTGCCAGACGGGCGCCGTATCCAGTTTGATCTCGACGGCGAACAGGTTCTGGATCTGGCGGAACAGGCCGTCGATGACCTTGTGTTCAGGGAAATATTGTTTGACTTCCTGGGCCGAGAACGCGTAGCGGCGTTCCTGCAGTTTTTCGGAAGCGTACGGCACGTCCCACGCCTGCAGCTCGGCGATGCCCAGTTCTTCCTTGGCGAATTGCGTCAGTTCGGCCAGGTCTTTCTCGGCGAACGGACGGGCGCGTTGGGCCAGGTCTTCCAGGAAAGCGATGACTTGCGCGGGCGAGGTGGCCATTTTGGAAACGAGCGACACTTCGGCGAAATTGGCGTAGCCGAGCAGTTTTGCCTCTTCGTCGCGCAATTGCAACAGGGTGACGATATTCTGGGTATTGTCCCAGTCCTCTTTTTTGCTGAAGACCTCGCCCTGGTCCGACGCCTTGGTGGCGTTGGCGCGGTAGATGGTTTCGCGCAGTGCGCGCTGGTCGGCAAATTGCAGGATCGGGTAATACGACGGGAAGTGCAGCGAGAATTCGTACCCTTGCTTGCCCGCTTTTTCGGCGGCGGCGCGCGCGGCGGCCTTCACGTCGTCGGGCAGGCCGGCCAGGTCGCTTTCGTTCTCGACCAGCAACTTGTAGTCATTCGTGGCGTCGAGCACGTTTTCGGAAAAACGCGTCGAGACGGCAGCGTGCTCTTCCTGGATGGCGCCAAAGCGCTCTTTCTTGTCCTCGGGCAACTCGGCGCCGCCCAGGCGGAAGTCGCGCACGGCATTCTCGACGATGCGCCGGCGCGCCGGCGACAGGCTGGCGAAATCGGCGCGGGCCTGCAATTGCTTGTATTTGCCGAAGAGGATTTCGTTCTGGCCCAGTTCGGTCAAGAACTCCGTCACCTTGGGCTGGTTCGCATTGTAGGCGGCGCGCAGTTCGGGCGTATCGATCACGCTATTGAGGTGATTGACGATGCTCCAGGCGCGGCCCAGGGTTTCGGCGATCTGGTCCTGGGGCGCGACGAAGTTGTCCCAGCTCACTTCTTCCATGGGCGCTTCCAGCTGCGCCACCGTGGCGCGTGCCTGTTCCAGGAGGGTATCGATGGCAGGCGTGACATGCTCGTGCGTGATCGCGTCAAAGCGTGGCAAGCCGGAAAAATCAAGCAGGGGATTGGTATTCATCGTCGGTTCGTCCATTCTGTCTTCATATATGGAGCGCCTGAAAAACGTTCAGGGCAAGGCGCGGTGCCGAAGGCAGTACGAATAGTACGGCGAGGCACTGCAACGCAGCCATGGACGTTTTCTCAGGTGCTCCTCTTAAATGCGCTCGGCGGCTTCGACGGTGTTCATCAGCAACATCGTGATCGTCATCGGACCCACGCCACCCGGTACGGGGGTGATGTGGGAGGCGACTTCTTTCACGCCGGCAAAATCCACGTCGCCGCACAGCTTGCCGTCATCGTCGCGGTTCATGCCCACGTCGATGACGATGGCGCCCGGCTTGACCATGTCGGCCGTCAGGGTGTTGCGGCGGCCGACGGCGGCCACGACCACGTCCGCCTGGCGTGTGTACAGGCCCAGGTCCGGGGTCGCACTATGACAGATGGTGACGGTAGCGTTCGCTTGCAAGAGCAGCAGGGCCATCGGCTTGCCGACGGTGTTGCTGCGGCCGATGACGACGGCGTGCTTGCCGCGCAAGTCGACGCCAGTGCTTTCGATCAGTTTCATGCAGCCATATGGCGTGCACGGGCGGAAGCCGGGCAAGCCCGTCATCAGTTCGCCGGCGCTCAGCACGGAATAGCCATCCACGTCTTTCGTCGTGGAGATCGCTTCGATGACCTTGTGCGGGTTGATGTGCTTGGGCAAGGGCATTTGCACGAGGATGCCGTGGATGGCGGGGTCGGCGTTCAGGCTGGCGATGCGTGCCAGCAAGTCCGCTTCGGACAGGTCCGCTTCATATTTTTCCAGCACCGAGTGGAAACCCACGTCGCCGCACGCCTTGACCTTGTTGCGCACATACACCTGGCTGGCCGGGTCTTCGCCGACGAGTATCACGGCCAGGCCGGGCTGGGTGCCCTTGGCCGTGAGGGCGGCGGCGCGCGTGGCGATCTCGCTGCGCAGTTTTTGGGAGAGGGCGATTCCGTCGATCAGTTGTGCTGGCATGGTAGGGAGGCTGTGTGGGAGGGAAAAGACAGATTATAAAGCCGGCCGGCGCAAAGGGGCGGTTTTGGCGCCAAGCCGTTAAGTTAAGCAGTGCCATGCGTTTAAAAGCGCAAGGCTTAATAACAGCGGGCCGGAAACGCGGGCCTGAGAAAATGCCGATGGCGGCGTTGCAGCTCCTTGCCGTACTGGCGTACTGTCTGCGTCGCCGCGCCTTGCCCTCGACATTTTTCAGGCTCGCTTGGCCCGGGGAGCCTGTGCAGGCGACCGGGGTGTTGATTCATTTTGCTACTCTGCTCATCCTAATTTCCGGGCGGAATTTGCGGCACTGCAGCATAAATTTCATAGGGTGTTTTCACAATATGAAATGCTATATCGTAATTTGAAAAATACTAAATACGCTGTTAGAATCCCCACACTAAACCGACTTAATAGTAAATAATCAGCGAAATACCGTCCGACAGCGATCCGGAAAATCGGGGTGGGGCGTTCACAAAGGAGACTCAACAGATGTCAGCTCAACTGAACCAGGTAACGACACAGATCGGCACCGACCCGGATATGCAGGAAACCAAGGAGTGGCTGGACGCGCTCGAAGCCGTGCTGGAAAATGAAGGTCCGGAACGCGCGCATTACCTGATGGAGCGCATGGTTGACCTGGCCCGCCGCCGTGGCGCCCAGATCCCGTTCTCCAGCACCACCGCCTACGTCAATACCATCCCCACCAAACAAGAAGCACACTGCCCGGGCAACCTGGAATACGAAGAGCGCCTGCGCTCGTGGATGCGCTGGAACGCCATGGCCATGGTGGTCAAGGCCAACCGCGCCGACGGCGACCTGGGCGGCCACTTGTCCTCGTTCGCTTCGCTGGCGAACATGCTGGGCATCGGTTTCAACCACTTCTGGCACGCGCCGACGGCCGACCATGGCGGCGACCTGCTGTACATCCAGGGCCACTCCTCGCCCGGCGTATACGCGCGCGCCTTCCTCGAAGGCCGCCTCTCCGAAGAGCAAATGCTGAACTTCCGCAAGGAAGTCGACGGCAAGGGCCTGTCCTCGTACCCGCATCCGAAGCTGATGCCGGACTTCTGGCAGTTCCCGACCGTGTCGATGGGCCTGGGCCCGCACATGGCGATCTACCAGGCGCGCTTCCTGAAGTACCTGCACGCACGCGGCATCGCCAAGACCGACAACCGCAAGATCTGGGCCTTCTGCGGCGATGGCGAGATGGACGAGCCGGAATCCCTGGGCGCGATCGGCCTGGCCGCACGCGACATGCTCGACAACCTGGTCATCGTGGTCAACTGCAACCTGCAGCGCCTGGACGGCCCTGTGCGCGGCAACACCAAGATCATCCAGGAACTGGAAGGCGAATTCCGTGGCGCCGGCTGGAACGTCGTCAAGGTCATCTGGGGTCCGGGCTGGGACGCCCTGCTGGCGCAAGATAAAGAAGGCATCCTGCAGCGCGTGATGATGGAAACCGTCGACGGCGAATACCAGAACTACAAGGCCAAGGATGGCGCCTACGTGCGCAAGCACTTCTTCGGCAAGCATCCGAAGCTGCTGGAAATGGTAGCCAACATGACCGACGACGACATCTGGCGCCTGACCCGTGGCGGCCACGATCCGCACAAGATCTACGCGGCCTTCAAGATCGCCCAAGAACACAAGGGCCAGCCGACCGTCCTGCTGGTGAAAACCATCAAGGGCTACGGCATGGGCAAGTCCGGCGAAGCGCGCAACACGGCGCACCAGACGAAAAAACTCGACGACGAAGCCATCCGCGAAATGCGCGACCGCTTCTCGCTGCCTATCCCTGACGACAAGCTGGCCGACATCCCGTTCTTCAAGCCTGCCGATGACGCGCCGGAAATGGTCTACCTGCACGAGCGCCGCAAGGCCCTCGGTGGCTACCTGCCGCAGCGCCGCCAGAAGTCGGAAGAAACCTTGCCCGTGCCTGGCCTGGACGCGTTCAAGAACGTGCTGGAAGCGACGCCGGAAGGCCGTGAAATCTCCACCACGCAAGCGTTCGTGCGCGTCATTTCGACCCTGCTGAAAGACCCGAACCTGGGCCAGCGCGTGGTGCCTATCCTGGTTGATGAATCGCGTACCTTCGGCATGGAAGGCCTGTTCCGCCAGATCGGCATCTACAACCCGAAAGGCCAGTTGTACGAGCCGGTCGACAAAGACCAGGTCATGTACTACCGCGAAGACAAGGCCGGCCAGATCCTGCAAGAGGGCATCAACGAAGCGGGCGGCATGAGCTCGTGGATCGCCGCGGCGACGTCGTACTCGACCAACGACCGCATCATGATCCCGTTCTACACCTTCTACTCGATGTTCGGCTTCCAGCGCATCGGCGACCAGGTATGGGCTTCGGCCGACATGCGCGCCCGCGGCTTCCTGATGGGCGGCACGGCCGGCCGCACGACCCTGAACGGCGAAGGCTTGCAGCACGAAGATGGACACAGCCATATCTTCGCCGCGACCATCCCGACCTGCATGCCGTACGATCCGACCTTCAGCCATGAAGTCGCCGTCATCATCCAGGACGGCCTGCGCCGCATGATCGCCAACCAGGAAGATGTGTTCTACTACATCACGATCATGAACGAAAACTACGCCCAGCCAGGCATCAAGCCAGGCCAGGAAGAAGGCATCCTGAAAGGCATGTACAAGCTGCAGGAAGGCAAAGCTGACGCCAAGCTGCGCGTACAACTGATCGGCTGCGGCACCATCCTGCGCGAATCGATCTTCGCCGCCGAATTGCTTGCCAACGACTGGGGCGTGGCTGCGGACGTGTGGTCGGCGCCGTCGCTGACCCTGGTGGCCCGCGATGGCCAGGATGCGGAACGCTGGAACATGGTCAACCCGTCGAAACAGCAGCGCGTGCCGTACGTGACGTCACTGTTGCAGGACACGGACGGCCCGATCGTCGCCACGACCGACTACATGCGCGCGTTTGCAGAACAGATCCGCGCCTTCATGCCGAAGGGCCGCACCTACAAAGTGCTCGGTACCGATGGCTTTGGCCGCTCGGACAGCCGCGCCAAGCTGCGCGAGTTCTTCGAAGTGAACCGTTATTATGTCACCGTGGCCGCGCTCAAATCGCTGGCTGACGAAGGCAAGATCGACGTGTCGGTGGTGGAGCAGGCGATCGCCAAGTACGGCATCGACGCGAACAAACCGAATCCGGTGACCCAGTAATCGTTGTGCGGACCCGATGATGCCAGGGCGGTGCGAAAGCGCCGCCCTGGCGTGTGTGCGGGTCCATCTGACAAATAAAATAACGGAGCAAGCTATGAGCATTGTGGAAGTCAAAGTCCCGGATATCGGCGATTTCAAGGAAGTCGAGATCATTGAACTGATGGTCAAGCCGGGCGACACGGTCAAGGTCGACCAGTCCCTCATTACCGTCGAATCGGACAAGGCCAGCATGGAAATTCCATCGAGCCACGCCGGTGTCGTCAAGGAATTGAAAGTCAATGTGGGCGACAAGATCGCCGAAGGTTCGCTGGTGCTGCTGCTGGAAGTGGCGGACGACGCCTCGGTCCCGGTATCGGCACCTGCGCCAGCCGCCGCTGCGCCTGCACCGGCAGCCGCGCCAGTTGTTGAAGCAGCACCTGCCGCCGCCCCTGCGCCAGCCGCCGGCGGTCTGGTCGAAGTGACCGTGCCCGATATCGGCGACTTCAAGGAAGTCGAAGTCATCGAACTGATGGTCAAGGTCGGTGACACGATCGCCGTCGAGCAGTCGCTGCTGACGGTCGAATCGGACAAGGCCAGCATGGAAATCCCATCGAGCCACGCCGGTATCGTCAAGGAATTGAAGGTCAAGGTTGGCGACAAGGTTGCCAAGGGTAGTCTGGTACTGGTGGTGGAAACGACCGGCGGCGCCGCTGCTGCCGCTGCTGCACCGGCCGCCGCGCCTGCCCCGGCCGCGCCAGCCGCCGCCGTCGCTTCGGCGCCGGTCGCCGCTGCCCCGGCACCTGCCGCCGCGCCTGCCGCAAATGGCAAGCTGGCGCACGCCTCGCCTTCGATCCGCAAGTTCGCGCGCGAACTGGGCGTGGAGCTGGCGCTGGTCGGCGGTTCCGGTCCGAAGGGCCGCATCACCCAGGAAGACGTGCAGAATTTCGTCAAGGGCGTGATGTCGGGCGCCGTTGCCGCGCCAAATGCTCCAGCCGCTGCCAAAGGCGGTTCCGGCGTGGGCCTGGATCTGCTGCCATGGCCGTCGCTGGACTTCAGCAAATTCGGCACGACCGAATTGCTGCCGCTGTCGCGCATCAAGAAAATCTCGGGCCCGAATTTGCACCGCAACTGGGTCATGATCCCGCACGTCACGCAGTTCGACGAAGCGGACGTGACGGACCTGGAAGCGTTCCGCGTCGACACCAACGCGGCCAACGCGAAGAACAAGGATGCGGCCAAGCTGACCATGCTGGCCTTCGTCATCAAGGCCTCCGTCGCCGCGCTGAAGAAATTCCCCGCGTTTAACGCCTCGCTCGACGCCAAGGGCGAGAACCTGATCCTCAAGCAGTACTACAACATCGGCTTCGCGGCCGACACGCCGAATGGCCTGGTGGTGCCCGTGATCAAGGGTGCGGACCAGAAGTCGGTCTCGCAAATCGCCCGCGAAATGACGGAATTGTCGCTGCAGGCGCGCGAAGGCAAGCTGAAACCGGCCGACATGCAGGGCGCCAGCTTCACGATTTCGTCCCTGGGCGGCATCGGCGGCACGCACTTCACGCCTATCGTGAATGCGCCGGAAGTGGCGATTCTCGGTCTGTCGAAAGCGTCGATCAAGCCGGTATGGGATGGCAAGGCCTTCCAGCCGCGTTTGATGATGGGCACTTCGCTGTCCTACGACCACCGCGTGGTCGATGGCGCGATGGGCGCGCGATTCTCCGTGTACCTCGGCGAAGTCCTGGCCGACATGCGCAAAATTCTGCTGTAAGGAGCGATTGATGAGCACAGTAGAGGTAAAAGTACCGAATATCGGCGATTTCAAGGAAGTCGAAGTCATCGAACTGATGGTCAAGGTGGGCGACACCATCAAGGTGGACCAGTCCCTGATCACGGTCGAATCGGACAAGGCCAGCATGGAGATTCCATCGACCCACGCGGGCGTGGTCAAGGAAATCAAGGTCAAGGTCGGCGACAAGATCGCCGAAGGCAGCGCGCTGCTGGTGGTGGAAGCGACTGAAGGCGCCGCTGCTCCCGCAGCTGCGCCAGCGGCCGCTCCTGCGCCTGCCGCAGCCGCTCCGGCAGCCGCTGCGGCCCCTGCGGCCGTTGCCGCCATCCCGGCCGGTAATTACAGCGGCCAGGTCGACATCGATGTCGACATGATGGTGCTGGGCGGCGGTCCTGGCGGTTATTCGGCGGCGTTCCGCGCGGCCGACCTGGGCCTGAGCACCGTCATCGTCGAGCGCTACGCCACCCTGGGCGGCGTGTGCCTGAACGTGGGCTGCATCCCGTCGAAGGCGCTGCTGCACGTGGCATCCGTCATCGATGAAACGGCGCACATGTCCAACACGGGCGTGACGTTTGCCAAGCCGACGATCGACATCGACCAGGTGCGCAAGTACAAGGAAGGCGTGATCTCGAACATGACGGGCGGTCTGGCCGGCATGGCCAAGGCGCGCAAGACGCAAGTGGTGACGGGCGTGGGCCAGTTCCTCTCCGCGAACCACATCGAAGTGACGGCAGGCGACGGCACGAAAAAAGTCGTGCAGTTCAAGCAGGCCATCATCGCCGCCGGTTCGTCCGTGGTGAAACTGCCCTTCGTGCCGGAAGACCCGCGCATCGTCGATTCGACGGGCGCGCTGGAATTGCGCCAGATCCCGAAACGCATGCTGGTCATCGGCGGCGGCATCATCGGTCTGGAAATGGCGACCGTTTACTCCACGTTCGGTGCGCGCATCGACGTGGTCGAAATGATGGATGGCCTGATGCAGGGCGCGGACCGCGACGCGGTCAAGGTGTGGCAGAAGTTCAATGAAAAGCGCTTCGACAACATCATGACCAAGACCAAGACGGTCGCGGTGGAAGCGCTGCCGGAAGGCATCAAGGTCACGTTCGAAGCGGCCGAAGCGGGTGCCACGGCGCCGGCGCCGCAAATCTATGACCTGGTGCTCGTCGCCGTGGGCCGCAGCCCGAACGGCAAGAAGCTGGCCGCCGACAAGGCCGGCGTGACTGTCACCGACCGCGGCTTCATCAACGTCGACAGCCAGATGCGCACCAACGTGCCGAACATCTTCGCCATCGGCGATCTGGTCGGCCAGCCGATGCTGGCGCACAAGGCCGTGCATGAAGCCCACGTGGCAGCGGAAGCCGCCGCCGGCCAGAAGTCGCACTTCGACGTCAAGGTGATCCCGTCGGTCGCCTACACGGACCCGGAAGTGGCATGGGCCGGCATCACGGAAGATGAAGCGAAAGCCAAGGGCATCAAGGTCGAGAAGGGCCACTTCCCTTGGGCAGCTTCCGGCCGCGCCGTGGCCAACGGCCGCGCCGAAGGCTTCACCAAGCTGCTGTTCGATGCGGAAACGCACCGCATCATCGGTGGGACCATCGTCGGCACGCATGCGGGCGACATGATCGGTGAAATCGCGCTGGCCATCGAAATGGGCTGCGACGGCACCGACATCGGCAAGACCATCCACCCGCACCCGACGCTGGGCGAGTCGATCGGTATGGCTGCTGAAGTGTACGAAGGCGTATGCACGGACTTGCCGCCGCCGCGCAAGCGCTGATGTTGTAGCGCTGTGTCGTAATACTAAAAACCCCGCAAGCGATTGCGGGGTTTTTTATTTCCCTTGACCTTCAGCATGTTAAAACGTGGCGCGGCGGCGCCATGTGAAAATTGGTGAGTATTGCCGTATGGAAAAAGTGGCAGAATGGAGGTCTGTCACCATGTTCGGCTTCGACAGAAGCGTGTGATTTTTCCAGAAATGTTGCCAGCGTGGGATAGGCTCTAAGAAAGTTTTGCAACAATGAAAAAGTTTACCGCCCTTCATATCGCCGATGTCCGTTTGCGCCGGGCCGATGAGCAAGAGCAAGCCGTGATGCTGCATGCCTTGTACCAGGATGTGGCCGCTATCCTGGCGGCGGGCAAGCAGATCGATGCGATTTTCTTCACGGGCCAGCTGGTGGCGCTGGACGCCTGTGCCGGCACGACACCCGTGTATGTCTACGAATACTTCCTGCGCCCCTTGCTGCAGGCGGCCAGCTTGCCCGGCGCGCGTTTCTACCTGGTGCCGGGCAGCCGGGTGCAGGGTGTCGCGGCGGCGGCGCAGGGCAATGCGGGCTTCAGTTTTTTCTCCGCCGATGAGCACGCCAGTGCCGAGCGGCGCGCGCACTACAAGAATATCCACGCCGTGTTCCACGGCCATCAGCATACGGGCGATGCCAGTTCGCTGATGAAGTCGCTGGGCATCTTGTTCAAGAGCAATCCCGGCAGCCTGTACGGTGCGGATGGCCAGATGGCGGCATTTTCCGTACTTGAGTTCGGCACGGGCGGGGCAGATGGCGACGCGCCAGGCACGCAGTGGACGGTGTCGCTGCGCGAGTTCGACGACGTAAGCAAGAACTTCGCCCTGTCGGTACTGTACACGCCGAATGGCCAGGAAACGGGGCAGATGGATGCCGAGCATGTGTTTGCCACCTTGCTGCCGCAGCTGGCAGGCGAACGCGCTTATCTCGATGGCTTGCTGGGCCAGGCGGGCGCGCCGCAGCGCGTGGGCACCGGCGTGGCTGCCGATGCACGCGAATTCCTGATCGAGCTGGCATTCGTGATGTTCGAAGCCAAGAGCGTATTCCTCAACGAGGCGGCGCTGGAACGCTTTGCCAGCGACTATTGCGGCGTGAAGGGCTGGAGCATGGCTGCCGGGGACTGGCTGGCGCCGCTGTATGCGCACGGCTTGCTGCTGCGGACCGATGGCCAGGTGGCGTTTTCCTTCGATTATTTTCGCACCTATTTCCTGGCGCGGCGCTTTGAAACCTCGTTCGACCTGATGCGTTATGGCCCGGAACGGCATGATGGAAGTGAGTCTTCACTTAGCCTGGATGGCGCGTCGGCGATTCAGCCTTTCCTGCACGCGCTGGGCTTGAACGATGCGTGTGCCGAAGTGGCGGTGCCGGAAGACTGCAGCCGTCCCGGCTGACTTCCGCGCCAGGCCGTCGCGTATCAGGCCGCGAGCTGCTGGCGCAAGGTACCGCGCAAGAACAGGTCCAGGCTGAGCGCCACCTTGGTGCGCAATTGCGCCACATCGGGTTGGGCCGGCGGCGGAAACAGCAGGCGCGACATCTGATCTCCGAGCAGGCAATTGAGCAGGTGCAGCGCCAGGATGGCGGGCGTCAATTCCGCGCGAAACAGCGGCGCGATGTCGGGACGGCTGAAAAACTTGGTCAGCATCTCGCGCGTCTGTCCCGGCCCCACCTTGTAAAACGTTTCCGCCAGTTCCGGATGCGTGGCCGCTTCGGCCACCACCATGCGGTTCAGGCGTATGGCGGCGGGCATGGTGACCAGTTGCACGAACAGCAGGCCGAACTCGCCCAGGATGGTGGCCAGGGGCCGCATATCCGTTTCCAGCGCCGGCATGGTCGAGAAGTAGGCGGCGCGGCGCAATTCCACCACGGCATTGAACAAGCCCGACTTGCCGCCAAACTTCACATAAATCGTGCGCACGGCCACATGGGCTTCGCGGGCGATCATTTCCAGGCTCACCTTCCCATACCCTTTTTCCAGAAACAGGCAGCCGGCCGTGTGCAGCAGGTTTTCCATGCGCGCCTCCATGTCGGCCGCGCGCGGGCGCCCGGCTGGCTTGCCGCAGCAGGAAAGCTCGTGGGCGGCGTCGTCGGATTCTGTATCGGTGGGCAAGGTATCGCTGAGGCCGGGATCGGACATGGTCTGGGTCTCTTTATAAGTTGGAAGGTAAGTGATGGCTCACACTGTAGTGCAAATTAAAATGAAATGCAATCGTTTCATTTCTTGACTTTGGCTTTTCTTTGTCCAATAATGAACCTATATCATTTCATTTTCGGAGCGAGTATGTCCAACCAGCCAGGCCAAGCAGAGCACAAGGTGCTGAGCGCCGTCCCACCCGCGGCCCCCGCCGCACCTTCCACGCCCGCCGCTTCCGCCAGCTCCGCCCCCCCTAACAACCGCGTGAAAATCATCGCCGGCCTGATCGTCCTCGTCGCGCTGGGCGCCGGCGCGCGCATGTGGTACCGCAGCCACTATTTCGTGGAAACGGAAAACGCCTATGTGTCCGGCCACGTACATCCCGTCTCGGCGCGCATTTCCGGCGTCGTCACCAAGGTCTTCATCGACGACAATCAAATGGTGAAAGAGGGCGACGTGATCGCGGAACTCGATCCGTTCGACCAGCGCGTGAAAACCGAGCAGATCGCCGCGCAGATCGCCAGCGCCGAGCAGCAAGTGCTGCAGGCCGACGCGCAGATCGCGCAAGTGCAGGCGCAAGCGAGCGCCGCCCAGGCGCAAGTGGCGCAAGCCGATGCGCAACTGCTGCGCGCGAAACAGGATGCGGAGCGCTATGGCCAGCTGTACACGAGCCAGATGAAAGCCGTCTCGAAGGCGGAACTGGACGGGGCCAACGCGGCCCGCTCGAGCGCGGTGGCCGACCTGGCCGCCCGCCGCGACAGCGCCTCGGCCGCCAAGGCGCAGATCGGTGCGGCGCAAGCTGCGCGCGACGTGGCCAAGGCGCAAGTGGCCGTGCTGCGCGTGCAATTGAAAGACGCGGAACAGCAGCTGCAATACAACCGCATCCTGGCGCCTGTCGCCGGCCGCATCGGCAAGCGCAACGTGGAAACGGGCATGCGCGTGCAGCCTGGCCAGCAACTGACGGCCATCGTGCAGGACAACGTCTGGGTTACCGCCAACTTCAAGGAAACCCAATTGGCCGACCTGCACCGCGGCCAGAGCGTGCACGTGACGATCGATGCCATGCCGGGCAAGAAACTGGTGGGTACCGTGGATAGTTTCGCGCCTGCCTCGGGCGCGCAATTCGCGCTGCTGCCGGCCGATAACGCCACCGGCAACTTCACCAAGATCGTCCAGCGCGTGCCCGTGAAAATCGTCTTCCAGCCGGCAGACATCAAGGCCATGAATGGCCGCCTGGTGCCGGGCATGTCGGTGATCGCCGAAGTGGAAGTGAACCAGCCCAATGCTGATCAGGAGAAGGACGCGCGCCACGCCGCCGCTCCTGCCGCTCCTGCAGCCCAGACCACCGCCCGCTAAGCTTCCATGGGCAGCCCTTCCACCACACCGGCGGCAACGCCGGCGTTTCCCGTGATTAGCGAGAAAGTCTCCGGGCGCACCTGGCTGGCGGTCGCCGCCGGCATGCTGGGCGCCTTCATGGCGGTGCTCGACATCCAGATCACCAACTCCTCGCTCAAGGATATCCTTGGCTCGCTGTCGGCCACCCAGGAAGAGGGCTCGTGGATTTCCACGGCCTACCTGGTGGCTGAAATTATCGTCATCCCGCTCACCGCGCTGCTGGCGCGCGTGTTCGGCTTGCGCACCTACATGATAGGCACCACCGCTTTCTTCCTGCTGTTCTCCACCCTGTGCGGGGCGGCCTGGAACCTGGAAAGCATGATCGTCTTCCGCATGCTGCAGGGCTTTACGGGCGGCGCCCTGATCCCCATGGCGTTCACGCTGGTGATGCTCAAGCTGCCGCCGTCGAAGCGCGCCGTCGGCATGGCCATCTTCGGCCTGACAGCGACCTTGGCGCCGGCCATGGGCCCGACCCTGGGCGGCTATCTCTCCGAACTGTATGGCTGGCCCTCGATCTTCTACATCAACTGGGTGCCGGGTGTGCTGCTGATCGCCGGCATGATCTATGGCCTGGACAAGGAGCCGATGAAGCTGGCGATGTTCTGGAAAGCCGACTGGCTGGGCATCTTCTTCATGGCCCTGGGCCTGGGCTGCCTGACCATCTTCCTGGAAGAGGGCAACTCGAAGGACTGGTTCGACTCGGGCTTCATCATCGCCTTTGCCGCGCTGGCCCTGACGGGCATCCTGGGCTGGGTCGTCACCAGCGCCACGCGCGCCGAGCCGTTCGTCAACCTGGCCCTGTACGGCCAGCGCAATTTTTTGGTGGCCACCGTGCTGTCGGCCGTGACGGGCATGGGCCTGTACGGTTCGGCCTTCCTGCTGCCCCTGTTCCTGGGCCAGATCGCGGGCTATTCGCCGATGCAGATCGGTGAAGTCATCATGTGGGTGGGCTTGCCGCAGCTGTTCATCATGCCGTTCGTCGCCAAGCTGTCGTCCGTGGTGGACAACCGCATCCTGTGCTCGTTCGGCCTGCTGCTGTTCGGCGGCTCGTGCATGATGAATGCCTACATGGACGCATCCACCGGCTACGACCAGCTGCTGTGGTCGCAGGTGGTGCGCGCGCTGGGCCAGCCCTTCGTCATGCTGACCCTGTCGAACTTCGCCATGAAGGGCATCGCGCCGAAGGACATGCCGTCCGCATCGAGCCTGTTCAACATGACGCGCAACCTGGGCGGCTCGATCGGCATCGCCCTGCTGGCCACGGCCCTGAGCACCCGCGAACACTTCCATTCGCAGCGCCTGGGCGAAGCGATCAATGCGTATTCGAGCGCCACGCAGCTGCGCATCGACCAGCTGACGTCCTCGTTCATGGCCAAGGGCTATGACGCCGTCACGGCCGGCAACCAGGCCTTGCAGGCGATCGACGGCATCGTGCGCCGCGAAGCGTATGTGATGGCTTACAACGATGGCTTCTTCCTGATCGGCGCCATCCTGCTGGCCTGTATCGTGCCCCTGTGGCTGGCCGACAAACTCAAAGCTCCCGGTGGCGGTGGCGGCGGTCATTGACCGTGCACAGCGCGCACGTGCAGCACCTCAAGAACAAGAAGGTACACATCATGCAAATAGTATTGACGAAAATCGCGCTGGCCGCTTCCCTTGCCGTGGCGCTGTCCGCCTGCGGCACCGTGGGCCAGAATTTCACCGCCCCGGCGAATGTGGCCGGCACCGACACCTTCCGCCACGGCGCGGCGGCGGCGGATGCCGCGCAGCTGCCCAAGCAGTGGTGGAGCATCTACGGCGACGCGACCCTGAACCGCCTGGAGCAAAGCGCGCTGCAGGACAATCCCGGCGTGAAGGCGGCTGGCGAACGCCTGCTGCAGGCGCTGGCGCAAAGCGGCACGGCGCGCGCCAACCAGGGCCCGAGCGTGAACCTCAGCACGGGTATTTCGAACTCGCGCACCTCGGCCAACACTTCGCAGGGCCTGGCCCTGGGCAACCGCTCCATCAGCGGCAATAACTTCTCCGTGGGCGGTTCGCTGTCGTACGAAGTCGACTTGCTGGGCCGTGTCAAACGCATGGTCGAAGCGGCGGATTCGCAGGCGCTGGCGGCGCAGGCCGACCGCGACGGCGTGCTGCTGATGCTGTCGTCGCAGGTGGCCAGCAATTACTGGCAGCTGCGCGGACTCGATGCGGAAATGGCGATACTGAATGGTGCGCTCGATACACGCCGCGAATCGGCGCAGCTGGTCGAGGCGCGCTTCAATGCGGGCCTGACGAATGAGCTGGACCTGGCGCGCGCGAAAGTCGAACTGTCGAACGCGCAGGCCGACCTGCATGAAGTCAAGCGCCAGCGCAACCAGCTGGAAAACAGCCTGGCCACCCTGACGGGCAAGCCGCCGTCGGCGCTGCAATTGCCGGTGGCGGCCGAGCCATCGAGCTTGCCGCTGCCGCCCGCCATTCCCGTCGGCTTGCCGGCCAGCCTGCTGGCGCATCGCCCGGATCTGGTTTCCAGCGTGGCGAACCTGCGCGCGGCGAACGCGCAAGTGGGCGTGGCCGAAGGCGCGTTTTACCCGTCGCTGCAATTGACGGGCAATTTCGGCTACGCCTCGGAAAAACTGCGCGACCTGGCGCAGGGCGGTTCGCGCCAGTTCAGCTTTGGCCCGCTGGCCCTGTCCCTGCCGATCTTCGACGGTGGCCGCAACCAGGCGAATCTGGACCTGTCCAAGGCGCGCTATGCGGAAGCCGTGGCGAACCACGAAACGAAGCTGCTGACGGCCTTGCGCGAAGTGGAAGACGTGCTGTCCGACGTGGAGCAGCGCCAGTTGCAGGGCGATGCCCAGGCCCTGTCGCAGGCCGCCGCGGCGCGCGCCTATCTGGTGGCGCGCACGCGCTACGAGCGCGGCATCTCGACCTATCTCGACGTCACCGATGCCCAGCGCAGTTCGCTGACGGCGGACCGCGCCGCCGCGCAGATCAAGACCCAGCGCCTGCTGGCGACGGTCGCCGTAGCGAGGTCTCTCGGCGCCGGCTGGCAGCCGGACGGCGAGCTGGCCAAGCTGGCCTCGGCGCCCGCCGCAAAGGCCAACTAAGTACGACGATTACGTGAGCGTGGCCGGTGGCGGTGTCGCCGCCGGCCCGTAGCGTTCCAGCAGAAAATCGATAAAAGTCGTCAGCTTCGGCGTGGGCTGGCGGTCGCGCGCATATACGAGGTGCATGGGGCGCGGCGCCGGCACGTAGTCGGCCAGCAGCGGCACCAGCCTGCCGGCGGCGATATCGCCGGCCATCAGGATCTCCGCCTGCATGACGATGCCGAAGCCGTGCAGGGCCGCCACGCGCAGCGCCTGTCCATTGTTCGAGCGGAAGCGGCTTTCGCGCACGGGGCTGCCATCGTCGTCGCCGCTCCTGGCCAGGCGCCAGCGCACGTGGCGCGTCCACTGCATGAAGTCCAGGCATTCGTGGTGTGCCAGGTCGGCCGGTGTGCGCGGCGTGCCGTGCTTGGCCAGATAGGCGGGCGCGGCGCAGATCACCATCGCATACGGCCGCAGCACGCGTGCCACCATGGCGGAATCTTCCAGCTTGCCGATGCGGATGGCCGCATCGAATCCTTCCTCCACCAGGTCCACCGTCCTGTCGTTCAAGTTCAGCTCCAGGCTCACTTCCGGATACGCATCGAGGTAGTCGGCCAGCAGCGGCGCGATGCACTCGCTGCCGAAGGAGACGGGCGCCGTGATTTTCAGCTTGCCGCGCGGCGCCGTGCGCATGGCTTCGGCGCCACGTTCCGCCGCATGGATGCTGGCCAGGATCTGGCGGCACTGTTCCACATACTGCTGGCCGATTTCCGTCAGGCTTTGCCGTCGCGTGGTGCGCGCCAGCAGCCGCGCGCCCAGCCGCTCTTCCAGATATTTGATGTGCTTGCCCACCATCACGGGCGAAATCTGGAATGCCTCGGCGGCAGCCGTGAAACTGCCCGCATCGACGACGGCGACAAAAATCTCCATGCTGCGCAATTTATCCATACGCCTTGATTGCAAATTTTGAGTTAGTAATCTTGTAAATTCTAGCGTATTTATTCCTTTTTGTAAGCGGCGCATACTGGCTTCATCGTTCAACCCACACAAGGAAGCAGCATGAAAATCGTCATCATCGGCGCCAGCGGCACCATCGGCACAGCCGTCACCGCCCAACTGGCGCAACGCCACGAAATCATCGAAGTGGGTAGCCGCAGCGGCACGCACCAGGCCGACATGGGCGACATCGCGCAAGTGCGCGCCCTGTTCAAGCGCATCGGCAAGGTCGATGCCGTCGTCGTCACGGCCGGCAAACTGCATTTCGGTCCCCTGGCCGACTTCACGCCCGAGCAGTTCCAGCTGGGCCTGGACAGCAAGCTGATGGGCCAGGTCAACGTGGCGCTGGTGGCGCAGGAATACCTGAACGACGGCGGCTCGATCACGCTCACCAGCGGCATCGTGGCCGAGCAGCCGATCCGCTTCGGCGCGGCCGCCAGCATGACGAATGCGGCCGTGGAAGGCTTCGTGCGGGGCGCCGCCATCGAACTGGCGCGCGGCGTGCGCATCAATGTCGTCAGCCCCACGGTGCTGGCAGAGTCGCTGGACGCGTATGGCCCGTTCTTCTACGGCTTCGAGCCGGCCGCCGCCAGCAGAGTGGCGCTGGCCTACAGCCGCAGCGTGGAAGGGGCGCAGACGGGGCAGGTGTACAAGGTCTGGTAGGCCAGCGCTGCAGGCGGGGGCGCAGGTGGATTACAATTTGCCTCACTTGGGGTCTGACCCCAGAATTTAACCGAGGCCCCATGAAAAAACTCCTGATTCCCCTGCTGATGGCCGCCGCCGTCGGCAGCGCCTGCGCCGCAACGCCAGCCGCCGTACCAGCAACCCCGGCCACCGCCCAACAACTGACGGCCATGAGCGCCCGCTATGCGCCCGTCGCGCTGACGGCCGATGTCACCCACCTGTCCGCGGGCGATCGCCAGGCCATCGCCAAGCTGGTCGAGGCGGCCAAGCTGGTCGACGTGCTGCAACTGCGCCAGCGCTGGTCCGGCAATGAAGCGCTGTGGGCGGCCCTGAAGAAGGACAAGTCGGCCCTGGGCCAGGCCCGCCTGAATTATTTCTGGATCAACAAGGGACCATGGTCGGTGCTCGACGCGCATGCTTCGTTCATGCCGGCCAGCTATGCGGGCATCGCCATTCCCGCGCACAAGCCGGAAGCGGGCAATTTCTATCCGCAGGGTGCCACCAAGGCCAGCCTGGAAACGTGGATGAACGGCTTGCCGGCGGACGACAAGCAGCAGGCGCAATGGTTCTTCACGACGATTCGCGCGGGCAAGGATGGCCAATACCAGACCGTCAAATACTCGGACGAATACAAGGTAGAACTGAAGCAATTGGCAAAACTGCTCGACGAGGCGGCGGCCGCCACGGACAACGGATCGCTGAAGAAATTCCTCACCTTGCGCGCCAAGGCTTTCCTCGACAACGACTATTTGCCGTCCGATTTTGCCTGGATGGACCTCGATTCGCCCGTCGACATCACCATCGGCCCGTATGAAACGTATAACGACGAACTGTTCGGTTACAAGGCTGCGTTCGAGGCCTACGTGAACATCCGCGACCAGGCCGAGACGCAAAAGCTCAATTTCTTCGCCAAGCACATGCAGGAGCTGGAAGACAACCTGCCGCTGGACGCCCGGTACCGCAACCCGAAAGTGGGCGCGCTGGCGCCGATGGTGGTGGTCAACCAGGTATATGGTGCCGGCGACGGCAACATGGCCGTGCAGACGGCCGCCTACAACCTGCCCAATGACGAGCGCATCATCAGCGCGCGCGGCTCCAAGCGCGTCATGTTGAAAAACGTGCAGGAAGCCAAGTTCAAGGCTACCCTGACGCCGATCTCGAAACTGGTGCTGACCGCCGAAGCGCAGCAGGACGTCGATTTCAATTCCTTCTTCACGCACATCCTCGCGCATGAAATCATGCATGGCCTGGGTCCGCATGCCACCGTGGTCGACGGCAAGCCATCGACGCCGCGCCAGGACTTGAAGGAAGCCTATTCCACCATCGAGGAAGCCAAGGCTGACATCACGGGCCTGTTCGCGCTGCGCTACATGATGGACAAGGGCCAGCTCAACGATACCCTGGGCCAGGGCGAGGCGGCCGAGCGCAAGCTGTATAACACTTTCCTCGCCTCCGGTTTCCGCACGCTGCATTTCGGCCTGACGGATTCGCACGCGCGCGGCATGGCCATCCAGATCAATTATATCCTCGACAAGGGCGGCTTTGTCTCGCTGGGCGACGGCAAGTTCGGCGTCGATTTTGGCAAGATCAAGCAGGCCGTGATCGACCTGGACCGCGAATTTCTGACCATCGAGGCGACGGGCGACTATGCGCGCGCGCAAGCGATGATGAGCAAGTACGTGGTGATCCGCCCTGAAGTGCAGGTGGCGCTCGACAAGATGAAGGCCGTGCCCAACGATATCCGTCCGGAATTCGTCACGGCCCGCGCGCTGGACAAGGCGACGAAGCGATAAGCTTGATCCTGACTATTATCAGTCTGAAAAGCCGGCGTTCACTGCGCCGGTTTTTTTTCGTCTTTATTTGCGAAAAGTTGCCAGTTTTTCCTTGTGGAAATACATCCACCGCTTACTCTGCAGTGGTAAATCCTCCTTTCTTCCCGTCGATCCCATGTTGAAACCGCTCTTGCTGATGAGCTTGCTCATCGTTTTGCCCGCCGTGGCTGGTCCCACGCTGACCGAACTGGAAACGCGCTGGCTGCGGGCGGGCCAGCCCGTCATCGCGTTTGCGCGTGCGCAAGGTTTGCCCGTCGATATCATCGTGCAGCCGCAGGATGCGCCCGGCGCCGTGCCGCTGGCGCTGGGCTACGAAGGGGGGCGCTGCAAGCTGGTGCTGTCCTTGCGCGGCAATGCGCAGGCGGACGGTGTCTTGCAGGGCGTGCCCGCTGCGCGCCAGGGCCTGATGATGGAAGCGATGACGGCGCATGAAATCGGCCATTGCCAGCGCTATGCGCAGGGCGACTGGCACGCCTTGCCGCGCGGCTTTGTCGAGCCGCCCGGCAGGCAGCGCGGCAAGTTGACAGCGCTGGCGCAGGAACTGCGCGAGACGCGTCGCGAAGAGGCCTATGCGGACCTGGTGGCCCTGGCCTGGATGCATGGACGCCACCCCGGCCAGTACCAAGAGGTGCTGGCCTGGATGCGCGGCGTGCGCACGGCTGACGAGGCGGCGGGCGGTTCGCACGCCACGCAAGGCTGGCTGGCGCTGGCCGATGGCGCAGGCGCATTTGATGACTCTGCTTCACCATTTGAACAGGCGCAAGTATTGTGGCGGAAGGGCTTGAGCGGCGACAAATAAACGCTGATTTTTACGCGGATGGCCTGTCAGCGTGTGCTGTCGCACGGAGCTTTGCGTGCGGCAGGGGTCTAATCTGGGCATCAACTAACCAGAGAGGAACCACCATGAACAAAATGATCGCACTCATGCTGGCCGCCAGTGCCAGCGCCCTGCTTGCCGCCGCGCCCGCGTATGCGCAGGATGCCTCGTACAAGAGCTTGACGGACAAGGCAACGGCCGACTACAAGCAGGCCAAGGCCGCCTGCGACAGCCACAGCGGCAACGCGAAAAAAGTCTGCGTGGAAGAAGCGAAGGTGGCGCGCACCAAGGCGGACTCGGACGCCGTGGCGCAGTACCGCAACACGCCGCGCGAATTGGGCAAGGCCCGCAAGGATGTCGCCAATGCCGAGTATGACCTGGCCAAGGCCAAGTGCGGCGACCGTACGGGCGCCGACAAAACCACGTGCATGAACGATGCCAAGGCGGCGAAGACGGCCGCGCTGGCCGACGCCAATACGGGCGCCAGGGCCGGCACCAACGTGGCGCAGAATCCGCCCGCCACCACGAAGGAAAACTGCGATGCCATGGATGCGACGGCCAAGGCCGCCTGCATGACGCGCAATGCGGCCGGCAGCACCAAGGTGGCGGTGGAAGACTCCGTCATCACCACCAAGATCAAGGCGGACCTCGTCAAGGACAATGACTTGAAGGCGCTCGACGTGCACGTGGAAACGGTCAACGGCGTCGTCATGCTCAGCGGCTTTGTGCCTTCCCAGGCGCAAGTCAAGAAAGCCGCCGACCTGGCCCGTGGCGTGGAAGGCGTGAAGGACGTGAAGAATGGCTTGAAGGTGAAGTAATGTTTGGGGTCAGTTCCTGCGGGATCGACATGTGCCCCATTGGGGCACATGTCCCCGCCGGGTCTGACCCCATTTCACAAGCTTGAAGCGAGGACTGGAGCGGCACGCGGCAGTGTGGCTCCAGTTTTTTTTCGATTGTATAAATTACGATCATAATATAACATGAAGAATCCCATCGGCTGATGCTGACCCGCATCCACTCTTTCTCTTCACTCTTTTTCATGAGGACAGCATGCTTTCTCTTCCCTTTTCGCAATGGCTGGAGCGGCGCGGCATCCATTTCGCCTGGGTCATCGTCGCCATCACTTTCCTCACGGCATTAACATCGTCTGCCGCGCTGGGCTTGCCCGGCGCGCTGATGCAGCCGCTGAGCCGCGAATTCGGCTGGGATGCCGAGCAGATTTCCTCGGCCCTGGCCGTGCGCTTCGTGCTGTTTGGCTTGATGGGGCCGTTTGCCGCCATCCTGATGGAGCGCTTCGGCTTGCGCAATGTCATCTGCGTGGCCCTGGGCCTGATCGCTTGCGGCATGCTGCTGGCGACGCGCATGACGCAGTTCTGGCACCTGGTGGCCCTGTGGGGCATCCTGCTGGGTCTCGGCTCGGGCATGACGGCGCTCGTCTTGAGCGCCGTGGTGGCGAACCGCTGGTTCGAGACGCACCGGGGCCTGGTGGTGGGCGTGCTGACGGCCAGCTCGGCCACGGGCCAGCTGCTGTTCCTGCCCGTGGGCGCCTGGCTGATCGAGCATTTCGGCTGGCGCACGGCCGTCCTGCCCGTGTTTGCCGCCTGCGCCATCGTCGCCGTGCTGGCCTTCCTGTGCATGCGCAACCGTCCGCAGGACGTGGCCTTGCGTCCGTATGGCGCCGACCCGGCCACGCCCCTGATGGCGGCGCCGGCGGCAAGCATGACGTTTGCCACGCCTTTTTTGATCCTGCGCAGCGTGGCTTCCAATCGTACCTTCTGGATACTGTTCGGCACGTTTTTCATCTGCGGCCTCAGCACCAACGGCCTGATCCAGACGCATTTCATCTCGCTGTGCAGCGACTCGGGTCTGTCCGCCGTGCCGGCCGCCTCCGTGCTGGCCATGATGGGCGCCTTCGATCTGTTCGGCACAATCTTGTCCGGCTGGCTGTCGGACCGCTATGACAACCGCAAATTGCTGTTCTGGTACTACGGCTTGCGGGGCTTGTCGCTGTTCTGGCTGCCGTATTCGGAATTCACCTTGTACGGCCTGTCGCTGTTCGCCATGTTCTATGGCCTGGACTGGATCGCCACCGTGCCGCCTACCGTGAAACTGGTGGGCGCCACGTTTGGGCGGGAGCGGGCGGGCATGGTGTTTGGCTGGATCTTCGCCGGCCACCAGCTGGGCGCCGCCGTGGCCGCGTACGGCGCGGGCCGCATCCGCACCCTGATGCTGACCTACAATCCGGCCCTGTTCGCGGCCGGTGCCGCCTGCCTCGTCGCCGCGCTGCTGGTGCTGGCGATCGCCCGCCAGAAGGCTGCCGTGGCTGCCGTCCAGTCCGCATGAAAAAAGCCAGGCCCGCGTGAGCGGAGCCTGGCCTTTCAAGAAGCGCGCAACACGATTATTTCAAATACTTTGCCAGCCATCCCTCGACTTCGCTGTAGAAGAAACGGCTGTTCTCGCCCTTCAAAATCCAGTGGTTTTCATCCGGGAAGACCAGCAATTTCGCCGGCACGTTCAGGCGTTGTTGCACGGCAAAGTTCATCAAGGCATTGTTGGCCGGTACGCGGTAGTCGAGTTCGCCCACGGTGATCAGGATGGGCGTGGTAAAACCCGTGCCTTTTTCGTGATTGCCCGCTTGCATGACGGGGCTTTGATCGCGCCACACGGGCAGGTTCGACCAGACGGGGCCGCCCGCATTCGTTTCACGGCCGAAACCGCCATCGCTGGTGCCCCATTGCATGATCAGGTCCATTTCGCCCGCGTGCGAGACGATGGCCTTGTAGCGCGTGGTGGTCGCTTGCAGCCAGTTGGCCAGGTAGCCGCCATAGCTGGCGCCGCCGGCCGCCAGCTTCGTGCCGTCGATAAATGGATATTTCTTGATGGCTTCATCGACGCCCTGGTTGACTTCATCGCCCGGACCCTTCAAGGGGTCGAATTGAATCGAGCGCGAGAATTCCTCGCCATAGCCGGTGGAACCCTTGTAGTCGGTCAGCAAGACAACGTAACCTGGCTTGGCCAGCAAGTGATAGTTCCAGCGCAGCACGAACTGGTCGCGCCACATGCTGGCCGCGCCGCCGTGGATGACGGTCAACAGCGGATATTTCTTGTTCGGATCAAAATTGGCGGGCTTGACGAGCATGTTGTGGATGCGGCGGCCATCGGCCGTGGTGAACCAGAAGTGCTCGGGCGCCTGCCAGTCGATCTTGCTCGCTTTCTCCGTGTTGAAGGCCGTCAGGCGCTTTGGCTGCTTGCCGTTGAACGCATAGATTTCCGGCGGGTTGATGCTTGACTCCCACACGCCGACCAAAGCCTTGCCGCCGCTGCTCAGCGAGTTGATGCTGCCTGTCGGCAAGGATGGCTCTTCGCGCACGTCACCGCCTTTGATGTCGATCGAGTACAGCTTTTCCAGGCCCGCATGTTCATAGCTGAAGAGGACGCGCTTGCCGCCTTCTGGCAGCACGAAGCGCGAAATCGAACGGTCCAGTTGGGCCGTCAGGATGCTCGGCGCAGGGTTGCTCATCGGCCAGGCGAAGCTGGCCAGGCGTTTCACGTCGTACACTTTGCCGGGCGTTTGCGCGTCGCTCAAGGCGAACAGGGTCTTGCCGTCGGCCGCGAATTTCAGGCTGCCATAGCTATGTTTGTCCTGCGTCAAACGCTGTGCTTCGCCGCCGGCCACGGACAGCAGATACAGTTGCGAGACCACGGCTTCGCGCTGGGCCGCATCGCGGTTGGTGGCCGCGTTGAAGACGACGGCCTTGCCATCGGGCGTCCAGACGGCGTCCAAGGATTGCCCCTCGTCACCCTGGCCGCCGCCAAAGCCGGGAAGCGCCACCAGTTGCGTGCCCGACAGGATGTCGCGCGGCGTCGACTCTGGCTGCGCGTCGACGATGAACAGGCGCACCTGCTTGTCCGTCAGCCATTTGTCGAAATAACGGGGCGCCGTCGTTTCATACGAACGGGCGCTGACCTTGCGCTCCTTGCGCTCTTTCGCGCTTTGCTTGACGTCGGCTTCCGTCTTGTTGCCTGGATAGATGTCGCTGACGAACAGCAATTGCTTGCCATCCGGACTCCATTTCGGCATGCGCGCGCCCAGGGTGAGCGAGGTCAACCGTTGTGCTTCGCCACCGGCGGCCACGTCGAGGCGGTAAATCTGTCCCGCGTCATCGCCGTCGCGCTTGGCAACGAACACCAGCTGGCGGCTGTCCGGCGACCAGACCACGGCGCTTTCGCCGCCCTTGGAATACGTCAGGCGGCGCGCGGGGCTGTCGTCAAGCAGCGACTTGATCCACAGGTCTGACCATTGATCTTGGCTAGAGTAGGCGCTGTCGACGACGGAAAACACGGCCCATCGCCCATCCGGGCTGGCGACGGGCGCGCCCACCCGTTTCATCAGCCACACGTCTTCATGCGTGATGGCGTGTCTGGCTTGCGTTTGCGCGGCGGCAATGGGTATAACCGCCGTGGTATCGGCGGCGTGGACGGTCGTTGCCAGCGAGGCGCAGGCTGCTGCGATCAGCAGGGAGCCGAGGGAACGGCGAAGACGGGGTAAGGTCATGGGCGTGGTCCGGGTAGTGAAAAAGAGTACAGCGGGAAACATTATTGCCCATCGATTCGGCCACTGCCAAGGCCTTGAACCGTTACTTACCAGGCGGGATAGCCGCGTATCGGGCGGGCAGCGCGTATCCGATCAGTTAAACTTGCCGCTTTACTCACACTGGCGCTGCCTGAACATGAAAATTTGTCTTTCCTTATTGAAAACGGCATTGCTGGGAGCGAGCTGCCTGCTGGCCGCTCCGGTTTTTGCCGCCGCGCCCGTTCCCTACCCGAATACCAGCGCCATGGGCGTGGGCCACGCGGAAAGTACGGCCTGGTATGCGACTTGCCTGAAGGTCAAGGATGCGGTGCCGCCACCGGCCGACCTGCCGGCGCCATCCGCCGTGGCATCGCTGCAGCAGTGCCAGGCGAGCGAGCTGTATTACGATACCAAGAGTATGTCCTCGCCCAAGCCGGTCGACTGGCGTCCCGCGCGCCATTGCGCAATGGCCACGCAAAATAGTGCCGTGCTGATGATGCTGTACCAGAATGGGCAAGGCGTGCAGAAAGACCCATTGCTGGCCCTCAAGTATGCGTGCAGCATCGATGCGGCGCCGGCCGAGATGCAGGGCCGCATCGAACACTTGCAGCAGATCAATTCCAGCGGACGCGGCATGATGGACTGGTGCGACGACATCACCAGCGGCTACATGATGGGCGTGTGCAGCGCCATCGATGCGCGGCAAAAGCAGCGCATGCGCGCGCAGGCGACAGGCAAGGTCAGCGCAAGCATGCCGGCCGTGGCGCAAGCGTCGCTGCAAAAGCTGCAGACGGCGGCAAGCAAGTTTGCCGACGCGCGCGCAGCCAGTGAAACGGACTTGAGCGGCACGGCGCGCGCCGCCCAGAGCATCGCCGCCCGCACGGCCGAGCTCGATCTGCTGGCGCAGGATGTGCGCGAATATGAAGCGGGCAAGTTGCCTGTCAGCATGTCGAAGGCGCAGGTGGCGGCGCTCGACAAGGAGCTCAACGCCATCTATGGCAAGCTGATGAAAAAGCCGGCGGAAACCCATGCTGGCGCCGTGGACAAGGAGGGCATCCGCGCCACACAGCGCTTGTGGCTGGCGTACCGCGATGCCTGGATGAATTTTGGCGCCGTGCGTTATCCGTCCGTGACGAGCGACACCTGGGCCGGCCTGTTGACGGCGCGGCGCAATGCCCAATTACAAGATTTGCTGGAGAATTGACGCATGCGCGAAGCCTATTACCACGAAGACGATTTTTGCATGATCGAATTGCTGCCGCTGGATAACTTGCAGCACTGTTTGACGCAGATGGGCGAGCAGCAGGCGTTCGCCGATGCACACCGCAGCGGCGCCGGCTGGACGGACATGTACGTGCCCGAGGCGCCACCGTCGCCACTGCGCGCGCTGGGCCTGACGGCCGGGCAGCTGCGGCTGGCGCTGGCCGATGCCATGCCGCCGTATGACGCCGTCTACACGGGCTACAGCAGTTATCGCGTGGAATGCAAGAACGTGCTGGCCTTTGGCGGCGAGAAGACGGAAACCCTGTTTGCGGGCTTGGGCGAGGACGGCATCGTGGTGGATTTGTGGTGCAGCGACGCCATGCCTGAGTTGTTGCTGCTGCCCTTGAAAGAGCAATTGCTGCTGGCTGACTGGGGCGCGGGGTTTGCGTGCCCGCTGGCCGATGGCGACCTGTTCGCCCGCTATCTGCGGGAATACGAACTGGATTGATCGAACTGAACTGATTACTCGCAGGCGATGGCGTTCGGTTGCGCCACCTTGACCACGGACGCCAGGCGCGCCATGTCGTTGCCGTCGCCTTGCTCGACGTACGGTTGATAGGTATCGATGACGATGCGCGCACGCGCTTGCCAGCCGCAATTGTCGGCCTGGCGCGCGGGCACGCGCAGCAGCCGGCGCGCCTGGGTGTCGTTGCTGAAACAAAACCATGCGTCGTGCGTGGCGGCAGGGCGGGGCAGGCGGCCCCACTGCGCCTTGTCGGGCGCGAAGCAGACGCGGTCGCCGATGATCTGCAAGCTCATCTCGTCCGTGCGCAGGCTGTACTGGCCGTCGAGCACGATGGGCGCTTGCGCCTGCGCTTGTGCACACAGCAGCAGGGCGGGGAAAAGCAGGGCTGCAAGTTTCATGCGTTTCTTTCAGGGCTGGCCAGACGAAAGGCCAGTATAACCGTGGGCGCGGAAATGCAAAAAGCCCATCCGTGAGGATAGGCTTTTTGGTACTGCGCATTCGTGGTAGGCCGTGCGGGATTCGAACCTGCGACCAACGGATTAAAAGTCTGCTGCTCTACCAGCTGAGCTAACGACCCGAAAGAGGCCGCATTATATATCAGTTGAAAAAGAATGCAAAGCATTCCTGCGAGAAAGTGCTGGCCAGCTAAGGCAGGGCTGCCGTGAGCTTCAGCACTTCGTCGATGCTGGTCGTGCCATCGATGATCTTGCGCGCACCGGCGATGCGCAGCGGTGTCATGCCGTCGAGGATGCTTTGGCGACGCAAGGCGTGCAGGTCGGCGCCTGCCTTGACCAGCTGGCCGAATGTTTCCGTCACGCTCAGCAGTTCATAAATGCCGGCACGCCCCAGGTAGCCGCTGTGCCGGCACAGGGCGCAGCCGACGGCGTGGTACATGGCCTGCGGCCGTTCCAGCTGGCCGCCCGTCAGGCGCTGCCATGCGGCGGCGTCCGGGGCGGTGCCCGGCTGTTTGCAGCCCGGGCACAGGCAGCGCAGCAATCGCTGCGCCAGCACGCCGATCAGGCACGCTTCCAGCAAATAGGCGGGCAAGCCCAGTTCCAGCAGGCGCATGACGGCCGAGGGCGCGTCGTTGGTGTGCAGGGTCGACAGCACCAGATGGCCCGTCAGCGCCGCCTGCATGGCCATCTCGGCCGTGGCCAGGTCGCGGATCTCGCCCACCATGATGATGTCGGGGTCTTGCCGCATCAGCGCCCGCACGCCATCGGCAAACGACAGTTCGATGCCGGCCTGGCTTTGCACCTGCATCTGGTTGAAGGCCGGTTCGACCATTTCGATGGGGTCTTCCACCGTGCACACATTGACTTCGCTGCCGGCCAGCGCCTTCAGGGTGCTGTACAGGGTGCTGGTCTTGCCCGAGCCGGTGGGGCCCGTCACCAGTACGATGCCGTGCGTGCGCGCCGTCAGCTGGCGCCAGCGTTCGGCGTCCGCGGGTGGAAAGCCCAGCTCCGCCAGGCTCTTGACGGCCACTTCCGGGTCGAAGATGCGCATGACGAGCTTTTCGCCGAAGGCGGTGGGCAAGGTCGACAGGCGCAGCTCGATTTCCTGGCCCTGCGCATTGCGCGTCTTGATGCGGCCATCCTGCGGGCGGCGCTTTTCCACGACGTCCATGCGCCCGAGCAACTTGATGCGCGCCGTCATGGCCAGCAGCACCACGGGCGGCAGCTGGTAGGCCTGGTGCAGGCGGCCGTCGATGCGCAGGCGCACGAAACCCGCATCGCGCTTCGGTTCCAGGTGGATGTCGGAGGCGCGCTGGGCAAACGCGTATTGCCACAGCCAGTCGACGATGCGCACCACGTGCTGGTCGTTGGCGTCAAGGTTGCCCTTGTTGCGCCCCAGCTCCACCAGCTGCTCGACATTCTGGCGCAGCGCCAGGTCCTGCGTGGACGCCAGTTTTGCCACCTTGACGGAACTGGCCAGGCTGAAAAATTGCGCGATGGCATCGGCGATGTGCAGCGGGTTGGCGATGACGAGGCTCAGCTTGCGCGGCGCCAGCTTGCCCAGCTGCGCCTGCCAGGCGAGCGCGTAGGGCTGGGCCGTGGCGATGACGATGCGGTCAAGCGTGCTTTCCACGGGCAGGATATTAAAACGGGCGGCATAGCCGGCCGTCATGACGTCGGCCACCTGGCTGAAATCGATGTGCAGGGGATCGATGCGCACATACGGCAGGCTTGCGCGTTGCGCCAGCCACGCGCACAGGGTGTCGAGCGTGAGTGCGCCATGGGCGATGCTGCACAGTGGATGCAAGGCCGGCGCCGGCAGCAGGGCGGCCTGGGTGCTGATGGCGGCCGCTTGCGCCGCATCGAGCAAGCCGTCTTCCTGCAGCCAGGCCAGCAGTTGCGGCAGTTGCAGCGGCGTGTCGGGTGAAATGGGGGAAGGAGGAGGGGAAGCGGACATGGCCGGCGCCTTTCAGGGCTGCCGGCCTTGCGTGGGGGTACCGGCGCTTACAGGGTGCTGACGATGCCCTTGACCCAGGTCTTGGCGGGCAGCTTGGTCGCGGCGACGATCTGCTTGGCGCGTTCCAGCAGGGCCGCTTGCGCTTCGGCATCGAGCGCCACTTTTGTCTTGAACGCGATCGCCACCACATTCCCATCATGGACTTCCGGCAGGCAGATCACCTGTGCAAACGCAAACTTCATCGCCTTGATGTTCTTCGCGTAGCTGGGGTGGTCGCCGAACAGGTTGACCGTCATGATGCCGTGCGGCGCCAGGCAGGCGCAGCAGGCGGAATAAAAGTCCGCGCTGTCGAGCACGGGGCCGCGCGCCGTGGCGTCATACAGGTCCACCTGCAGGGCGTCCAGGGTGCCATGGTTGGCGTCGTCGTTGACGTAGTCGAGCGCATCCATCTCGCGCACGTGCAGGCGCTCGTCGTTGGGCGGCAGCTTGAACATCGAGGCGCAGATGGTGATGACGGACGGGTTCAGCTCGATGGCTTCGACTTGCGCCTGCGGGAACTGGCGGTAGCAGAACTTGGTCAGCGCTCCCGTGCCCAGGCCCAGCTGGGCGAGGCGCCGCGGTTGCTCGATCCACAGCATCCACGCCATCATCTGCTGCGCGTATTCGAGCTCCGGCCAGTCCGGCTTGCGGATGCGCATGGCGCCCTGCACCCATTCCGTGCCGAAATGCAGATAGCGCACGCCATCCATTTCGGACAGGGTGACAGGGGCGTAGCGGGGCTTGCGCGCGGGGCGCGAGGATTCGACTTGTTCGATGGATTTTCGTTTGATAAGCATAAGGCGGCCTGAAAGTGTGCCGCATTATAGCGTGCCATAAAAAATGCCAGCCGCTGGGGCTGGCATGGTACGGGACGCTTGCTGCGCTTACTGCTGAGCTGGCTCGATGGAGACGCGCAAACGGATGCGCTCGCCCGGATCGTAGGACATGATGCTCGTGTAGTTGCGGCCGCGGTAGTCGTAGGTGACCTGGTAGCCATTGTTGCGCGATTCCCAGTGGTCGACCTGACGGCATTGCTTGACGGCTTGTTCCTGCATGCCGCCCTGGTAATTGTTCTGGTTGTCGACACGGTCGCCGACGACGGCGCCGGCAATCGCGCCAGCGGCCGCCGCAGCCGTGCGGCCATTGCCGCCACCGACCTGGCTACCGAGCAGGGCGCCGGCGATACCGCCGACGATGGAGCCGCCAGCGCTGCGCTGTTGCGGCGGCGCTTGCACTTGCACGTATTCCGTACGGCATTCCTGGCGTGGGCGATTGATCTGCTCCACTTGCGGCACGACGCGCACGACCTTGCCGAAATCTTCAAAGTCGGCGGCCTGGGCGAGTGGCAATGCACCGATACAAAGGGCTGACATCATCAATTTGGCTTGCAAGTTCATTTCTAACCTCATTATGTAGAGAATCTTTCAGGGTATTTTTTACAACTTGAGTCTATAGTAATCCGACTCGCTGGCCGGTTGTCGTTCGCATGGCAACAAAATGTAACAGCCCAAGCCCCTTGCCCCACAGTCTGTAACATGCACTTTCAATCGATACATGATGTTGGATGACTTGAAACCAGCGGTTTGTAACAAATCTTGCGTTTGACATCATATTCGGGTTGATTCATACAGGACAACACGTTACCCTAATACGCGTATGGCTTATATAAAATCGCACTGAATCGCATAAAAGTTGATACAGATCGAATCACCGCGTGCGCATTGACCCGCGTGCGGGGATGCAATAAGAAGAGCAGCTAGAACAAATCCATACATAACAGGTCGATTTGAGGGAAAAATGAGTTTGTTACTAACCGTGCCGCCCAACCTTGTCCAGTCCATTCGTGCCTTTCGCGTGACCGAGTTACAAGACGAGGCGATCCGTCTCGGGCAGCACTTTTTATATGCGCATTGCAACGCTGGACAGACCAAACAACAAGTCATCGGCATTATTGCGGAAGCATTCCTGTTTCCGAAAAACCTGGCAAAGAATTTCGATGCCCTGCGCCTGTGCCTGACGGATACCATGCACAAGGCCGGTACGCAAACGGGCTTCCTGGTGGTGCTCGAGCAATTGCCAAATACGCAAAAATTCGACAAGGAAGCGCGCGAGATCCTGCTCGACGTGTTCCGCGATGCGGCCGACTACTGGGCCGAGAAGAAAGTGCCGTTCCGCGTCTTCTATTCGTTCGAGTAAATACTTACTCTCGTTACAGTAGCGTAAAGTCCGCCTTTTTCCCGCTAGGCAGCCGGCATTGTCCGGCAAAAGCGGGTGTTGTGCGAGCATGTTGCGGCGCAACAATATCGCCGGCCTTTCTTGGTTCGCATCGCCATAGCGGGTACAATGCGCGCTATGAAAAATATCGTTATCCTCATTTCCGGACGCGGCAGCAACATGGAAGCGGTCGTGCGCGCGGCGCAAGCCGAGCAATGGCCAGCCCGTATTGCCGCCGTCATCAGTAACCGGGCCGACGCCCAGGGACTGGTTTTTGCCGCGGAACACGGGATAGCGACGGCAGTCGTTGCCAACAAGGATTATGCCAGCCGCGAGCAGTTTGATGCGGCGCTGCAAGCCGTGATCGACGGCTACACCCCCGACCTGGTCGTGCTGGCCGGTTTCATGCGCATCTTGACGCCGCCCTTCGTCGAGCATTACGCGGGGCGCATGCTCAATATTCACCCGTCGCTGCTGCCGCTGTTCCCGGGCATGGCGACGCACCGCCAGGCGCTCGAGGCGGGCGTGACGGAACACGGCGCGACCGTGCATTTCGTGACGGCCGAGCTCGATCATGGCCCGGCCGTGGCGAGCGCGAAAGTCCCCGTCTTGCCAGGCGACACAGAAGACAGCTTATCGGCGCGCGTGCTGGTACAGGAACATCTGCTTTACCCGCGCGCCATCCGCCTGTTCATTGACGATAAACTGTCAGTCGAGCATGGTCAGGTCCGCGTGGACCCTCAATAAAATATTACAGGAAGAATAACAATGAGATTGCCACCAGCGATACTTGCCAATGCTGAAGAAGTATTGCGCGAAATTTTACGTTTCACGGCCCCGGCCGACACCACCCTGTCGCGCTATTTCCGCGACCATCCGCGCCTCGGTTCGCGCGAACGCGGCGCCATCGCCGAAGGCATTTATGCCGTCCTGCGCAACAAATCGTTCTTTACCGATTTCGCCGAAGCGGGCAGTGGCCCGACCATGCGCCGTTTGACCATCCTCGGCCTGGCCGAAGCGGTGGGTGCCGACTCCCTGGGCGGCCTGACGGAAGAAGAAGTGGAATGGCTGGAGCGCATCACGCAAATCGACCGTAGCCTGATGCCGTCGAACATGCGCGCCAACATGCCGACCTGGCTGTTCGACAAGCTGATCGCCCAGTTCGGCGAAGCGGAAACCATGAAGCTGGCCGATGCGCTGAACGCGCCGGCGCCGCTGGACTTGCGCGTCAACTCGCTCAAGGCCACGCGTGAAGACGTGATGCTGGCCCTGGCCGAAGCGCCGATCCTCAGCACGCCGACGCCGTATGCGCCGCTGGGGCTGCGCGTGATCAAGAAGCCATCGTTGCAAAACATGCCTTTGTTCCAGAGCGGCGCCATCGAAGTGCAAGATGAAGGCAGCCAGATCCTGTCGCAGATCGTCGGCGCCAAGCGCGGCGAGATGGTGGTCGATTTCTGTGCCGGCGCGGGCGGCAAGACGCTCGCACTGGGCGCGCTGATGCGCAACACGGGCCGCTTGTATGCGTTTGACGTATCGGAAAAGCGCCTGGCCAAGCTGAAGCCACGCATGGCCCGCAGCGGCCTGTCGAACGTGCATCCGGTGCAGATCGCGCATGAGCGCGATGCCAAGATCAAGCGCCTGGCCGGCAAGATCGACCGCGTGCTGGTCGATGCCCCGTGTAGCGGCCTGGGCACCCTGCGTCGCAATCCGGACGTGAAATGGCGCCAGCAGCCGAACTCCATCGTCGAACTGCAAGCCAAGCAGGCAGCCATCCTGGCCGGCGCGGCGCGCCTGGTCAAGGGCGGCGGCCGCCTGGTGTACGCCACCTGCAGCTTCCTGAACGAAGAAAATGATTTTATCGCCGAGCAATTCCTGGCGGCCCATCCCGACTTCACCCTGGTGCCGATGAGCAAGGTGCTGGCCGAACAGAAGATCGAGCTGGAAATGGGCGACTACCTGAAATTGCTGCCGCACCTGCACCATACCGACGGTTTCTTCGCCGCCGTGTTCGAACGCAAGGTCATGCCGAAAAAAGTCTACGCCGATGAAAAACCGGCCGACGACGTTGACGCTGAACCCGCCGAGTAAGCCTGTCACGGGCCGCCGCTGCACCCTGCAGTGGCGGCCTTCAATGCCGCCAGCCCGCCTGGCGGCATGGGATCACTCCCCATCCGTACCATCTTCGTCCCACCTTCCGGACCGCATCCGCCATGAATGAAACCCCGCTGCTCAACCTGATCACTGATTTTGTCAATGATTTCCGCCAACCGGCCATCCTGTGGCAGGCGCTGGTCATCCTTGCCTGCCTGGCGCTGAGCTGGCTGCTGGTGCGGCAGTTGCGCGTGTTCCTGCACAAGCGGGCGGAAGCGGCGACGACGCCAGCCACGCCGGAAACCTTGCAGCGCACGGATAGTTTCATCCGCATTTTGACGCCCGTGCTGGCGGCCATGCTGCTGGGCATTGCGCAACATTTCCTGGCCAAGTTCCAGTCGGTGAATCTGCTCAGTATCGCCATCCCTCTGTGTACCTCGATGGCGCTGGTGCGCTTCGGTTTTTATGTGTTGCGCCGCATTTTTGCCCGCCATGGCGATATCAGCCCCACCATGTTGTTGCTGGAAAAGATATTCACGGTGGTGGTGTGGGCCGGCATGGCCCTGTACATCACGGGCCTGTGGCCGGAATTGCATGCCTTCCTGGAAGGCATCGTCGTGCCGCTGGGACGCAACAAGGTCTCAGTGGCTGCCATCTTGCAAGCCGCTATTTCGGTGGCCGTGCTGCTGGTGCTGGCCATGTGGGCCGGCACCTCGCTCGACGAGCGCCTGATGAAAATGCCGGGCTTGCACACTTCCCTGCGCGTGGTGCTGTCGCGCATGGGCCGCGCCGTGCTGATCCTCGTTTCCGTGCTGGTCAGCCTGTCGCTGGTGGGCATCGACCTGACGGTGCTGTCCGTGTTTGGCGGCGCTTTCGGCGTGGCGCTGGGCTTTGGCTTGCAAAAGATCGCCGCCAACTTCGTCTCCGGTTTCATCATCCTGCTCGACCGCAGCCTGACCATCGGCGACATGATCACGGTGGGTCAATTTACGGGCAAGGTGACGCAGATCAATACGCGCTATACTGTATTACTGGGTGGCGATGGCGTTGAATCCATCGTGCCGAATGAAATGCTGATTTCCGGCGGCGTGCAGAATATGTCGCTGAGCAACCGCATGGTCTGGCTGTCGACGGCCGTGTCGGTCGGCTATGAAACGGATATCGATGTCATCTTCCCCTTGCTGGAAGCGGCGACGGCCAAGGTGCCGCGTGTGTCGCAAAGCAATCCGCCCTCGGCGACCCTCGTGCGTTTCGGCGCCGACGGCCTCGATGTGCAGATCGGCTTCTGGATCGCGGACCCGGAAAACGGCACCGGCGGCGTGAAGTCGAATGTGAACCGCGCCATCTGGCGCACCTTGCAGGAACATAAGGTCACTGTACCGTTTCCGCAACGCGAATTGCGTATTGTTGCTACGCCTCCTGCCCCGCTTGCCAGCGCGGCAGACGGTGAGTCCGCGCCATCTGGCACCCAGCCTTAACCTCGCTGCCTGCCTCCGATTTTGCCTGATAGCACCCATTAGGGCGTACAATCACGCCTAAAATTAACTCTGCCGGACCTCCAGAGTCACTGGAGCGACCGTGCGCATGCCCTGTCCACTTGGAGTAGCAGTAATGACATTGAGTTCCGTTTTACACGACGTTTTGCAGTTCATGGCCACTGGCATTACCGATCTGTCCGCATGGCAAGTTTTCCTGTACACCATGGTGGTCACGCATATCACGATCGCCAGCGTCACGATTTATCTGCACCGCCACCAGGCCCACCGGGCGCTGGAATTGCACGCCATCCCCAGCCATTTCTTCCGTTTCTGGCTGTGGCTGACGACGGGCCAGGTGACCAAGGAGTGGGCGGCCATCCACCGCAAGCACCATGCCAAGTGCGATACGGAAGAAGATCCGCACAGCCCCGTGACGCGCGGCATCAAGAAAGTGTTCTGGGAGGGCGCCGAGCTGTACCGCGCTGAATCGAAGAACATGGAAACCATGGCCAAGTACGGCCACGGCACGCCGACGGACTGGATCGAGCGCAACCTGTACACCAAGTACAGCTGGCTGGGCGTGGTGTCGCTGTTCGTCATCAATTTTGTGTTGTTCGGCGTGATCGGCATTTCCGTGTGGGCCGTGCAAATGATGTGGATACCCATCACGGCAGCCGGCATCATCAACGGCATCGGCCACTACTGGGGCTACCGTAACTACGACTGCGCCGACGCGGCCACCAACATCATTCCGTTCGGCATCTTGATCGGCGGCGAAGAGTTGCATAACAATCACCATACGTATGCGACGTCGGCCAAGCTGTCGTCGAAATGGTATGAAATCGATATCGGCTGGGCGTATATTCGCGCGCTGGAAATGCTGGGCCTGGCCAAGGTGAAAAAGCTGGCGCCGGAACCGAAGTTCTCGCACGGCAAGCTGGAAGCGGACTTCGAGACCTTGCAGTCGGTTATTGCCAACCGTTACGACGTGATGGCCAAGTACGCGAAATCGATCAAGCATGCCTGGAAGGAAGAGCTGGAGCACCTGAAGCACAAGGCCGAGCTGGAAAAGCGCTTCCTGAAATCGTCGCGCAAGCTGATGCAGCGCGAGCCGGGCAAGCTGGCCGATGCGCACCACGAGCAGCTGTCGGAACTGTTCCAGCACAGCAAGGCGCTGGAAACCATGCACCACATGCGCGTGGAGCTGGGCGCCATCTGGGAGCGTTCGCACTTTACGCGCGAGCAATTGCTGCAGAAGCTGCAAGACTGGTGCACGCGCGCCGAAGCGTCGGGCATCCAGTCGCTGCAAGATTTCTCGTTGCGCCTGCGTAGCTATGCCTGAGTCTTTCGTGGTGGTATCACGATAGGCTGGCACTGCGCGTCATGCCCTGTGCATTGAGCGGTTTCATGGATTTAAGCACCCAAAGCCGGATCCTGGAAAGGATCCGGCTTTTTTGTTCAGTAATGAGTTGACGTAAATGACAATAATGTAAAATCCTTTCCATTGCAGTTTATTCAATTGGAAGGGATGTAGTGATGTTAAAGTTTGCAAGACATGTAACGTTTGCTGGTGTGATTGCGGTCCTTTCAGGCTGTGGCGGTGGATCCTCGGCTCCTGCGCCCATGACGGAGCCCGTCAAGCCCGATCCGATTGAAAAGGTCAATTTGGTCGTGAGCGGCACCGTGGCGACGGGCAAGGCCATGGGGGGAGTTGCACTTCACGCCAAATGCCAGGTAGGCGCGGCATCCGCAGCGACCGCCGAGGACGGCACATACAAGATGGCTATTCCTGATGGGAAATTGCCTTGTATCCTGCAAATTACTAATCCATCCGATGGCTCTATGCTGCATACGGTCGTGGCAGGGGAGGGCAGTCAAGCCGTGGCCAATATCACGCCTCTGACTTCCATGATCAGCGCGCGCGTCCTGGGCGGCGCTGCCGGCGCCATGTTTGCCAATTTCGATGCGTCATTGTTGTCAAAAACTGTGACTGCTGCGGCGCTGGTACATGCGCACACGGATGTGATCAGCGTATTGGGGTCGACACTGTATTTCGGTTCCCTCAAGGACTTCATCGGTTCGCCACTGAGGGCCGCCTCGCCAGCCGATATGGGTGCTGGCGACGCACATGACAAGGCGCTTGATCAGTTGTCCGCACGCTTCAACCAGGATCAGTTGCATCTGATTAACTCTGCCTTGGCAGGCAAGCAGACGATGACTGAAATGAACAAGCTGATCGAGAGCATGAAAGCCGTTCCTGATGCCGTTGCAGGACCCGAGCAGCGCGTCGCTATCGGTACCACGGTCACGCTTGATGCCAGTGCCAGCGTCGGGCCTGTTGCCGGGAAGTTGAGCTATGCCTGGAAAATAGTGACCAAGCCGCTGGCCAGTACAGCGCAATTGCGTAATGCCGATACTGCCCACGCTACGTTTCAGGTGGACAGGCCAGGTCGCTACATGGTCAGCGTGGGTGTCAGCGACGACAGCAAGGTGTCTACCAGTTATGCCTACACCGATGTGATCGTCGCGCAGGATGTACCGTTCCTGACCACGCCTGATCTCATCCCGCCTGCCGGACCCAATCTTTCCTCTCAAGAGTATTGGAAAATCGAATATGCGGGGACGAATTCCGGCTACTGCGATGTCTTTTCGGTATCGCGTTATGGCAGTAGTTATACGCCGGGCTTATGCACGTCCCGAGACAAGCTGATGGGGGACTTTTTCCTGAGTGGACGGGTGGAGAATGATGGGAAGGTGACGCTCAATATGCGAATCAATCCGCAAGCGCCCGACAGCACGCAAGTGGCCGCCATCTTTTATGGTGTGTTAAAAGCCGATGGCACCGGGGGCGGTACCTGGAGCATTGCGAACAGCGCCGCGCAAGGCAGTTGGACCGCTACGCGCTATGCGGCAGAAGAGCGGCAGGTATCACCCACACTCAGCAATCCGGAGGCCGGTTCCATCGCCGCCAGCAAAGACGCGATGGCGGGAATCTGGCGACGGCCGACCCAGCAGGTATTTCCCGAGTTCGCGCTGGTTCTTCCGAATGGGGAAACGGCTTGGCAGGTGAGTGCGTCTCCATCGCCCGACTCGGGGTCTGCTCATGTGTTCGGCGGCTTTGTCCGCAATGGGAATGCCTGGGTACTGAATGCCGATGGCAAGATGTATGGATCGAAGAGCATCGACCAAGTGCAGGCAAGCGGCACAATTGTCCCCGGCGAGCGCATCATCGGTACTCTGAGCGTGGCCGGCGGAAAACCGATTACCTTATCTTTTGATTCCTACGCTGTGGACAATGCCCTGGCGCTAAGCCTGGAGGATATCAGCGGCACCTATGTGGGAGCGGGGGCGACGTATATTTCCCCGAGTGGTGCTATCAGCGGAACAACGGAGAGAGGCTGCAAGCTGCGCGGCAGCATTGCCGCCGCCATTCCCGGATCCAAAGCCAATCTGTTCCGCCTGAAGCTGACATTTTATGGGCCGTCGTGGAACCCCAGTCTTTGTAATGAAACGGATATCGGTCCGGATTTCGATGGTTATGCGTACATATCGGCATCGGGAACATATCGCTACATGAACACCATTCTGCGGCCTAGCCTGTTACCGGTCGGCTTCAGTTCGGATAAATTCATGTATATCGGTTATAACTTGGGCACTAAGATCCGCTAGAAAGAGGCCGGAGGAGTGCTGCGGCACTTTTCCGGCATCGCTCCATGCGCGCCGCGTCCATAAAAAAACCGCTCATCGGAGCGGCTTTTTCATCAGAGAACACAATATCAATTACTTGATTTTGGTTTCTTTGTACGTTACGTGCTTGCGTGCTTTAGGATCAAATTTCATGATCTCCATTTTCGCAGGCGTCGTACGCTTGTTTTTGGTAGTCGTGTAGAAGTGACCCGTACCGGCGGTCGATTCTAACTTGATTTTGTCGCGGCCTGATTTTGCCATGATAGCTCCCTTATTCTGCTAATTAGACTTTTTCGCCACGAGCGCGCATATCGACCAATACGGCGTCGATGCCGACTTTATCGATGACGCGCAGACCGGCGTTGGACAAACGCAGGGAGACCCAGCGGTTTTCAGATTCAACAAAAATACGACGATTCTGCAAGTTAGGCAAAAAACGACGTTTGGTTTTGTTGTTTGCATGGGAAACATTGTTGCCGACCATCGGCTTCTTCCCAGTGACTTGGCAAACACGTGCCATGGCGCACTCCTTAAAGATATTCCAAATTGGAAAAACGAGAGTATATCCAAAATAAGCAGATTTATCAATGACTTGCGAAAAACAATTGTGTCATGTTGTATTGGGAAAATTTAACAATTTGACGTTTGCCTGTTCTTCATAGGGAAACCGCTGGTAAACCGCGTTGTTTACTGGTAGATAAGCATCTTGCTGCTGTCACGTATGTCCTTGTTTACACATGGTTAACTGTGACCCAGGGCGGTGCCGGCCTAGATCTGGCCGTGTTCCGCAAACGAATGCACTTGCCGACCGGCCACGACGAAATGGTCGAGGATGCGCACGTCCACCAGCGACAACGCTTGCACCAGCGCGCGCGTCAGCAGTAAATCCGATTCGCTCGGTTCCGGCGTGCCGGACGGGTGGTTATGGGCCAGCATCACGCTGGCCGCGTTGTGCAGCAGCGCCTGTTTCACCACTTCGCGCGGATACACGCTGGTGTGGGTGAGAGTGCCGCGAAACATTTCCTGGGTCGTGATCAGGCGGTTCTTGACGTCCAAAAACAACACATGGAACGCTTCGTGCGCCAGGTTGCCCAGGGTCAGGCGCAAATAGTCTTTGACGGCGTGCGGCGAATTGAGGGCCTGGCCCGCCTGCAAATCCTCGATGATGGCGCGCCGCGCCAGCTCCAGCACCGCTTGCAGCTGGGCGAACTTGGCGCTGCCCATGCCATGTACGGCGGAAAAACTCACGAGGCTGGCGCCAAACAGGCCCCGCAGGGAGCCGAAGTGCTCCACCGTGTCGCGCGCCAGTTCCACCGCGCTCTTGCCGCGCACGCCCGTGCGCAGGAAGACGGCCAGCAATTCCGCATCCGACAGCGAGTGCGCGCCATCCTCGATCAGGCGTTCGCGCGGCCGTTCGCTGGCCGGCCAGTCCTTGATGCCCATGCTGTTCTCCTGTTTGTCACCGGCGCGTGCCCCAGTGTGGCCTTCTTTGACGAAGCCATGGGGCAGGCGCGGCCAGTGTGGCTTACAATATCGTTTTGCATCAGCTACTTGAAAACTCACTATGTCCAACGAGCAACCAGCAGTCGTCACCGAAGCGGCTTACCTCACCCTGCATTATCGTCTTGCTACTGTTGACGGTACTGATATTGTCACTACCTTTAGCGGAAATCCTGCGACCTTGATGCTGGGACAGGGCCAGCTGGCGCCATTCCTCGAGCAGCGCCTGTTGGGCTTGCCTGAAGGCACGCACCAGACGTTCGAGCTGGCCGCCGGCGAAGGCTTTGGCGAGCGCAATCCCGAGCTGGTGCAGTCCGTCTCGCGCGCGACCCTGGACGAAAATTCCGTGCCGGGCGCCGACTACAAGATCGGCGACCTGGTCGACTTCGCCGCGCCGGGCGGCGGCCGCTTTGCCGGCGTGCTGCGCGAAATGCGCGAGGATTCTGCCCTGTTCGACTTCAACCATCCGCTGGCCGGCCAGCCGCTGCGCTTTGAAGTCAAGCTCATTTCGGTCCTGTAAGGAATAGCGATGGATAAAGAACTGTTACTGGCCCAGCCCCGCGGTTTCTGCGCGGGCGTCGACCGGGCGATCGAAATCGTCGAACGTGCCTTGCAGCAATTTGGCGCACCAATCTACGTGCGCCATGAAATCGTCCACAACGCCTATGTGGTGGCCGACTTGCGCAACAAGGGTGCGATCTTCATCGACGACCTCGATGACGTGCCTGCTGGCAATACGCTCGTGTTTTCCGCGCATGGCGTGTCGAAAGCCGTGCGCGCCGAGGCGGAATCGCGCGGCCTGAGCATTTTTGACGCGACTTGCCCCTTGGTCACCAAGGTGCACATGGAAGTGGGCAAGATGCGCCGCGAAGGCCGCGAGATCATCATGATCGGCCACGACGGCCATCCCGAGGTGGAAGGCACGATGGGGCAGGCTGATATGGGCATGCATCTGGTGGAAACGCTCGACGATGTGGCGGCATTGCAGGTTGCCAATCCGGACAGCCTGGCCTATGTTTCGCAAACAACGTTGTCAGTTGACGACACCAGCGACATTATTGCGGCCTTGAAAGCGAAATATCCGAACATCGCCGAGCCGAAAAAAGGCGACATTTGCTACGCCACCACGAACCGTCAGGAAGCCGTGAAATTCATGGCGCCGCAAGTGGAAGTGGTGATCGTCGTGGGCAGCCCGAACAGCTCGAATTCGAACCGCTTGCGCGAAGTGGCCGAGAAGATGGGCACGCCAGCCTACATGGTCGACAATGCCTCGCAGATCGATCCTGCCTGGCTGGAAGGCAAGCTGCGCGTGGGTGTGACGGCTGGCGCCTCGGCGCCCGAGGTGCTGGTGCAAGCCGTCATCGACCGCTTGAAAGAGTGTGGCGTGAAGAGCGTGCGCCCGCTCGACGGGGTGCAGGAAGCTGTCACGTTCCCGATGCCGAAAGGCCTCGATGGCATCAAGCGCGACGTGGCCTGAGCCTGCAGGACGATTGAGTATCGATGAGGAGTTACCTCAAAACCGAATTTAATTCGGAAATGATCGATTTATTCCAAGCTTAGTTTTTGCAAAAGATCGTTATGATTGTTCCAAGCTTGAATATGTTGTCGTTATGACTAAGCAAGGTCACGCCCGTTTTGAGTGCGTGCACCATGCTGGTGAGAACGGTCCAGGGATGGCACTGCAGGAATTCTTCCTCCGGTGCCGTTTTTGTATCAGCGACATATTCTGGTGGAAGTTGTTCCCGAAAAATGCATATTTGATAGGGCAATCATGGATACATTCATCCAGCAGATCATCAACGGCTTGGTGTTGGGCAGCATGTATGCCTTAGTCGCCCTCGGTTACACAATGGTGTACGGCGTGTTGAACCTGATCAACTTCGCCCACGGCGATGTGCTCATGATCGGCGCCATGGTGGGCTTGACCATCCTCAAGCTGCTGGGCATCTATGTGCCGGACTGGCCCGGCTACCTGAAACTGGCCACCGCCATTCTCGGCGCCATTCCCATCTGTATTCTGGTCAACATCATCATCGAGCGGGTCGCCTACCGCCGCCTGCGCAACGCCCCCCGCCTCGCCCCCCTGATTACCGCCATCGGCGTCTCCATCCTCTTGCAAACCTTCGCCATGATGATCTGGACGCGCAATCCCTTGCCCTTCCCGCAATTGCTGTCGACCGACCCCATCAACATAGGCGGCGCCGTGATTTCGCAAACGCAAGTATTGCTGCTGGCCCTGGCCGCCTTGTCGATGGGCGGATTGGTGTTGCTGGTGGAAAAAACGAGAATGGGCCGCGCCATGCGCGCCACGGCGGAAAACCCCCGCGTGGCGGGACTCATGGGCGTCGATTCCGACAAGGTCATCGTCGCCACCTTTGCCATCGGCGCCGCGCTGGCGGCTGTGGCTGGCGTGATGTGGGGCGCCAACTATGCCTCGATTCAATTTTCCATGGGCGCCATCCCCGGCCTGAAGGCCTTCTGTGCGGCCGTGCTGGGCGGCATCGGCAATATCTATGGCGCCATGCTGGGCGGTATCTTGCTGGGTATTATCGAGAGCCTGGGCGCCGGCTATATCGGCGACATCACGGGCGGCTTCCTGGGCAGCCACTACCAGGATATCTTTGCCTTCGTCGTGCTGATCATCGTGCTGACCTTGCGCCCGTCCGGCATCATGGGCGAACGAGTGGCCGACCGTGCCTGATGTGAAACTGGGAGATTAAATCATGGCACTACTCGATTTTGACGCTAAGAAAAATCCGGCCAAAGCCTACGCCGGCATGCTGGGCCTGGCCGCGCTGCTGATGGTGTTCCCGTTTTTTGCCGCGCAGTTCGGCAACTCGTGGGTACGCATCATCGACATGGCCTTGCTGTACATCATGCTGGCCCTGGGTTTGAACATCGTCGTCGGCTTTGCCGGCCTGCTCGACCTCGGCTACATCGCGTTCTACGCCGTGGGCGCTTACCTGACGGCCTTGCTGGCTTCGCCGCAGTTCGCCATCCTGCTCGAATCGGTGGTGAATCAATATCCAGTGCTGGGCGAGACCCTGGTGCAGCTGATGGGACCGGAAATCCGCGAAAACGGCATCCACCTGTCGATCTGGCTCATCGTGCCGCTGGCCGCTGCCGTGGCGGGCCTGTTCGGCGCCTTGCTGGGCGCGCCGACCTTGAAGCTGCGCGGCGACTATCTGGCCATCGTGACCCTGGGCTTTGGCGAGATCATCCGCATCTTCATGAACAATTTGAACGACCCGATCAATTTCACGAACGGGCCGCAAGGCATCAATCTGATCGACCCCATCCGTATCTTCGGCGTCAACCTGGCGGGCGAGGCGGGCACCAACAGCACTGTCGTGGTCGGCGGCTTTTCCATGCCGTCCGTCAATGCCTATTACTTTTTATTCCTCTTCCTGTGCATCGCCATCGTGTTCGTCACCAAGCGCCTCCAGCATTCGCGCCTGGGCCGCGCCTGGGTGGCCATCCGCGAAGACGAAATCGCCGCCAAAGCCATGGGCATCAATACGCGCAACGTCAAACTGCTGGCCTTTTCCATGGGCGCCTCGTTCGGCGGCGTGGCCGGCGCCATGTTTGCCTCGTTCCAGGGCTTTGTCTCGCCGGAATCGTTCTCGCTGACGGAATCGATCGCCGTGCTGGCCATGGTGGTGCTGGGCGGCATCGGCCATATTCCCGGCGTGATCCTCGGCGGCGTGATCCTTGCTTCGATACCCGAAGTGCTGCGCCACGTGGTGGAGCCGGCCCAGCAGGCGCTGTTCGGCCACGTGGTAATCGAGGCGGAAGTGCTGCGCCAGTTGCTGTACGGCCTGGCCATGGTGTTGATCATGCTCAACCGTCCTGCCGGCCTGTGGCCATCGCCGAAGCACGAAGACCGGCCCGACCACGACGTGGACCAGCCGAACAAATCCACCGGCGTCGTGTCCGCTTAAGGGAGGGATAGCATGAGCGAACAGATCATTCTCAATATCGCCGGCGTGAACAAACGTTTCGGCGGCTTGCAGGCGCTGACCGATGTGGGCATCACCATCCGGCAAGGGCAGATTTACGGCTTGATCGGCCCGAACGGCGCCGGCAAGACCACGTTTTTCAATGTGATCACCGGCCTGTACCAGCCCGACACGGGCACCTTCGAGCTGGCCGGCAAGCCGTATTCGCCGTCGGCGCCGCACAAGGTGGCGAAGGCGGGTATCGCCCGCACCTTCCAGAACATCCGCCTGTTTGGCGACATGACGGCGCTGGAAAACGTCATGGTGGGGCGCCATGTGCGCTCGCACCAGGGGGTGTTCGGCGCCATCTTCCGCCACAAGGCGGCGCGCGAAGAAGAGGCGTCCATCCGCAAGCGGGCCATGGAACTGCTCGATTTCGTCGGCATCGCCCAGTTCGCCAGCCGCACGGCGCGCTTCTTGTCGTATGGCGACCAGCGGCGCCTGGAAATCGCCCGCGCGCTGGCCACCGACCCCACCCTGCTGGCGCTCGACGAGCCGGCGGCGGGCATGAATGCGACGGAAAAGCTGGCCCTGCGCGAGTTGCTGGTGAAAATCAAGGCCGAAGGCAAGACCGTGCTGTTGATCGAGCACGACGTGAAACTGATGATGGGACTGTGCGACCGCATCACGGTGCTCGAATATGGCAAGCGCATCGCCGAAGGCTTGCCGGCCGAAATACAACAAAACCCTGCCGTCATCGAGGCTTACCTGGGGGGATCGCACGCATGAGTAATATATTGAAAGTGGCGGGCTTGCACGTGGCTTACGGCGGCATCAAGGCGGTCAAGGGTATCGACCTGGAAGTCAACGAAGGCGAGCTGATCGCCCTGATCGGCGCGAACGGCGCGGGCAAGACGACGACCTTGAAAGCCATCACGGGCACCTTGCCGGCCTGCAAGGTCGAGGGCACGATCAGTTACCTGGGCGAATCGCTCAAGGGCACGAAGTCGTTTCACCTGGTGGAAAAGAAACTGGCCATGGTGCCGGAAGGGCGGGGCGTGTTTACCCGCATGTCGATCCGCGAAAACCTCATGATGGGCGCCTACACGCGCACGGACAAGGCCGGTGTCGAGGATGACATTGCCAAGTGGTTCGACGTCTTTCCCCGTCTGAAGGAAAGGGCGGCGCAGATGGCCGGCACCCTGTCCGGCGGCGAGCAGCAGATGCTGGCCATGGCGCGCGCGCTGATGAGCCATCCGAAGCTGCTGCTGCTCGACGAGCCGTCGATGGGCTTGTCGCCCATCATGGTCGAGAAAATCTTCGAGGTGATCCGCAAGGTGTCGTCCGAAGGCATCACGATCTTGCTGGTCGAACAGAATGCCCGCCTGGCCCTGCAAGCGGCGCACCGCGGCTATGTGATGGATTCCGGCCTGGTCACCATGGGCGGCAACGCGGCCGCCATGCTCGACGACCCGCGCGTGAAGGCGGCGTATCTGGGGGAGTAAGCGCGTTCAGGAAGTGCTCAGGCATAAAAAATGCCCCAGCTGGGCTGGGGCATAATGGCATCCGTCGGAGAAGTGCGGATGGATGCCTGGAGGAGCCGATAACAGCGGACCGCCGTAGCGGTCGCGCAATAATTACTTGGCAGCCGTGCGTGGCACGACTTTTTCAGCCGCTTGCGTGAACTGGTTCACGGCCGATGTCAGGTTCGCTTCGATGGCTTCGACGGCTTGCTTGCTGGTTTTCGAGAACTGCTCGTAGCCTGCATTGGCGTTGCCGATGGCGCTTTTCAGGATGGCGACGGCGTTTTCCGAACCGGCTGGTGCGTTCTTGGTGACTTCTTCCACCAGCGACAGGACTTTGCGGTTGGTTTCAGCGATTTGCGATTCAGCTGCTTTGCTGAACTCGGCTTGGGTGCCCGACGTGATGGCAGCCAGGTGACGACCGTAAGCGATGGCTTTTTCGGCGCTAGGCTGGGCTTGAGCAGCGCTCAGCGAGAAGAATTCTTGTGGATCTTTTGCCGACAGCAATTGCTTGGCGGCGGCGGTCGATTCTTCCAGCGTTGCCTTGGCAGCGGTCAGGTTCAGTTCGACGATCTTTTCGATGCCTTCGAAGGCTTTGCTCGTCAGCGACGAGAACAGGGCGAATTGGGCTTCCAGGTTGGTTTTGGTAGCGGACGAAAATTGCTCAGGAATTGAAAACATATAAATCTCCAAAAAATCGAAATCTGGTTAATTTGATGCTGCGTGTACCGTTTGGGAAAGCAGGTGAATCTAAATTTTCAAGCTGAACAAGAATTGTGCAACGCAACAAACCCTATTCTACGGCGAAAAAAAATGAAGTCAAGCGATTCTTGTGCGATGCAACAATTGAATAGATTTGCATCAAAAACCATTGTTTCTAAAGAGAAATATTTGATTTCTGGGTGTTAATGGTTTAGCCCTAAACTGTTATTTCCCCGCCTTTCAGGACGGGTGCGGCGCAGCATGCTAGACTTTGCCTCCCGCACTGGCGCAGCGCCCCGGTGCCGACCCCGTTTCCCGAGTTGATACCATGTCCAATCTTCCCGCCGCGGCTGGCGCCAGCGGCAAAGCCCCCAAAGCCGCTTTCTTGACGACCCTGGCGCCGATGGTCTTGCCCGGCTTCTTTGTGTTGTTATGGAGCACAGGTTTTATCGTCGCCAAGTTCGGCTTGCCCTACGCGCCGCCGCTGACCTTTTTGTTGCTGCGCTTCCTGGGCGTGCTGGTGATCCTGCTGCCGCTGGTGCTGGTCCTGCGCGCGCCGTGGCCCGTGGGGCAGTTCCGCCAGATCGCCGTGGCCGGCATCCTGATGCAGGCCGGCTACCTGGCCGGCGTCTGGTGCGCCATCAAGCTGGGCATGCCGGCGGGCTTGAGTGCCCTCATCGTCGGCATGCAGCCCGTGCTGACGGCCTGCGCCGCGCCCCTGATCGGCGAATCCGTGCGCCCGCGTCAGTGGCTGGGCTTGCTTTTTGGCTTGCTGGGCGTGGCCCTCGTCGTGTACGCCAAGATCAATCTCGTGGGCCTGACCGTGGAAAGCGTGCTGCTGTGCGTGTTTGCCTTGCTGTCGATGACGGCCGGCACCATGTATCAAAAACGCCACTGTCCGCAATTCGACTTGCGCACCGGCACGGTGGTGCAGTTTGCCGCCTCCATCGTGGTCGTGTTGCCATTCGCCCTGTATTACGAGGGACTGGACCTGCATTTCAGCAACGTGCAATGGACGGCGAATTTTATCGGTGCCTTGCTGTGGTCGGTACTCGTGCTGTCCATCGGCGCCATTTTCCTGTTGTTCGCCCTGATCCGCCGCAGCGACGCCACGAAAGTGACGGGCTTGCTGTACCTGACACCGCCTACGACGGCGGTGATGGCCTGGCTGATGTTTGGTGAAGCATTTAATATGCTGGGCATCGCCGGCATGCTGGTGGCCGTGGTCGGCGTGGTGTTTGTTGTCAAGAAATAGCGGGAGAGCAGGGCAGTGAACAAGCAAGCATCTGAAACACCGTCGGCGCAGCAAGCCATCGATAGCGTCATCCTGTCGCGCCGTTCGATCCGTGCTTTTTTGCCCACGCCGGTGGCGCAGGACGAGATCGCGCGCATCCTGGAAGTGGCGGCGCGCGCGCCCTCGGGCGCCAACATGCAGCCGTGGAAAGTGTATGTACTGTCGGGCGAAGCGCGCCTGCGCCTGTCGCGCCGCATCCTCGACGCCTATGCCGCACCGAAGGCGCCCGACGCCCCCGCCCGCACGGCGTCCTACACCTATTACCCGCGCCAGTGGACGGCGCCGTTCATCGAACGCCGCCGCAAGATCGGCCTGGACCTGTATCAGTTGCTGGGCCTGGAGCGGGGCGACACGGCCGGCATGGCGGCCCAGCATGGACGCAATTTCCAGTTTTTCGATGCGCCCGTGGGCCTGATCTTTACCATCGAACGGGTGCTGGAACAGGGTTCCTGGCTCGACTACGGCATGTTCTTGCAAAACATCATGCTGGCGGCGCGCGCGCGGGGACTCGATACCTGCCCGCAAGCGGCCTTCATCCATTACCATGACATCATCCGCGAGGAACTGGGCGTGCCGGCCAGCGAAATGGTGGTGTGCGGCATGGCCCTCGGCTATGCCGACCCGGACAAGATCGAGAACCGCCTGAACACGGAACGCGAGCCGCTGGCCGGCTTTGTTAAATTCATGGATAAATAGACACGCTAGCGTTTTGCACAAGCAATCAGTTGATTAAGGATGAGTTTGTTTGCTGATCGCCAACGATTTGTATTTCGTTGCTGCAATAAATACTGTCCCAACTGTTAAATAGGCTTGCGATTACTCTGCATTTCGCTACACTGCAATAAGGCAACAGCTTCACGGGGAATTATCGAATGGCTAAGTTTAAACTTGCGCTGGGTGTCCTGGCTTCCCTGCTGTTTGCGTTGGCGCCGGCTGCGGCCGTGCACGCCAAAGAAGCGAACGGCAAATCCTCAGCCTCCAAGAAACACAACACCAAGAAAGTCAAAGTCGTGCTGCGCAAGGGCACGACGGCCGCGCCGCGCGAAAAGAGCGTGCGCCGGGTCGTCATGGTGCGCGGCAAACGCAAGGTCATCTATCAAAAAGTCAGCAGCGTGGCCGTGCCCATGGCCGCACCGATGCCCACCATGGGCGATCTGGCGGGCCTGAACCTCACGCGCGATCCGCTCGACTTGAAATCGAGCGTGGCGCTGGTGCTGGACCAGGCCAATTCGGAAGTGCTGTTTGAAAAGAATTCGAATGTCGCCCTGCCCATCGCCTCCATCACCAAGATGATGACGGGCCTGGTCGTGGTCGAAGCACGTCAGGACATGGATGAATTGCTGACGATTACGGACGAGGACGTCGACCGTGCCAAGTTCAGCAGCTCACGCCTGAAAGTGGGTTCGCAATTGACGCGCGCGAATATGCTGCATATCGCCCTGATGAGTTCGGAAAACCGCGCCGCCTCGGCGCTGGGCCGCAATTATCCGGGCGGCTTGCCCGCGTTTGTCGACGCCATGAACAGCAAGGCGCGCCAGCTGGGCATGATGGATACGCATTACGTCGATTCCAGCGGCTTGTCGAAAATGAACGTGGCCAGCGCGCGCGACCTGGGCAAGCTGGCCATGGCCGCCTTCCGCCATCCGCTGCTGCGCCAATACTCGACGGACCCGAAAGCCATCGTCGAAGCCAGCGGCCAGCCCATGCAGTTCGGCAATACGAATCATCTGGTGGCGAATCCCGGCTGGGAAATCGGCTTGCAAAAGACGGGCTTTATTAATGAGGCGGGACGTTGCCTGATGATGCAGGCCGTCATCGAAGGACGGGCCGTGATCATGGTCTTCCTCGACTCAAAAGGGAAACAGTCGCGCACGGCCGACGCGGGGCGCATGCGCAAGTGGCTGGAAGCATTGAAACCTGCCAACATGAGCCTGCCCGGCGGTTAAAAATGTCCATGGCTGCGTTGCACTAACTCGCCGTACTAGTCGTACTGTCTTCGTTAGTGCGCCTTGCCCTGAACATTTTTATACGGCAGTGCTTTAGTCTTGGGGAATGAATCCCAGGGTGACGGAAATCTGGTTCGCCGTTTCCACCAGATCCCCCAGCCACTCATCCTGCAGGCGGTCGGCTGGCGCCGAGATCGACAGGCCGGCGATCAGCTTGCCCGAGTCGTCGCGGATGCCTGCGGCCATGCAGCGCACGCCCAGTTCCAACTCTTCATTGTCGCGCGCATAGCCGCGCTCGCGCACAAGGCTCAGTTCGCGTTCGAGTTTTTGCAGATCCGTGATGGAATTCTTGTTGTGCCCGGCCAGGCCCGTGCGCGTGGCGTACGCGCGGATGGCTTTTGGCTCATCGACGGAGAGGAATAATTTACCGGTCGAAGTCAGGTGCAGCGGACCACGGCCACCGATGGCGCGCACCACCTGCATGCCCGAGCGCTCGGAAAAGGCGCGGTCGATGTAGACGATCTCGTCGCCCTGGCGCACGGACAGGTTGATCGTTTGCTGGGTTTTCTTGTGCAGCTGGCGCATGAAGTCCAGCGCCGCCTCGCGCACGCTGAGGCGGCTTTTCACGACATTGCCCAGTTCCAGCAGGCGCATGCCCAGCCGGTACGTGCCAGGTTCGATGCGGTCGACAAAGCGCGTCAGCACCATGTCGTTGAGGATGCGGTGCGCCGTCGAGGGGTGCAGGCCGGAAACTTTCGACAATTCCTTCAGGCTGACCGGGTCGGAATATTTGGCCAGGGCATCGAGCAGGGCGACCATGCGTTCGATCACCTGGATCGTCGTCTTCGGGGCAGCGACCGGTTCAATTTTCATGATGGATTTGGTGCGATGCAGTATTCATACATCTTTATACCATGATGTGAAAAAATAGTGAAATGTTCCGAGATATTCAGCGAATAAATTGTCACAATTCTCATGTTGGACGTCATAATTGGCGGCTGGATGGACTTTAAACCATGGAAAACTATGCAACCTGTCAATGAATTCAAGAGCAAGAGCGGCTTGAAACGGATTTTCTCCGCCTTTTTCTACTCGCTCGACGGCTTGAAGGCGGCTTGGCGCCATGAACATGCGTTCCGCCAGGAACTGGGCTTGTTCGTCGTCGGCACGGTAATCGCCTTGCTGCTGCGCATATCCGCCTTTGAAAAACTGGTGCTGATCGGCGTGCTGCTGCTGGTCTTGATCGTCGAATTGATCAATTCCGCGCTGGAAGCCGTGGTCGACCGCATCTCGCTTGAACTTCATCCGTTGTCGAAAAACGCCAAGGACTTCGGCAGCGCCGCCGTGTTGCTGACCTGCATCCTGGCCTTTGCCACCTGGACCGTTGTATTGTTCAACCGTTTTTATTGAACACCTGTCAAAACCTACTGCGCGTCGCGATTTGCGGCCTGCGATGCTCACTGTGCGTTCGCACAGCTGCGCTTCTCGGCCACAACTCACTGCCGCTCGCTACGGTTTTGTCAGGCGTCTTAACTGCTAAATCCCCGTTGCGCGTCGTCCATATGCGAAAATCGCATATCAAACGGCGAAACGCTTCGTTCTCTTTGCGGCCGTTGCACCGTAATCTGGTGGCTCTGAAAGTTCAACCATACGGGGATCTTAGATGCTGTCGAAAAAAATCATCATTGCCGCCGCCATCAGCGCGTTTGCCATTCTGCAGACGGCGCAGGCTGCCGATATCACCCTGCTCAACGTGTCGTATGACCCGACGCGCGAGCTGTACCAGGATGTGAACACGGCATTTGCCAAGGAGTGGAAAGGCAAGACGGGCGACAACGTCAAGATCAAGCAATCGCATGGCGGTTCCGGCAAGCAGGCGCGCGCCGTCATCGACGGCCTGGAAGCGGACGTGGTGACCTTGGCCCTGGCCTACGACATCGATGCGCTGGCCGAGCACAAGCTGCTGGCCACCGACTGGCAAAAACGCCTGACGCACAACAGCTCGCCTTACACCTCGACCATCGTGTTCCTGGTGCGCAAGGGCAACCCGAAAGGCATCAAGGATTGGAACGACCTGGTCAAGCCGGGCGTGTCCGTCATCACGCCGAACCCGAAAACTTCGGGTGGTGCCCGCTGGAACCATCTGGCCGCGTGGGGTTACGCGCTGCGCCAGCCGGGCGGCAACGAAGCGAAGGCCAGGGATTTCCTCGGCAAACTGTATAAAAACGTGCCCGTGCTCGATTCCGGCGCGCGCGGCGCCACCACCACCTTCGTCGAACGGGGTATCGGCGACGTGCTGATCGCCTGGGAAAACGAGGCCTATCTCGCCGTCAAGGAACTGGGCCCGACCAAGTTCGACATCATCACGCCGTCCGTCAGCATCCTGGCCGAGCCGCCCGTGGCCGTCGTCGACAAGTTTGCCGACAAGCACGGCACGCGCAAGGTGGCCGAGGCTTACCTGAACTACCTGTACACGGACGAAGCGCAAGACATCATCGCCAAGAATTACTACCGTCCCGCAACGGACAAGGCGGCGAAGAAATACGCGTCGCAGTTCGCCAAGGTCAACCTGTTCACCATCGAGCAAGTGGCCGGTGGCTGGACGGCGGCCCAGAAGGCGCACTTTGCCGACGGCGGCATCTTCGACCAGATCTATCAGCCGAAGTAATCTTCACCGGCAGGCGGCAACGCTTGCCGGAATCGATCACGCAAGGACACATCATGGCGCTGCGCAGCTTTTCCGATTACCGGGTACTGATCGTGCCGGGCTTGCATAACAGCGGTCCCGAGCACTGGCAGAGCCGCTGGCAGCGCCTGTATCCGCAATTCGAGCGGGTCGAGCAGGATGACTGGAACGCACCCGAGCTGGCCACTTGGTCGGCGCGCCTGGACCAGGTGCGGCGGCAAGATGCGCGCCCGACCCTGATCGTCGCCCACAGCTTCGGCTGCCTGGCGACGGCGCACAGCCTGGCGCGCGACCCGCAGGGCGTGGCCGGCGTGCTGCTGGTGGGACCGGCCGACCCGGACAAGTTTGGCGTGGCGCAAGCCTTGCCGCAAAAGCGCCTGCCTTGCCCCGGCATCTTGATCGCCAGCCAGACGGACCCGTGGATGACGGCCGAACACGCGGCGCAGTGGGCGCGGCGCTGGAATTGCAAGTACATCGATGGCGGAGAGCTCGGCCACATCAACGCCGAATCGCGCCTTGGCGACTGGGTCTACGGTCAGGCGCAACTGCAAACGCTGTTTGATCTGGCGCAAAGCGACAAACGCCACCGTCAGGCAGCCTGATACGACGAACATCCCGCTACACAACTTCACAAGGAGATCACGATGACCTTACGCCTGGGCGATGTCGCCCCTGATTTTGAACAAGACAGCTCGATCGGTACGCTCAAGTTCCATGAGTGGGCCGGCAATTCCTGGGTGGTGCTGTTTTCCCACCCGGCCGACTTTACCCCCGTGTGCACGACGGAACTGGGCCTGACGGCCAAGCTCAAGCCGGAATTCGACAAGCGCAACGTGAAGGCCATCGCCCTGTCCGTGGACGCGGCCGAGTCGCACAAGAGCTGGATCAAGGATATCGAAGAGACGCAAAACACGGTGGTGGGCTTCCCCATCATCGCCGACGTCGACAAAAAGGTATCGGTGCTGTACGACATGATCCACCCGGAACAGTCCGTCACGGCCACCGTGCGCTCCGTCTTCATCATCGACCCGAACAAGAAAGTACGGCTGATCCTCACGTATCCGCTCAGTACGGGCCGCAACTTCAATGAAATCCTGCGCGTCATCGATGCCCTGCAGCTGACGGATGGCTACACGGTGGCCACGCCCGGTAACTGGCAAGACGGCGACGACGTCATCATTCCATTGACCGTGCAAGATCCGGATGTGATCAAGCAAAAATATCCGAAGGGCTTTACGGCTGCCAAGCCATACTTGCGCTTGACGCTGCAGCCGAACAGGTAAGAACGGGGTCAGTCGCTTCGCGATTGAAATGCGTTCTACTAGGACGCATTTCCCCGCCGGGTCTGACCCCAGCCGTCAAGGTGTTGGGTTAAGTGTGTGCCCACCCCAACCCCACCTCAAAAGCCGGGGTCGGACCCGCAGGGTCCGACCCCTTTTTTTCGTCCGTCGATTCTGCAAGCAAGTATGCAAAATCCATCTAAGCAAATGAGAAATGGTTAGTTCTTTTTATAACGAATGCATGTGAATATTGCACCTTATAACTCAAAAATGTAATAAGAAGGGGTTTCTATGTCTGCAGCATCAGCATCAGCAGCACCGATCAAGGCGCGCGGAGCGCCGTTTCGGGTCATGCCGGGTTTTAAGCTGTCATTGGGCTTCACGCTCTTTTACCTGGCCCTGATCGTTCTCATTCCGCTGTCGTCGGTGTTCCTGAAAACCTTCACCATGACGTGGGATGCCTTCTTCAGCGCCGTCACGTCCGATCGCGTGATGGCGTCATACCGGCTGACATTTGGCGCTTCGCTGATCGCCGCCCTGCTGAACGTGGTGTTTGGCGGCATCCTGGCCTGGGTGCTGGTGCGCTATAAATTCCCCGGCAAGCGCATCATCGATGCGCTGGTCGACTTGCCGTTCGCCTTGCCGACGGCCGTGGCCGGCATCACCCTGACGGCCCTGTATTCGTCGAACGGCTGGTTCGGCCAGTTCATCGAAGGCGTACTGGGCATCAAGGTGGCGTTCACGCCGCTGGGCGTGGTGGTGGCGCTGACCTTCATCGGCTTGCCGTTTGTCGTGCGCACCGTGCAACCGGTGCTGGAAGACGCGGAAAAGGAACTGGAAGAAGCGGCCGCCAGCCTGGGCGCCAATTCCCTGCAAACGTTTATCCGCGTCATCTTTCCCACGATTCTGCCCTCCTTGCTGACGGGCTTTGCGCTGGCCTTCGCCCGCGCCACGGGCGAGTACGGTTCCGTGATCTTTATCGCCGGCAACATGCCGATGGTGTCGGAAATCACGCCGCTGTTCATTATTACCAAGCTGGAGCAATACGATTACGCGGGCGCCACGGCCATTGCCGTGGTGATGCTGGTGGTGTCCTTCCTGCTGTTGTTGACGATTAACCTGTTGCAAGCATGGACGCGCGGAAAGGCGAAGAAATCATGAGTACGAATATCACCGCCGTGGCGACTGTGGAAGATACGCCGCCAAAAGCGCGCCGTTTCGAACCGAATGTCGGCCCCGTCGTGCTGGAGCCATTGTGGGTGCGCACGGTATTGATCACCATCGCCCTGCTGTTCCTGACGGCGTTCCTGATCGTGCCCCTGGTGGCCGTGTTTGCCGAAGCGTTCAAGAAGGGCTGGGAAGCGTACATCGCCGCCATCATCGATCCGGACGCGATTTCGGCCATCAAGCTGACCCTGATCACGGCCGCCATCGCCGTGCCGCTGAACCTGGTGTTCGGCGTGGCGGCGTCCTGGTGCATCGCCAAGTTCGAGTTTCGCGGCAAGAGCATCCTGCTGACCCTGATCGACTTGCCGTTTTCCGTCTCGCCCGTGATTTCCGGCCTGATCTATGTGCTGATGTTCGGCGCCCAGGGCTGGTTCGGTCCGTGGCTGCAGGAACACGACATCAAGATATTGTTCGCCGTGCCCGGCATCGTGCTGGCGACCATCTTCATTACCTTCCCCTTCGTCGCGCGCGAATTGATCCCGCTGATGCAGTCGCAGGGCAGTGAAGAGGAAGAGGCTGCCCTCGTGCTGGGCGCCTCGGGCTGGAACACGTTCCGCCGGGTGACTTTGCCCAACATCAAGTGGGGCTTGCTGTATGGCGTGATCCTGTGTAACGCCCGCGCCATGGGCGAGTTCGGCGCCGTGTCCGTCGTCTCCGGCCATATCCGCGGCGAAACGAACACCATGCCGCTGCAGGTGGAGATTCTGTACAACGAGTACAACTTCGCCGCCGCGTTTGCCGTCGCCTCGCTGCTGGCCTTGCTGGCCCTGGTGACCCTGGCCTTGAAAGCCTTTATTGAGTGGCGTTTGAACGAGAGCGACGCCGACGATTCCGCCTTACGTTCCACGGAGCACTGATATGACCATCGTAGTTAAAAACATCCACAAGCGCTTCGGCGATTTCGTCGCCCTCGACAATATCTCGCTGGACTTTCCCGCCGGCGAATTGACGGCCCTGCTGGGCCCGTCGGGTTGCGGCAAGACGACCTTGTTGCGCATCATTGCCGGCCTGGAACATCCGGACAGCGGCCAGGTGCTGCTCGATGCGGAAGATGCGTCGAACCGCCACGTGCGCGAGCGCCAGGTCGGTTTCGTGTTCCAGCATTACGCGCTGTTCAAGCACATGACCGTGTTTGAAAACGTGGCCTTTGGCTTGCGCGTGAAATCGCGCAGCGAGCGCCCGTCGGAAGACCAGATCCGCCGTAAAGTGAAAGATTTGCTGGAGCTGGTGCAGCTGGACTGGCTGGCCGACCGCTATCCGCCGCAGCTGTCGGGCGGACAACGCCAGCGTATCGCCCTGGCGCGCGCGCTGGCTGTGGAGCCGCGCGTGCTGCTGCTGGACGAACCGTTCGGCGCGCTCGATGCCAAGGTGCGCAAGGAATTGCGCCGCTGGCTGCGCCGCCTGCATGACGACTTGCACGTCACCAGCATTTTCGTCACGCATGACCAGGAAGAGGCGCTGGAAGTGGCCGACCAGGTCGTATTGATGAACAAGGGCACTGTCGAGCAACTCGGTTCCCCGGAGCAAGTCTACAACCACCCGGCGTCGCCTTTCGTGTATGGCTTCCTGGGCAACGTCAACCTGTTCCATGGCCGCGTGCATGACGGTGTGATGGCGACCGGCGACGCCAGCTTCGAAGTGCCCGACTATGCGGGCGTGAGCGACAGCAAGGGCACGGCCTATGTGCGTCCGCACGACCTGGAAATCGACCGCTACACGCAGGGCGCCGAAGGCATCGTCGTGAAACTGAGCCGCGCGCATGCCATCGGCCCGCTGGCCCAGCTGGACTTGCAGCGCATCGATAACAGCGAACTGATCGAAGCGGTGATGTCGAACGAGCGGTTTACGCATCTGCAACTGAAGGAGGGCGAGACGTTAGTTGTTCGCCCGAAACGCCTCCATGTGTTCGTTGAACCAACAAGAACCTAAAGGCTGAAAATATATGAACTTTCAACAACTGCGTTCGATCCGCGAAGCGGCCCGCCGCGGCTATAACCTGACGGAAGTGGCCAACGCCCTGTTCACGTCGCAGCCGGGCGTGAGCCGGCAAATCCGCGAACTCGAGGACGAGCTGGGCGTGGTCATCTTCGAGCGCAACGGCAAGCGCTTGACGGGCTTGACGGAGCCGGGCAAGGGCATTTTGAAAATCGTCGACCGCCTCTTGATCGAGGCGGAAAACCTGCAGCAGGCCAGCCTGGAATACAGCGGCCAGACCAGTGGTACCTTGTCCGTGGCGGCCACGCACACGCAGGCGCGCTATGCGCTGCCGAAAGTGGTGCAGGGCTTCCGCGCCGCCTATCCCGACGTGCGTATTGCGCTACAACAAAGCGCGCCCGAGCACATCGCGGAATGGGTACTGTCAGGCAAGACCGATATCGGCATCGCCACGGAAGGCCTGAGCCAGTTCCCCGACCTGGTGTCGTTCCCGTGCTACCGCTGGAGCCATCTGATCGTCGTGCCGGACGGCCATCCGTTGCTCGAACATTCGCCCATCCGCCTGGAAGACCTGGCGAAATACCCGTTGATTACCTATGACAAGGGTTTCACGGGCCGCGGCCATATCGACGACGCGTTCGCCAAGGCGGGCGTGGCCACCGATATTATTTTGACGGCCATGGATTCCGACGTCATCAAACAATATGTGGCGCTGGGCCTGGGCGTGGGCATCGTGGCCTCGATGGCCTTCGACCATGGCCGCGACAAGGGACTAAGGGCGGTAGAAGCGTCGCATCTGTTCGCCACCAACACGACGCGCCTGGCCGTGCGCCGCGGCGCCTACCTGCGTGCCTACGCCTACGAATTCATCCTGCAACTGGCGCCGGACCTGACGCGCGCCGACATCGACCGCGCCATGGCGGGCGAGGAAGCGCTCTAGGCGATGGCCGCCCTTTGCGCGCGCGTCAGGCTGGCCACGGCGCGCGCGTAGCTATCCTGCACCAGTTCCGCCAGGTAATCGGCCGGGAAGCGCGCCACGTCGACGATGCTGACCCAGTGAAAGCGGCCCATGTAGCGGGCCGGTTTCACGCCCGGCATGTCCGTCAGCTCGATAAAGCGCTCCGCGCTGACCCTCAGGCTGAAGCGCCATTGTTCCGGCATGCTGGTCTTGAAATACGCAAATTTTTTCCCCGCCACTGCATACACGAGGATGTTCGACGGCGCACCGTACAGCACGGCTTGCGCGCCGGGCAGGACCGCGCAAAAGTCTTTCAGTTCATCGCTTGTCATTCGTCAACCGCCTTGAATTGTTGCGTGCTGTGGTCGAAAGCATAGGCTGACCCGGCAGGCGCGTCCAGCAGGCGGATGAAGCGGTCGTCCACGCTGAGCACGGCGCCGAGCGAGACGAGCGCCACGTTGGCGCTGTCGTTGATGTAGTCGTCGCTCTCGTCGTTGGCCGTGAAGCGCCAGCCGCTGTCGTCGTCGTTGTCCGGCTCCTCGCGGTACAGATAGCCGACGGGCGCGCCGTCTTCCAGCACGCGTTTCGTCACGAAGCACAGGCCCGCATAGCGGTTGACGAGGTTATCGTCATCGTCGTGCTGCGTATTGATGATGTGGCGCGCTTCGAAGGCGACGGGGTCCTTGGCCTGCAAGTCGGCGATGTAGCCGGGCATGTTGTCGAGTTTGCCTGTGAAATGGCCATGCGGTTCGATCGTCTCCACCAGCACCCACATGCGTTCGGCGCCCGGCGCCTGCGGATCGTCGCTGTGGAAGGCGAAGATCAGCTTGACCACCTCGCCGGGGCGCACCTGGGCAATGGCCTCGGGCGGCGATTTATAGAAAGTGTAGGGATGGCGCGCCGCCAGATCGGCGGCGTCGGTCAGATGCCAGCTGGGCATGGTATTCCGTCGTCAGAGTGGGGGAATGTCCATGGTAGCCGATTGCCTGCCAGGATGGCCACCCGTACGCCAGGACTGTATTTGATAGGCCGGAATAAAAAACGGGAGGCAGATGCCTCCCGTGCTGCGTTGCTATTGCCAGTTATTACCAGCTATAACCCGCCTTGGCGTAGTAATAGCGGCCGTTGAAGCCGTTCGGCGCGAAGATGCTGTAAGGCTGCGTGCCGTTGACGTTCAGGTTGCCGTTGCTGGTCACTTGCGCCGGGTAGCGGTTGGTGACGTTGTCGATGCCGGCCACCAGGCGCCAGTTCTTGCCCAGTTTCACGGAACCGGACACGTCCAGCACCCATTGCGGATCATACGTCTGGTCCAGCTTGACATCGTTTTGCGGCACGGTGAAGCTGCCGTAGCGCGTCACCAGTCCGTGCACGTTCCAGATGCCGAAGCCGTAGTCGGCGGCCAGGCTGAACTTGTCCTTCGGCGACGCCACCGTGATGCGGTCGATGCTCTGGCGGTCGATCAGTTTCAGGTTGTTGGCCGTCAGGATGGCCGGATTGTCGGCGATTTTCCGTACCGTGCTCTTGTTATGGTTGTAGGCCACGGTGAGGTCCAGGCGGTCCTTGTCCTGCAGGTCGATGCGGTAGGTGCTGACGATGTCCACGCCTTCCGTGCGCGTGTCGACGGCGTTGGTGAAATAGCGTCCCGAGCCCACCGGCGTGCCCTGGGCGGCCAGGATGTTCTTCAAAGCATTGCTGAGTATCAGATTGGCCGAGAACAGGATGCGGTTGTCGATGTCGATGCGGTAGGCGTCCACTGTCGTCGTGAAGTTGCGGTTGGGCTGGAACTGCAGGCCCAGGCTGTAGTTGCGGGCCTTTTCCGGTTTCAGGTCCTGTGCGCCCAGGGCGCGCGCCTGTGGCGTGTTGACGGCGAAGGTGCCCGTCTCGATCGGCGTGTTGACGCCGTTGACGACCTGGAAGTTGGTGGTGGTGATGGTGTAGTACTGCTGTGCCAGCGATGGCGCGCGGAAGCCGCTCGACACGGTGCCGCGCAGGGACAGCGCATCGCTGAACGAATAGCGGGCCGAGCCCTTGGCCGAGGTGGTGCTGCCGAAGTCGCTGTAGCGCTCATGGCGCAGGGCCACCCCGCCCGACAGGTTTTTCGTCGCTTCCGCCTCCAGGTTCACATAGATCGATTCGTTGTGGCGCGAATGGCTGCCCGCATTGGCAGGGCGGAAACCGGCAAAGCCTTGTGAGCCGCCACCCGTGTACGACGCTGCGTCGCCTGCACCGATGCTGTACTTTTCATGGCGCGCTTCGGCACCGACGGCGACCGTCAGCGGTCCCGTAAAGTAAGACACGGAAAATTCGCGCGCCGCATCGAGATTGAACACGGTCTGTTCGTTTTTCAGCGAGCCGGCATAAAAGTGCGTGGGGCTGGCTGCGCCCAGCGACTGGTTGACCGTGTTGTCCAGGTCCAGTTCGAACTTGTTGCTGCCGTAGTTCAGGCTGGCATCCCAGCGCCAGCCGGCCGCTTCACCGCGCAAGCCTGTGACGATGGACTGGTCGGTCAATGTGCTGTTTTGTAATGGCAAAAAGCCTTCCGGGAAGAGCGGCGTGCGCTGGACGAACAGCTTCGAATTATTCGGGTCCGTGATCAGCGCCGTGCGCCAGGTGGCGGCGGCCGACGTATCACGCTTGCCATAGTTGCCGAAGGCGTACCAGTCCACATTGTCATTGATGTGGTATTCGCTGTTGAGGAAAATCGTCGCCGGCTTGCTTTCCGGGTCGCCATAGCGCTGGTTGACCTTGCCGTAGCGCGGTTCCAGCGGATTGCGGAAATCGGCGCCGGCACGGTTGGTCGGGTCGCGTTCCGCCACTTCCGCCGAGACGCGCACCCAGCCGTCGTCGCCCAGGGCGAAGCCGGCCGAACCCTTGATGGATTTTTGCTTGCCGTCGCGTTCCTGCGTCTGGCCATAGCCCACTTCGATATCGCCGCCGGCCGCGCCTTTTTTCAGGATGATGTTGATCACGCCGGCGATCGCGTCGGAGCCGTACTGGGCCGCCGCGCCATCGCGCAGTACTTCCACATGGTCGATGGCGGCCAGCGGAATGGCGTTCAGGTCGACGGGCGCCGAGCCGCGGCCCAGCGAGCCGTTGACGTTGACCACGGCCGAGGTGTAGCGGCGCTTGCCGTTCACCAGTACCAGGGTCTGGTCGGGCGACAGGCCGCGCAATTGCGCCGGACGCACGGCGTCGCTGGCGTCGGCGCCCGTGGCGCGGGCAAAGTTCAGCGATGGCAGCAGGCGCGCCAGCACGGTGGCCAGTTCGCCCGAACCCGTGCTTTGCAGGTCGCGCGAGGTGAGGATGTCGATCGGCGATTCGGAATCGATGGTGCGGCGGTTCTTGGCGAAGGTACCGGTGACCACCACCGATTGCAACTCCCCTTCGGCCGGCAGTTCTTGCTGCGCTTGCACATGCATTGGCAGGCTGAAGCAGGCGATCAGGCTGGCGGCGAGGACGGTTTTCAAGGGGAGGGCGGGAAGCTGGGAGCGGGCGGTGCTGGAACTCATCGACAATATCTCTTCGGTTAGTGGTTGCGCGGACCATGACGGTCCGATGACGAAATCAGCTTAGCAGCGGGCGAACGGCGTGCTTACGAATTGTTCTGTCTATCGATATGCAATAAATGTCTGATACTCGTCAAAATGGCGCGAGTAGTGCATATGGCCTTGTCTCCAGCATACGACCGGGCATGGCAGGCTGCAATGCTGCACCGCAGTAAATTGCTGGCTGTTGTATAAATACGACTATATGCAATCAGCATCGGTAGTCTGGCATGAAGAACACGTTCTTTCTGCCCATGGCTGTCCGAAGAAATATTCAGACTGTGATTGTGCGAGCACAGCTCTCGAATTCAAAAAATGCTTGACCTTCCAAGTGTGTCACCTCGGATAACGACTATGGGATCTGCTTCAGATCAACAAAACCAAGTCGACTCCAGTCGCGAAAGGCACAATGATGAAAGTCAAACCAATAACCCTGATCACTGCGGTGCTAGGCGCAGCATTCACCATCAGCGGATGCAAGCAGACGGCATCCTCTCCCGCAGCCGCAAAGCCGCCCAGCGTTCCCGTGGCCGAAGTGCTCGTTCGTCCGGCAACACCGTATGTCGAGTTCAACGGCTCGCTGACCGCGGTCAAACGGGTTGAACTGCGCCCGCAGGTGGCCGGCTACATTCAGGACGTGAGCTTGCCTGAAGGACGCTTTGTCGAGAAGGGCCGCAAGCTCTTTGACATCGATCCACGCGTGTTCCAGGCCGCCCTGAATGCCGCGACAGCGCGCTTGAGCGAGGCTGAAGCGGCATCGATGCTGGCCCAGGCGGAGTATGCGCGAGCCGAACAGCTGTTCGCCAAAAAGATCGTCGCGCGTGATCGTCTCGACATGGCAACGGCGGCGCTACATGCCGGCAAGGCACAGGTCGATGCCGCAAAAGCTGCGCGAGATACTGCGCAATTGGATCTGAGTTTCACGCGCGTCACGGCGCCGATCAGCGGACGTGTCGGGCAAGTCCTCGTCACCGAGGGCAATTACGTCACCAGTGGCGTGACGCCCCTGACGACGATCGTGTCCATCGATCCGCTGCATGTCTATTTCGATGTCGACGAACGCACCTATTTGCGCTCGCTTGCAGCCGGCCGGGCCAATGCCGCCCCGCATGGGACGCAGGCGGCCAAGGTCATGGTGGCGCTGGCCACGGACAAGACGTATTCGCGGTCCGGCCGTGTCGATTTCCTCGCCAACGCCGCTGATCGCGGGACGGGGACGGTGCGTGTCCGCGCCGTGGTCGACAACCCCGATGGAAAACTGACGCCCGGTCTGTTTGCCAAGGTCAGGCTGGAGACGGGGGCGCCGCAAGCCAGGGTGCTGGTTGCCGATCATTCGATAGGCACGGATCAGGGGCGCCGCTATGTGCTCGTGGTGGGCAAAGGCGACAAGACGGAGTACCGACCCGTCGAGCTTGGCCCCGTTGTCGACGGTTTGCGCGTGATCGAGCAAGGGCTGCAGCCCGGCGAGCGTATCGTCGTCAAGGGGCTGGTGCGCCCCGGCATGCAGGTGACGCCACAGTCAGCGGCGATTGACGGTACGCCCATTGCTGTGCCGAAAACCTCGGGAGGCGCGTAATGTCTTTCCCACGTTTCTTCATCGATCGCCCGATCTTTGCCATCGTCCTTTCGGTGCTGATGGTGCTCGCCGGCATCGTGGCTTTCTTCCAGATGCCGCTCAGCGAATATCCGGCCGTGACGCCGCCGACCGTGCAGGTGACCGCTTCCTATCCTGGCGCCAATCCCAAGGTGATCGCCGAAACGGTGGCGGCGCCGCTCGAGCAGGCCATTACCGGGGTCGAGGGCATGCTGTACATGTCGTCGCAATCGGCAACCGATGGCCGCATGATCCTGACCGCCACCTTCGCGCAGGGGACGAATGCCGACATGGCGCAGATCCAGGTGCAGAACCGGGTCTCGCGCGCGCTGCCGCGTTTGCCTGAAGAAGTACAGCGCCAGGGCGTCGTCACACAGAAAACCTCGCCGGACATCCTGATGGTGGTCCACCTGCTGTCGCCCGACAAACGCTACGATCCCCTGTACATGTCGAATTACGCCTACCTCCAGGTGCGCGACGAGCTGTCCCGCATCCCCGGCGTCAGCGACGTCCTGGTCTGGGGCGCGGGCGAATACAGCATGCGGCTCTGGCTCGATCCTAACCTGATCGCCGCACGTGGCTTGACGGCCGGCGACGTGATTGCCGCGGTACGCGAACAGAACGTGCAGGTGGCAGCCGGCTCCGTCGGCCAGTCTCCCGATTCCAGTGCCGCCTTCCAGGTGACGGTCAACACGCTCGGACGCTTGACCGACGAGGAACAGTTCGGCGACATCATCATCCGCACGGGCGCCGAAGGCCAGGTGACGCGCCTGCGCGACGTCGCCCGCATCGAGATGGGGGCCGATGCCTATGCGCTGCGCAGCCTGCTTGACGGCGAGCCGGCCGTCGCCTTGCAAATCATTCAGAGTCCGGGCGCCAACGCGCTTGACGTTTCGCAGGCGGTACGGGATACCATGCGGCGGCTGGAGGGCAATTTCCCGGCCGGACTGAGCTCGCGCATCGCCTATGACCCGACGGTCTTTGTGCGCGCCTCGCTTGAATCGGTGGCAACCACCTTGCTGGAGGCGATCATTCTCGTCGTCATCGTGGTGGTGCTGTTCCTGCGCAACTGGCGCGCTTCGCTGATCCCCCTGATGGCGGTGCCGGTGTCGCTGATCGGTACCTTCGCCGTCATGCATCTGATGGGATTCTCGCTCAACACCCTGTCCCTGTTTGGCCTGGTGCTGTCGATCGGCATCGTCGTCGACGACGCGATCGTGGTGGTCGAGAACGTCGAACGTCACATCGAAAATGGCGAAGAGCCCAGGCAAGCGGCAAGGCGCGCCATGGACGAGGTCACGGGCCCCATCATCGCGATCACCTCGGTGCTCGCCGCCGTGTTCATTCCGACCGCCTTCCTGAGCGGCCTGCAGGGCGAGTTCTACCGCCAGTTCGCGCTGACGATCGCCATCTCGACCATTTTGTCGGCCGTCAATTCGCTCACGCTCAGTCCGGCGCTTGCCGGCCTCTTGCTCAAGCCGCGCAAGGCCGAGGCCGAGGCCGTGCATGACCCGCGCAGCCTGCGTGGCCGCGCCGGGCGCCTGTTTCAAATGCTGGGCCGGCCGTTCCAGCGCGCGCCTGATGCCTATGGCAACACGGTGCGCAAGGTCGTCGGGGTCAGCAGCGTGGCGCTGCTGGTGTACGGCGGCCTGCTGGCGCTGACCTTCTTCGGCTTCAAGGCCGTGCCGCCGGGCTTCGTGCCGATGCAGGACAAATATTATCTTGTTGCGATCGCTCAGCTGCCGAACGCGTCGTCGCTGGAGCGTACCGAGGCGGTCGCCAGGCAGATGTCCAGGATCGCGCTGGATGAGCCTGGCGTTGAAAGCGTCGTTGCCTTCCCTGGCTTGTCGATCAACGGCTTCGTCAATGTGCCGAACGCCGCAGTCATGTTCGTCATGCTCGACCCGTTCAAGGATCGCACGACCCCCGATCTCACCGCGAGCGCGATCGCCGGGCGCCTGCAGGCGAAATTCGCCGGCATTCCCGACGGTTTCCTCGGCGTGTTCCCGCCGCCGCCCGTGCCCGGCCTTGGCGCGACCGGTGGCTTCAAGATGCTGGTCGAGGATCGCGGCAGCGCCGGACTCGATGCCCTGGTCCAGCAGACCCATATTCTGATGACCAAAGCCACCGAGTCGGGACAGGTGGCCGGACTCATGACCAGCATGGACGTCAATGCCCCGCAACTCGACGTCGCCATCGATCGCACCCAGGTCAAGAGCCAGGGAGTGCGCCTGGCCGACGTGTTCGAGTCGCTGCAGATCTATCTCGGTTCCCTGTATGTCAACGACTTCAACCGCTTCGGCCGGACCTACAAGGTGACGGCCCAGGCCGATGCGGAGCACCGCATGCAGGCCGAGGCCATCGGCCGCTTGCAGGTGCGCAATGCAGCCGGCGACATGCTGCCTTTGTCGTCGTTTGTCATCGTCACGCCCAGTTCCGGTCCGGACCGCGTGGTTCACTACAATGGCTACCCGTCGGCCGACATTTCGGGTGGCGCGATGGCCGGTGTCAGTTCGGGGCAGGCGGTTGCTGTCATGGAACGCCTGGCGAAGGAGCTGCTGCCTGAAGGCATGAGTATTGAATGGACCGACCTCACCTACCAGCAAAAGCTGGCCGGCGATTCGGCACTGTTCATTTTCCCGCTGTGCGTGCTGCTCGCCTATCTGATCCTCGCCGCACAGTACAACAGCTGGCTGCTGCCCTTGGCGGTCCTGCTGATCGTGCCGATGTGTCTGCTGAGCGCGATCATCGGCGTGTGGCTGGCGGGCGGCGACAACAACATCTTTGTACAGATCGGGCTCATCGTGCTCGTCGGCTTGGCGGCGAAGAACGCCATCCTCATTGTCGAGTTCGCACGTAGCCTGGAAATGGAAGGGGCGAGCCCGCTCGATGCGGTCATCGAGGCTTGCCGGCTGCGGCTGCGGCCCATCCTGATGACCTCGCTCGCCTTCATCGCCGGCGTCGTGCCGCTGGTGTTCGCCAGTGGCGCCGGCTCCGAGATGCGCCATGCCATGGGCATCGCGGTCTTCGCCGGCATGCTCGGCGTGACACTGTTCGGATTATTCCTCACGCCAGTGTTTTATGTGGTGATGCGCGCCCTGGCGGCCCGCTTCGAGCGTCGCGCGCCAACGACCAGGACCAGCATGAACAGGAGCACGTCATGAACCGCCCGTATCAAACAGTTGTAGTGTCGCTCAGTGCGCTGATCGTATTGGCCGGATGCGCGGTCGGCCCCGACTATTCACGGCCTGTGCCGCCGTCGCTGCCATCGTCGCAGTTCTCCAGTGGTACCGGCCAGGCGCACGCCGGTTTCATCCCGGGGGCGGTCGAGGTGGAGTGGTGGCGCACCTTCGACGATACGGTGCTGGTCACCCTGATCCAGCGGGCGCTGGCGGCCAACCATGACGTCGGCATCGCTGCCGTTCGGCTCGCGGAGGCAAAAGCCCTGCTGCGCGAAGACCGGCAGGGCTTCCTGCCGAGTGGCGGAGCCGCGCTTGCTTACGAGCAGCGTCGTTTGAGCAAGATCGAGACGCTACCGGGCCAGCCGCGTCAGAGCGAGACGTATCGCGGCACCGTCGACGCTGCCTGGGAAATCGACCTGTTTGGCCGCGTGCGGCGCTCCGTGGAGGCGGGACGGGCGCTGGCGGGCTCACGCGAAGCGTTGCTGCGCGGCGTGCAGGCGGGCGTTGCCGCCGCAGTGGCGGGCACCTGGTTCGAGCTGGGCGGCATCGAGGCTGAACTCGCTGTTGTCGCCAGCATCCGGCAAAGCCAGCGCGACAGCCTGGCGCTGGTCGAGCGCCTGATGAGCGTGGGTGCTGCCAGCGAACTTGACCGGCTTCGTGCCGAAGCCTTGCTGCGCACAGTGGAGGTAGCCATGCCCGAGCTGGAACGCCGCCGCGCGGCTTCCGTCAACGCACTGGCCATCCTCCTGGGCGAAATCCCGCAAACGTTCAGCCTTCCCGCTGCCATGCCAGCGCGTGAAGCGCTGACAGTGCGGACGATCGCCGTGGGCGATCCCGCCACGCTGCTCGCACGGCGCGCCGATATTGCGGCGGCAGAACGAAACCTTGCTGCGGCGACCGCGCGGATCGGGGTGGAGACGGCCGGTCTCTACCCCGAGATCCAGGTGCTCGGTTCCATCGGGCTCGTTGGGGGCAGTCTCGATGCCATGGGTGACGCTGGAATGCAGTCGAGCTTCCTCGGCCCGGTGATGCGTTGGAATCTGCTCGACAGGGGGCGCGTGCGCGCCCGGATCGCCGCCAGCGAGGCACGTGCCCAGGCGGCCCTGCTCGCGTATGACCAGACCGTGTTGCGCGCACTACAGGAAACGGAGGATGCCTTCAAGGCCTATGGCAGCGCCGGCAGCACGCTTGGACTGCGGCTGCTTGAGTCGGCGGCAAATCGCGAGGCGGCGCATCTTGCCAGGCTGCGGTTTGCGGAGGGGGAAGGCCTCTACCTGGATGTACTCGAAGCGGAACGCGCCGACTTTGCCAGTCAGCGTGGACTCGCGGTCGCGCGCACCAACCAGCGGCTTGCCGTTGTCAGCATCTACAAGGCACTGGGCGGCGGCTGGGAGGTTTGTGCGCAGACAAATGACGACTGCGGCGGCGCCCGGACCATTCCTCGATCGCGCTTCGCGAAACAACTCAGCGACAGGAATTGACCTTACTTAGCGGCATCCCGGGCCGATCCTGTGTATGGCGGGCCGCCCGGGCCTTGCGTCGTATCTCTTGACCACCAGTGTTGCAGGCCAAACACTGAGAGCCTACTCCAGTAGATGAATACAACCTTGTGCTCGGCTGTTGGATCGACTGGTCAGCGATGAGAGGTGCCGGTCGGCTGACGTCCTCAAGTCACTGGGAGTTTCTGTTCGCCGAAGGTCATCGTGTGCCGTGCAGTGCGCGCGCGCAATCCTTGATCAGGGCCGGACCGGCGTAAATCAGGCCGCTGTACAGCTGCACCAGCTGCGCGCCCGCCTCGAACTTGGCCAAGGCATCCTTGCCCTGCATGATGCCGCCCACGCCGATGATGGGCAGCGCATCGCCCAGTTCCGCCTTCAGCAGGCGGATGACATTGTTCGACAGTTCGAACACGGGCGCGCCCGACAGGCCGCCCGCTTCCGCGCCGTGCGGCATGCCTTCGACGGCGCTGCGCGACAGGGTCGTGTTGGTGGCGATGACGCCATCGATGCGGTGGCGCGTGAGCGACTCGGCGATGCTTTTGACCTGTTCACCATCCATGTCCGGCGCGATTTTCAGGGCCAGCGGCACGTAGCGCTTGTACTTGTCCGCCAGGCGCGCCTGGGCATCCTTGAGCTGCGACAGCAGGGCGTCGAGTTCGGACGCGCCCTGCAACTGGCGCAGGTTTTTCGTGTTGGGCGACGAGATGTTCACCGTCACATAGCTGGCATACGGGTAGACTTTTTCCAGGCACAGCAGGTAATCGTCGGCCGCCCGTTCGATGGGCGTGTCGGCGTTCTTGCCGACGTTCAGGCCCAGCACGCCGGCGCGGTTCTGGTAAAACTTCGACGCCTGCACGTTGGCCACGAAGGCGTCCACACCGCCATTGTTGAAACCCATGCGGTTGATGATGCCCTGCGCCTGCGGTAGGCGGAACATGCGCGGTTTCGGATTGCCCGCCTGCGCGCGCGGCGTGACGGTGCCCACTTCGATGGAGCCAAAACCCAGGTCGGCCAGCGCGTCGATGTAGGCGCCATCCTTGTCCAGGCCGGCGGCCAGGCCCACGGGATTGGGGAAGGTAATGCCCATCACCGTGCGCGGATCAAGCGCCGGTTTTCCGGCCAGCTTGGTCAGGCCCAGCGCGCTGGCGCGTTTCAGGGCGGGCAGGGTGAGATGGTGGGCCGCTTCGGCATCCATTGAAAACAGCAGCGGGCGGGCGAGGGAGTACAGGAATTTTTCAGACATGGGGGCGCTTTTAGGGTGGTGCGCAGGCCGCCGGGAAGGGCTGGCGGCGCGCGAAATAAGTGCCGTATTTTACCGTGTTCCACGCGGCTGTCGGGTGTATAGTTCTTGTTGGTCTGATGCAATATTGATTCCTTGCTAATTTGCATCCGGCTGTGGACTTTCCTGTTTTTTCTCTGTTCTGTTTACTTCATAAGCGAGACATCGATTGAAAAAGACACGCATCCTGACCGCCATCGCGGCCGCCAGCGCACTGCTGCTGAGCCACCCGGCCCTGGCCCTGCCCAATACGCAAGACACCCGCATGCTGAGCGAACCGGCCGTCTCCAGCCGCCATATCGCCTTCATCTATGCGGGCGACCTGTGGCTGTCGAACCTGGACGGCGGCGGCGCGCGGCGCCTCACGTCCGACCTGGGCGACAAGTCCAACCCTGTGTTCTCGCCCGACGGCAGCCAGATCGCGTATAGCGCCAACATCGACGGCAATATCGACGTGTATGTGATCGCGGCGGCGGGCGGCGTGCCGCGCCGCCTGACCTTCCACCCGGGCGCGGACCTGGCGCAGTCGTTCACGCCCGATGGTCAGGCCGTGATGTTCACCTCGCCCCGCGCCGCCTTCAATAACCGCTTCCAGAAGCTGTTCACGGTGCCCGTGGCGGGCGGCGTGGAAACCCAGCTGGAGATCCCCAACGCGTCGCGCGCCGCGTATTCGCCCGATGGCCAGCGCATTGCGTACAACCCGCTGATGCCGGCCTTCAAACAGTGGAAGCGCTACCGGGGCGGCACCAATTCCTGGCTGTGGCTGTTTTCGTCCAGCGACAAATCCATTGAAAAAATCCCCCAGCCGACCACGCGCTCGAACGACGTCGATCCGATGTGGATCAAGGACACCGTGTACTTCCGCTCGGACCGCAACGGCGAATTCAACCTGTTCGCGTATGACGTCAAGACGAAGGCCGTGCGCCAGTTGACGCGGCATGCGGATTTCCCCGTGCTGAACGCATCGGCGGCGAACGGCACCATCGTCTACGAGCAGGCGGGTTACCTGCACGCGTTTGACATCGCCAGCGGCCAGGCGCGGAAACTCGCCATCGGCGTGGCCAGCGACCTGGGGCAGACGCGCCCCCGCTGGGTCAAGAATGCGAAATACATCCGCGACGCGTCGATTTCGCCGTCGGGCGCGCGCATCGCCTTCGAGTACCGGGGCGAGATCGTCACCATCCCCGCCGACAAGGGCGACGTGCGCAACCTGACGCAGACGGCCGGCGCGCACGAGCGCACGCCGATCTGGTCGCCCGATGGCCGCTCGGTCGCGTATTTCTCGGACGAGTCGGGAGAATATGAACTGCATGTGCGCGCGCAGGACGGCAAGGGCGCCGTGAAAAAGCTCAAGCTCAATGGCAGCGGATTTTATGACAACGCCGTCTGGTCGCCCGACAGCCGGAAGATCGCGTTTGCCGATAATGGCTGGAGCATGTACGTGATCGACGTGGGCAACGGCAAGGTGCAAAAGATAGCCACGGAGCCGATGTATGGCGTCGACAAGAGCATGCGCGCCTCGTGGGCGCCCGATTCGCGCTGGCTGGCCTATACGCTCAATTCGCCCACCTACACGCGCAGCGCCTACATCTATTCCGTGGAGCAGAACAAGTCCATGCCAGTGACCGATGGCCTGTCCGACGTGGCCGAACCCGTGTTCGACAAGAGCGGCAAATACCTGTACTTCTTCGCTTCGACCAACGCAGGCCCCAGCAACAACTGGTTCTCGCAGCAGAACGAAGACAACCTGGTGACGCGCACCGTGTGGATGGCCGTGCTGCGGCGCGATTTGCCGTCGCCGCTGATCAAGGAAAGCGACGAGGAAAAGGCTGCCAGCGCGGAGAGCAAGAAAGACATGGCCAAGGCGGAAGCCGAGTCGAAAAACGAGCCGAAGATCGATCCGAAGACGGGCCGCGACGACCCGAAAGTGGCCGTGGCGCCCGTGGCGCCGATTGCCATCGATTTCGACGGCATCGCCACGCGCATCGTCGACCTGCCGCTGCCGGCCGGGCAGTTCTCCAGCCTGGCCGCCGGCGCCGCCGGGCAGATCTTCCTGCTGCGTGAAAGCGACGGCAAGAAGGCCGTGCAGCGCTTCGATTTGAAGGAGCGCAAGGCGGAAACCGTGGTGATGGAGGCGGACGACTTCGAGGTGTCGGCCGACGGCAAGAAGCTGCTGTACCGGCAGAAGGACAACTGGGCCATGGGGTCCGCCACGGGCAAGCTGCTGGCGCCGGGCGAGGGCAAGATCAAGGTCGACGCCATCGAAGTGAAAGCCGATCCGCGCGCCGAATGGACGCAGATTTTCAATGAAGTCTGGCGCATCAACCGCGACTATTTCTATGACCCGGGCATGCATGGGGTGGACTGGAAGGCCATGCGCGACAAGTACGCCGTGTTCCTGCCCGAACTGGCTAGCCGCGCCGACCTGAACCGCCTGATTCAATGGATGTGCAGCGAACTGGCCGTGGGCCACCACCGCGGCGGCGGCGGCGACGATTTTGTCGAGGCGAAGAAAGTGCCGGGCGGCTTGCTGGGCGCCGATTACGAAGTGCGCGACGGCCATTACCGCTTCAAGAAGGTGTATGGCGGCTTGAACTGGAATCCGGCCCTGCGCGCGCCGCTGACGGAGCCGGGCCTGAACGTGAAGGCGGGCGAATACCTGCTGGCCGTCGACAGCCGTCCTTTGCTGCCGCCGACGAACTTGTACAGCGCCTTCGAGAACACGGCCGGCAAGGCCATCGACCTGACCGTGGGGCCATCGGCCGACGGCAAGGGCGCGCGCACGATCACCGTCGTGCCCGTGCCGACCGAGGATGCCTTGCGCAACCGCGACTGGATCGAAGGCAATATGCGCAAGGTCAATGCGGCCACGGGCGGCAAGGTGGCGTACGTGTACGTGCCCAATACGGCGGGCCTGGGCCACACTTACTTCAAGCGCTATTTCTTCCCGCAGGCGGACAAGCAGGCCATCATCGTCGACGAGCGTTTCAATGGCGGCGGCAGCGTGGCCGATTACTACATCGAGATCCTGCAGAAGAAGGAAATCGCCTGGTGGACCATGCGCTACGGCGCCGACATGAAGACGCCGTCCGCCTCGATCCAGGGACCGCGCGCCATGCTGATCGACGAGACGGCCGGTTCGGGCGGCGACCTGCTGCCGTGGATGTTCCGCAAAAACAACATGGGCCCGCTGATAGGCAAGGCGACGTGGGGCGGCCTGGTGGGCGTGCTGGGTTTTCCCGTGCTGATGGATGGCGGCTTCATCACGGCGCCGAACCTGGCGTTCTGGACGCGCGAAAACGGTTGGGGCGTGGAAAACGAAGGCGTGCCGCCCGATATCGAAGTCGAGCAAACGCCGGCCGACGTCATCGCCGGACGCGATCCGCAACTGGAAAAGGCGATCGAGGTGATTCAGGCCGAACTGGCGAAGAACCCGCCCGCGCGGCCTGCGCGTCCGGCGTTTCCGGACAAGAGCAAGTAGGTCGGATTAGGCGCGAAGCGCCGTAATCCGAATTGTATCGCCAACCCGCCAACAATGTGTCGGATTACGCGCCTTGCGCTAATCCGACCTACCTTGCACTGTTCGATTCACCCGGTAGGTCGGATTAGCGAAGCGTAATCCGACACCATTGTTTGACCCCGGGTTTACAGGATCACCCACTGCCCCTTGATGCGCGCTTCCAGCGGCTTGAAGTTGATTTTATACGCCATCTTCGGGCTTTGTTCGATCCAGTAGCCCAGGTAGATATACGGCAGGTTCAGTTCGCGCGCCTGGGCGATTTGCCACAGCACGTTGTAGGTGCCGTACGAGGCGCCCGGCACGTCGGGATCGAAAAACGTGTAGACGGACGACAGGCCATCGGCCAGCACGTCGATGATGCTGACCATGCGCAGGATGCCGGCGGCATCGCGAAATTCCACCAGGCGTGTGTTGACCCGGCTTTGCAGCAAAAATTGCGCGTACTGGTCGCGGCTGTCCTGGTCCATGCCGCCGCCCGCGTGGCGCGTGCTCTGGTAGCGCAGATACAGTTCGTAGTGCTCGTCGAGGAAGGACAGGGTGGCCACGCCCGCTTGCAGGTCGGCGTGCCGGTTCCAGGCGCGGCGCTGGTTGCGGTTGGGGGTGAACGATTGCGCCACCACGCGCACGGGGATGCAGGCCTGGCAGCCGTCGCAGTACGGCCGGTAGGTGAAGATGCCGCTGCGGCGAAAGCCGTTGCGCACCAGTTCCGAATACACGTCGCTGTTGATCAGGTGCGAAGGCGTGGCCACCTGCGAGCGGGCCTGGCGGTCGTCCAGGTAGCTGCACGGATACGGTGCCGTCGTGTAGAACTGCAGGGTGGCAAACGGTAGTTCGTTCAGGTGCGTCATGCTGATCCTGTCTGGTCTGGCCGCGGCAATGGATGTCTGTGTGAAGCTATCATAGCTTTTTTACGTCGGTGGCGCAGCATGCCAATCGGTGATTTGCGCTGCTTCAATGGCGATCCTCACATGGGCCAGGAAGCGCGCGCGCGAAATGGGCGCCGCGCCCAGCGAGGCCAGGTGTTTTGTTTCTTGCTGGCAGTCAATCATGGTCACGCCGCGCGCCCGCAAAAAGCGCACGAGGTGCGCCAGCGCGATTTTCGACCCATCCGAGACGCGCGCAAACATCGATTCGCCATAGAACATGCGCCCGATCGACACGCCATACGCGCCGCCCACCAGTTCGCCGTCCAGCCACAGTTCCGACGAGTGCGCGTAGCCCAGCTTGTGCAAGCCCGTGTAGCCGGCGATGATCTCGTCGGAAATCCAGGTGCCCGGGCCATCCTTGCGCGGCGCCGCGCAGGCGCGCATGACGGCGTCGAAATCGCCGTCGAAGCGCAGTTGCCAGCGCCCGTCCGTGGCGGCGCTGCGCTCGACCTTGCGGATGGCCTTGGCCAGGCTGTCGGAGACCTTGAAGTCCTCTGTCATCAGCACCATGCGCGGATCGGTGCTCCACCAGAGTATGGGCTGGCCCTCGGAAAACCAGGGGAAGATGCCGTGCCGGTAGGCGTCGAGCAGGCGCGCGGGCGACAGGTCGGCGCCGGCCGCCAGCAGGCCGGGCGCTTCATCGGTGAGGGCGCGCGAGACGTCGGGAAAGGGTGTGTGGATATCGAGCCAGGGAATCATGCCATCGCAATGGTAATGGGGTGGATGGGCTTACTCGGCGTCGGCGCGCGCCATCGGGCGCGTGATGTCGCCCGTATGGAAACCATAGCTGCCGCCTTCGCGGATTTTCACGCGGTCGGCAAAGAACAGTTCCAAGGTGGCGCGGATGGTGGGGAAGGCCAGGTCATCCCAGGGAATCTGCGCTTCCGTAAACAGCTGTACCTCCAGGCTTTCGATGCCTGGCGCGAAATCGAGGTCGCGCAAACGCGCCAGGTAAAACAGGTGCACCTGGTGCACGCGCTGTACGTTGAGCAGCGAAAACAGGGGTCCCAGCTCGATATTCGCGCCTGCTTCCTCCACCGTTTCGCGCTCGGCCGCGTCGGACGTGGTTTCATCGTTTTCCATGAAGCCGGCCGGCAGGGTCCAGTAGCCGAGGCGCGGCTCGATGGCGCGCTTGCACAGCAAGACCTGCAGCTGGCCATCCTCTTCCCATACGGGAATCGAGCCGACCACCATTTTCGGGTTCTGGTAATGGATGGCGTCACAGTTGGCGCAGACATAGCGCGGACGGTTGTCGCCTTCCGGGATGGACAGGCTGACAGGATGGGCGCATTCGGAGCAGAATTTCATGGGTGGGCTTCGGAAAAATGGGTGTCTGGTGTAACGCTTACTGTACACCGATTGCGTGCTGTGTGGCGTGACGAGCGGACACAATGCCAACCGGCAATTGGCCAAGTTTTATAATTAAATAGCTCTATTGCAGTCTAAGTTGAGATAGCTATTGCCTAAGCCACCCGTTTGCCCTTATAATTCGAGTGCGGGGTGGAGCAGTCTGGCAGCTCGTCGGGCTCATAACCCGAAGGTCACAGGTTCAAATCCTGTCCCCGCAACCAATACCGGAAAGCCGCTGACTCTTGCAAAAGATCAGCGGCTTTTTCCATTTCCGCCGATGGGCAATACCCGCCAGGCAGGGCAGGCATGACATTGTCAATTCTTGCCCTTTACGCCGCGCAACAATCTGGTATATAATTCGAGTGCGGGGTGGAGCAGTCTGGCAGCTCGTCGGGCTCATAACCCGAAGGTCACAGGTTCAAATCCTGTCCCCGCAACCAGTTTCTTAAGTCGTTGATTCCCAAAGGTTTTCCCTCAGTGTGCTAGGGTTTTCGGGGGTCTCGCAAGTGTAACACCAAGCAACGCGCCTCGGATGACTTCGAAGCGCGTTTTTTTTCGCCCGTTGTGCGCCGGGGCCGCGCCCAGGGCGCGCATGTGAGTTGCGGGCGGGATTCCTAGGGCTTGGGCTGCGGCGTCGCCTGCGGGTCTTCCTCGGGCATTTTGATAGTCTTGATGTTGCTCCCGCGACTGACGCCATTAATCTCTCGATTGTCGTTCGTCTTCGCCCCTTCCGATCTAATGCTTCCGACGCATGTCGCATCGCGTTGCGATGGGATGCGACAGTCCGCAGCCGACGCCGTGGCGCCCGACGCTGCAAGCATTGCCCCAAGAGCGGCGCTAAAAATGGATTTGCATGAAAACATATTCCCTCCTGTGGGCCAGTTCCAAGCCCTTCTGATAGATTGCGCCAAGGCTGGATGCAGAGCAAGGCCTCGGCGCTCTTCCTTCGCGCTTATTGCTCTCCGGGGCCGCGTGTAGGGCGCGCCTGCGAGCTTCGGGCGGGCGCCTGCTGGATTCCTCCGGGCTTGGCCTGCGTCGCTGTCTGCGGGCCTCCTGCGTCGCCTGCCGACGCGCCGCGAGCGCTTGGGCTGTCGCTGTCGGGCATTGCGTCTTGCTTCTCTGTCGTCGCTGCTCCCGGCTGCTCCTTGCCGCCGCCGTCGCCGCCTTCCTTGCCCTCCTTCTTGTCGCCACCCCTGCCGCCTTGGCGGGATAGCGATTTCGTTGCTGCTGCAACACTTGCCGCGCCTGCGGCGCCTGCGATCTTCTCGCCAGCTCCGCCCAAGCCTGTTGCAGCTTCGCCCATTTGCTCTTTGCCACCGCCAACCCAGCGCAAGATATCGGAGCCGATTTTGTGAATGAATCCGATGACGTGCTTGATAAGATAGACGGCTGAACCAAAGTAGATCGCGATCATCATGATCGACGTTCCAAGACCGGCGAGCGAGCCAGTTTGCGACATCTTGAACGCTGATGCAAAGACTTCATTGAACGCGCCGAGCACGGGGCCGAGAGCGGTCAACGCGGCGACATAGCCGAGCGTGATAAGGCCGGGCCGCAGCGTCACGCCAAGAAGCAACAAATAGCCTTGCCGGGCATTGCCCGCCAAGCCGTCACCGTGGGGATTCAAGTGCATCACCGCCCACAATGGCGCCGCAATTACAGCCTCAATGCATAGCAACAGCCATCCGCATGTGGCGCCGAAATAGAGCAAGAAAGGCAGCATTGGCAAGAAGACGGCCCCGCTCGCGGCGAAGACGAGGAGCGTCGAACAAATGGCTATCATTATCCAGCCGACAGCATTAAGAGCGCCCACCGCAGCGCCTGCAATAGCTTTCGATGTGCCGAGTGTGAGCACGCCGAGCACCTCGCCCCACGCGCTTCCATTCGTTGCCTTCGTCGCTTCGCTCGCTCCGACCATCGCCACACCTGCGACAATGCCCAGCTCGGCACCGACCATTAAATTATCGCAGAAGTCTTTCATTGCCATCAGCGGGTGCCGATCTTGATTGAGCGTGAGAGCGCCCAAAACCCCATCGGTGAAAATTGAGGCGCTCAGGTCTTTGGCGACGCGCGACAGTGGATTGCTCGAATCTCCGACGCGTCCCGCCGCGTCTACTACGTCTTTGTCTGCGATGCGTGCGCCGCCACTGCGAGACACAATGCCCGCGAGAGCTTGAACAAATTTGCCAGTATCGCCGCCAGCGGCGTAGCTATTCGAGTCGAGACTTGGGGACGTAGCTGTCGGAACGTCGGCAATTGCTCGCCGAACTTCGCCCTGCATCTGAGCCGATTTCATAAACCACGCACCAGCCAACAACCAGCCATCTTCCTTAGCGGCGTCCATAAATTTCTTCATGTCGTCCTTCTGCGTGAAGACGCTCGCGGACGCGGCGACGGTCTTTTGATATTGAGAAATTGAGGCGTTCACTGCGGCGATGACGTTCGGCTCCTTGCCCTCATCCTTGGCGAAGGCCACGACTTCGAGGGCTATCTTGTTCATGTCTTTCTCCATCGTCGAGAGGGCCGCGATGTGAGCATCCTGCACAGTGTTGAGAGCGCTCGGGTCTGTCGTTGTGCCAAGCAATGATGCCTTAGTTTTTGCTGCGGCGAGGCGGATCGTGTTGTAAGCGACGCCGCCGCAATCATTCCCGCCATTGATGCCGTAAAACCGCGCGCCGACGCTGCTCTTTGCTGTCATTTTTGAATTCATGCCTTCGACTACGCCGCTGTTATAGCCCTCAACGCATAGCTGCGAGATAAGCACGCCCTTGGCAAGCTCGGCAACAGCTGGCATGACAATGGTCGGAGCCATCCCTTCGACAGTGCTCGTCGCGTCAATGTATTTGCTCCAAACATTATCAGCAAAGGCGACGCCTTGCCCGATAAGGAAACCGAAAAGCATCTGAGCGACGCAATAGCCGCCCGCCACTGGCACGACCATGCCGACGCCGAGAGCTGTTCGGATGGGTATCCACATGCTGCTCCACTGCTTGCCCAGCATGTCGCCGTCGTGAGCGGTCTGCATCGCTCCGACAACGAGAGTATATGCAGCGATGATGCCGCCGATGGTCATCATGCCCGCATTAAAGACGCCCATAGTTTTCTCGAAGGCACCGGGAACGCCGCCGCATTCTGAGAACATCGAGCCAAAAATGGGGACGAGGAAGAGTTTAACGGCCTGCGAATTGCAAGAGACTTCGAAGAACGCCGCCGCATTCGCGGCGGTGGGCAAGAGGCCAAGGCCAAGCAGTGTGAAAAACTTCCACGCCCTCGCGGCCCATTTCGTCATGTTATTCATTGCTGCCCTCCATTTTGTTTTTGTTCTTCGTTGTCGTAGCTAATCAACGCTCGAAGCCGCGCCTTGCGGTCGTGTTCTGCTAGTCGCTGCCGCTGTTTTTCTTCCTTCTCTTCCGCTTGCTCTTGATTCTTCGCCAGCCGCTTCGCCTCGCGCTCGGCGGCTTCGCGGGATAGCTTCCTGTCGATGTGTTTGCTTGGGCGGCAGAAGGCCCGCCATGCGTTCGGCGAGGATTGCCAGAAGGCGACGAGGCCGAAGGCGAGGACGATGATAAGGGCCACCATCGCGGGGGCTTCGGCGATTCGCTCAAAGACATTTTTAAGAAAATCGACGACTATCGCGACGATGAAAAAGGCGACGACGATGCTCGTCCTGACAACGTGGCCGGGGGCGCGCCTAAGCGCTTGAATGATTTCGCCGCGGTGCTCTGCCATGCCTTTCTCCCGTGTGTGTATGTGTTCATTTTTAACACACGAAAAGCGCCGGGGCCAGGCCGCCGGGCGCCTGATTTTCGGCGCCCGATTGGCGGCGAGCGCTGCTTCGCAACGCTCGCCGGTTGCTCTACGCTCGCGGCGCTCGCGTAGGTTGAACGCTTGGCGGCTGCGCTTCGCGCTGCCTGCGCGCGGCCAAGCGTGAAGCCATCGAGGGCAAGGCGGGGGCTTCCGTGGCCGCTTCCTTGGCGATTTCCTCGGGCTTGGCGGCGGTGGGTATCGCTTCGGCCTTGGTTGGTAAAGGGTGGGATTCATGCGGCTTTTTAGCAGCCTCTGGCGGCAGAGCTGGCGGGCGCTGCTCGCCCGCTTCCTTGGCGATTTCGGTGGGCAAGGTCTCGCTAACAGGATCGGCCTTGGGTGTCGGCAAGGCATTGGGGAGCGGTGGAACGGCTGGCGGCTGGCTCTCGCTCTTCGAGCGCGTGGCCTCGGCCAGTGCCTCGGCCATGGCGGCAGGCTTGTCTAGCGCTTGCTCGATGATCTTGCGTTGCTCGTCGTCGAGATAGTCAAGCGAATAATCGGCGCTCTTGTCAACGCTGAGAGCGCGGCCTAGCGTTTTTAGAGTCGTGTCCTTGCCCTTGCCGTCGAAGGTCTTCGAGGAAAATAGAACAGTTTCGGCGGTCGAGCGGCTGGCTGCAACGTAGCCATTTTGCTGGCATGCTCGCTCGTCGATGTATGCGAACGCTTTCGCGACTGTCGCGCCTTGTGCTCCGACCGCTGTCGAGCAATATGCGTAGGATAGATTAGCGTAGTCCCGGAGGCCTATTTTTAGCTCTGTCCCGTTCGCGTGTTGCAACGTTAGAAAGGTCTCGCCACTGGGCGCCTTGCCGACATGCGAAACCGTGCAAGTCTCGCCATTTCGGACTTGCTCGCCGCTTTTTAGCTTTTTGTTTTTCGTGAATTTCAAGCGGTCGCCCGTGCGGATTTCGACGGCAAAGGCTTCTGTCCCCTTCGAGTTCTCGAATTGCATGAAGTGGGCCACCTTGCCCAGCTCGCCGCGCTCGATCAAGAGCCTGCGGGCTTCGTCGTTGACGATCTTGGCTTGCTTGTGTGTGCTTGCCATCGCGATTTTTTCGGTCATAGGTTTCTCGTCGTTGATGTATGAATAAGCCAAGGCCCGAAGCGCGGCGCCCGGATTCTCGAACGCTTTAAAGCAATCATTTGCGGCGAATGTCGTCAAGCCTTCGATGCCTCGGCCTTCTTTCATGTCGTGAACGGCGGCGAGGTGCCAGCCGATTTTTTGGCGCTCAATGTCTGAGAGAGTGGCATGGGCGTGAGTCTCTTGCATGCTCGCAAACCAGCCGCCGCCGCGCGCGATAGCTCCAAATTGGGCTTTGTCGCCGATAAAAATAAGTTTGGCGCCCGTGGCGTCGCTCGCTTGCAACAGCTCCAAAATTTGAGCGCTGCCGACCATGGCGGCTTCGTCAACTATGATCGTGTCCCGCTCGCTTAGCTTAGTCTTGCCGCTCTTGATGGAAAAAAGAAGACTGTGAAGCGTCCCGCCCTTGCCGATGCCCGCTCCACTCTTCAAGCCTTCCGCCGCGACTGCGGCGAGGCTGACGCCGTGGACAGTCTGCCCGCTGGCCTCTTCAAGATCGCGAACAGCTCCCGCCGCGAAAGATTTGCCTGTGCCTGCTGAACCCTGCACCAAGCCGACGCGGCCACACGTTGCGAGCGCCTCGGCCATTTTTCGCTGTTCATCTTTAATCTTCACAGGCTTGCCGAACTTTGCCGACATGCTCGTCTCGTAGCGTGTCATTGCGGCGGCGGTTGCCTGCTCGCTGCGGTCGTGCCGGTGGTCTTGCGTTGCCGCTTCGTAGAGCTTCGCCAGCTTGATCTCTTCGACGAGAGCGGCGGCGGTTGTGTAGAGCTTGCGGCGCTTGGGCGCTTGCGGGACTTTGCGGGCATGCCGCAATGCGTTGATCTTGTCGCTTTTGAGTTCGTGCAAGCCCAAATCGAAGATGGCCGCATCTTTCAAAAATTCGTCCGTGACTCTAATGCACTCATCTCGCGATAGTCCACCGTTCCGAGCAGCTTTCTGAGCGACAGCGCAAAGCAAATCTTTGCGCTCAAAGGTGCTTTTGTTTTCTGTGAGAGCGTCCGCAAGCTCTTGAACATTGAGTGCCGCAAGGGCATTTTGTTTTGGCGCTTTTCTGAGCGCTTCGATAGCCTTTGCATCGAGACCAAAAGCCGCTCCGCGAATAGCCCAGCCTTCCCGCATATCCTCAGGGGTTGGCTCCTCTTTCGCTTTCCGAGTGTTTGCCCATGCCCTCTTGTCGTCGCTCGGGTTGCTCATGTCGAGGCCTTTGGCCTCCGCGTGGGCCATAATTTCGGCATGACGCTGTGAAAATTCTAGCTCAGCCTCCTCGCTGATTCCCGCGACTTTAAAAGCCCAGCCGTTTCGTGGGCTTTCTTCGATGCCGAAACCAAGGCGGCCCAAATTCTTCGCAAGCTCGCTTGCGTAGATGCTGCCGGTTTCTTTTTGCAGTGTTCTAATGTCTCGCTCGTCGAGTGATCCCCAGCTACCATCCTCGCGCCGTGCCGCCGCAAAGATGACGTTATGACTGTGCAAGTTGGGGTCTATTCCTCGCTCGCCCTCGCGTGTCGCGAAGTGCAGGAAGCTCGCCACTGCCATGCCGTCGCACTTCTCGCGCCGTTGCCCGCCTTGGCCCGTCGCGATTTCTAGCTGCGTCCCCATCCATTCGATTGCAACAGCGTTCGCCTCTGCGTGCGCTTTGATGATCTTAGCCCGCGTCGATTCTGACGCAAAGGCCATCAGCAAGTCCACGCTTTTCGGCGGCGTCATCACGCAATCGAAGCCTAGCTTTTCCCTTTTCTTGCTGCCCGCGTTTGTCGTTAGCTTGCTCTCGTCGCTCGGGTTTAAACCTTCCAGCAATCGCTCGAATCCCCTCGCAGTTACCGCCTTACCTGCGATTCCCAAAGCCTTTGCTCCGCCGCCAAGGTAGATGCTCGGGCTACCTTTCTCGCCGTCTTTCTTGACGTAATAAGCTGAGCAAACGGATTCAAGCAAATAGCTTTTAGCGTCTTCGGCGTTTGATCTGTCGATAGTATGCGGCGCTGTCATCATAATCTTCCCCTCTTTTTTTGCTGCTTCTGCTTGTCCGATTCCAGCCTTATCGCCGCAAGCTTTTTTGCCGCTTCTCTCGCCGCTTTCGCTGCGCTGTCCGCTTGCTCTTCGAATGCTCTCAGCGTCTCTTCTGTGATGTATTCATCTGTGCTTAGAATGTCGCAAAGCTCTTGCCTTGTCGCAATTTTTAAAGCCCTCGCGGCTCGAAAGGCGGCGAGGGCTTTGGTCATGTTCTTGAAAGCTAAGGCGGGTTTTTTCATCGCTTCGACTCTTGTTGCTTCTCGATTCCGAGTATGTCAGCAAGGGCTTCGATGGCTTGATAGATGCTATTGCTATCTTCATCGCGTAGCAGTTTTTCCGACATTCTCCGCCGCTCATGCTCTTCAAGAATTTGAACGATTGCCGCGTGTCGCTGCTCTGCTTGCTCCAACATTTTTGATGCTTGGCAATGCCCGGCCAAGGCGTCGCGCATCAGATCGGCCCGCGTCTTTCCAGCCGCCGCCGCCAAGGCGTCCAGTTCTTCGACGAGATCGACGGCAACGCGGACATGCAACGCCGCCATGCTTTTAGCCTTTGGCTTTTGCTTTTGGTTTTTCATTGTTGGCCTCTCGCTGCTCGAATTTGTTCTCGGCATGCTTCAATAGCGGCATCAATTGCCAAAGCTTGCTTGGCCATGATGGCCTCTTTCTCCAACTTTTCGACAGCCTCTTGCGTCTCTTCTTCTAACTCTTCGAAGAATTTGACCGCTGCAATTTCGAAAAATTTTTCGACGGTCATGCCGCGAAATTTTAGAAGCGAAGGAAGCCCAGCGGCCACCTCTGCCGGGATTTTGAAGTGCGCAAGCACCGAATTTTTGAAAATCATCTTTTTATGCTCCCCGTTTTTGCATAGCGTTACATGAGTGCTTTTCGCGTGTATCTGAAAAAGATACACCTCCCCCCCTTTAACCTCCTCTAAGCTCTCATGGCCCGGAGTTGGATACAATAGCCGCCCATCTGAAACGCGTAGCCGCGTCGGCGACGTATCCACCGGATACGCGGCAACGCCTGAGCCGCTGCGGGTTTGCCGCGTGTTCGGTGCTGTTTCGGTCTACGCTTTCTTTGCGTGTCTGTGTCACCTGAGAATGCGAGCACAAACCGGCGCGCATTTTGGTGAATAGCTGGCCCTGCTGCGGGTTTGCCGCGAACACGCCGGGGCGTGAAGTGTGTCGCCGCTTTTGCTTTTTGGGTCGCTCTTGGATTTAACCGACAGGTTAGTAATGTGCATGAGTATCAGCTTTTGAATTTGCGCGGGGCGTTTTTGGGATGTGTCTCGCGAGCGAGGCATAGCCCGAAAATGCCCCGCGTTTTTCTCTGTTCCCGCGTTTTTGACCTTTTCCCCGCGCACGGGTTTTTTTTCGATGTTTGAATTTTTTGCGGCGAAGCGGGAAAAATTTCCGGCGCCTTGGCTTGCCCTTGACTCGCTCCATCTTTTATTTTTCCGCTCGCTTGCCCGCCGCTTTTTGAAGTCGCCCAGGGCTAAGCATGGATTTTTTTTGACTGTTTGCCCCGCCCTTGGCCCGCTCGCCTTTTTATTTTCCCGCTCGCTTGCCGTCTGCTTTCTTGAAAAATTTCCGCCGCTCGCTCCTGATTTTTTTGACGCGCCTCGACCGCTTCCCGCTTGATTCTGCAAAACTTTTTTGGACAAGTCCGAGCCGCTCGAAGTGGGGGCGGCAGCCGGGCGTTCTTTCGGTTCACCGCCCCCAGCCCCGCAGGGGGCTGGCCCACCGTCTCCCAGGGCTGGCTCCACCAGCCCTGCCACCGTCCGAAGATCGTCCGATGTTCGTCAGCCGTCGCTCCGCTCGTCGTTTGATGTTCGTCTTGGGATTGTTTGAGGTTCGTCGATGCGCGATGCTTTTAGCGTTCGAGATTCGTCGGGCAATCACACCAAGGAGATTTAAAAATGTCTAAAATCAAACAAGCCGCCGTCGCTGGATTTACCCTCGTCGAGTTGGTTATTGTCGTCCTCATCTTGGGAATTTTGGCGGCGATTGCTTTGCCGAAAATGATCAACATGAAAGACGAAGCGGGAGCGGCAGCGGTAGCGGCACTGGCTGGAAACGTGGCGGGGGCTTCATACACAAACATGGCCGCGAAGATGGTTGGAAATCCGGCAGGTGTCGCCCTGAATTCAACGGCGACATGTAGCGTCGCCGCTCTGGCTCCTTTGATGAATGGCGGAATATTTCCCGCCGAGTTTTCAGTTCAAGCCGCCCCCGGTGGGGAGGATTGCTCAAAGCCCGCTGTTATAACAGTCAATTGCAGCTTCATGCATGTCGCGAGCGGCAAGAGTTCAACATCTGCAATCACATGCGCCCGCTGATTTTCGGGAATGCTTTGGCATTGTCAGATTTTCAAATGTGCGCAATAATGCAATTTCCGAAACGCAACAAAAATGGAGCAACAAGATGGCAAAGAAAGCAGCGGGAAAGCAAGCGGAGGAAGTTGTTTACAAAAACGACGGGGCGGCAATGACGGCTATACTTAAAGACATGATCGCAAACCCCAAGGAGTATCGCCCCCTGACGCTTAAAGATTCACTTGAGCCGCTCTGGCCGCTGATTCAGCAAACTCTTGCTGCGGGCGTTCCAGCAAGCTCGATTGCTGCAAAGCTTCGCAGCGAGGAGCAGCTCGACGTTAGCGAAGCGGCTTTTCGCAAGTTTGTAGCCGACAAGCTGCCGAAAACGGACAAGGCTATCGAGAAAGAAAAAGCGGATGCTGCCACGAAAGCGGCGGCGGGCAAGCCGAAGGCGTAAAAGTTCGCCAGAAAAAAAAGGCCGCTCACGCGGCTTTTTTTTCGTCCGTTGATTTCGAAAAAACCGCCACCGCTTTAAGGCGGTGGCGGTGTTGGCTCGTTTGATTTAGTCGCATAAGAGCATGATGTTAGAACCCGAAAAGTTCTTCTTCCAGCCCATCGCTGTGCATGTGTATGTTTCTCCCTTTGGGTAGCCTGTTGAGCCGTTATTGACGAGGCAAGGTGAGTAGCTCTTTCCGGTTGTGCCATCAAATCCGCTCACAAGTGGACAGAGCAGGACAGGCTCGGGCATTGGTGGCTCTTCTGTGTAATACGTGCCGCCGTTGGCGTCTTTGCACTGATATAGCGTCCCCGTTTGCATAGGCTTGATGGCGACGCAGAAAGGTGCAGGCGTTGGTGTGGGTGTTGGGGTGGATGTGGGTGTTGGGGTGGGCGTTGGGGCTGGCGGCGGCGTCGGCGTCGGGGTTGGCTCTGATTCCGTTGGCCGCGTCGGATGACCGACCCATACCGACGGCGTCGGCGACGGCGTGGGGAGTGGGTAGAGCGTCGTCGATTCATCGCCCCCGGCAGTCCAGCCGCCGCCGTCGGTTATCGCTGGCGGTGGAGCTATCCATTTCGGTAAAGATGACGGCACCACAAGCGCCCAAAGCGGATTGACGCTTGCGGCTCGGGTAGTCAGAGAGAGCGCTAAAAATTGCACAGAGTTCGCAGCTTGGTTGCAGTAGTGTGCGGCCTCGTCGGGCGCGACGGCTTCGCCCTCCTTTGCTGTGTTGCCTTGATTGTTGATGCCCGTGAAGGCAAAGAGCGGCGAGGCTTGCACGACAAAGGCGGCGCAGGCGTCGCGGGGGATGCCGTCGAAAGTGACGCTCCAACGGTCGCCAGGGCGCTGATCTGATTCAGCTAAAAGCGTCGCCAAGCCCCACGGCGTTAAAATTGCATTGCCGTCGATCTTGACGCCATCGACAAATGTCGGCGGCGACGCTCCGGCCCCGGAATAGTTCAGAGTTGTCGAATAGCGTGCATTCATGCCGGTGATGATGCTGCGGGCCGTTGCCGTGGCTGTGGCAATGTCTGAGCGTTGTGAGACTACGCCACCGAGCCGAATGGCTCCGACGGTGATCGCCGAGGCACCCGCAAGAACTAGCAGGATTTCGATCAGCGTGTAGCCTTGGGCTTTGTTTGACCTCTTATTGTTTTTCATGTGTGTCTCCTTGATGTTGGTATTAGAGTCTGCCGGATTGGCGGCGGGTTGCCGTGGGTGTTGCGGGGATGAGAGCGGCAAAGGCGCGCCGCTCTATCTCTGCTTGGAGGGCTGGTGTTGCTGCGATCATTGTCGCCATAGCTTTGTCTAGCGCGCTGCCTTTGCGAGCTGCTGCCCATGCAACTTCGCCGTTGCACTCGCGGGCCAGTTCTGGGGTAATGATCGACGTTGCGCAAGCGAGGCAAAGGAAACCGTAGCAGTCTGCACAGTCGCCGCAATGTTTTGCGGCGAGCCACTGTGCGCCGTCAAGATTCCCGAATCCAATGGCCTTGGCGCGAGAGACCGGACGCAATGCCCGCTTGCTCACGTCGATGCCTCGGAAGTGGTTGAGGCGGCCGATGAGGTAGGATGAAGCCCACCCACTTGCATCGCCAATTTGCAGCGAAACACTGACTAGCAGCGGCACGGGCCAATCGCCGCCGAGCGTGCGCTGGATCGTGTAGCCCATGCTTTCGATGAGCGCCCAGTTTTCATTGATTTTCTTAGCCATGCGTGTCTCCTTTTATGATTAGAGTCTGCCGCCAGGGCGGCGGGTTGCGGTGGGTGTGGCGGGGAGGATTGCGGCCAAGGCGCGCCGCTCTATCTCGGCTTGAATAGCTGGCGTGGTGGCAATAATTTCAGCCATCGCGCGGTCTAGCGCGCTGCCTTTGCGAGCTGCCGCCCATGCGGCCTCGCCGTTGAGCGCTCGCACGACCTCGGGGGTGAATAAGGCCGTTGCGCATTCGACGCAAGAAAGGCCGTGGATATGAAAGCCGTAGAGATCGTTGCAGCAATCCTTGTAGCGGATTTGAACAAATCGGCAAGAGCTTTTGAGAGCGTTGCCCGCTCGCCGGCTCAGGTCGGCGCCGGGGCCTTTGTAGCCTGCGGGGGTGGTGATTTCGTCGCCGATGGCGCCGCCTATCTCCCGCTCGATGCACTCGCGAAGTGGAACAGCGACAAACCTTCTTGTGTCGTTGCTGTAGGAGAAAGTTTGCTGAATCGTGTAGCCCATGCTCTCGATGAGCGCCCAGTTTTTATTAATTGTCTTAGCCATTTTCATGCTCCTTTTTTATTGCCGCGTGGGCATTTTGCGGGGGTGGCGTCGGCTTCTTTTAACAGCTCAAAGAGCGAGGTTTTAAATTTCGGATCGTGGATTTTGATTGATCGAAGCATGCCGAAGATTTCCTCTTTCTTCATCGTGAATTTCCGGGAAATTTCACGCATGCCGAAATAGGGTTTGCCCTCGTTGGCTCGGATGAAGTCTATGAATTTGTCAATTTTTTGTTTGACGTTCGGGACTTCGGCGCGGTTGGCTTGGGCGTTGATGAACTGCTGCAAGCTATTGAGTAAATACATCGAAACCTTCAAGCCCCACTGCAAGCTGTATTCATCGACGACAAGGCCGGGCTTCTTGTGCAAGATGTGATGAAAGACGGCATAGCGCCAAGACTCCATCATGTATGTCCGATAGTAGACCTCGTGGTTTGAGAGAAAGCGCGAATATTGCCGATCCCAAAACGTCTTGAAGGTTGACATATATAGACGCGTGCATGGCAGGGAAAAGGTGTAGGCGTTGCCCTCAATTGATTGCGTGAAGATGGCGGCAAGCTCGTCTTGCAGAATCTCATCGCCGATGGCTTCGAGGTCAAAAAGCGCCGTGTCGGCAAATGATTTGCCGCTCTCGAAACTGTCGCGCCCTGCCCATGCGGTTGTGAAGCGGCGAAACATTCCGTTGTTCATTGACTCTTCCGAAATGGCGCTAATCATCGCTTTGATAGTGTTAATCATCAGCACGGTCAAAACGGGGCCATCGACTGACATGGCATCGCCTTTCGTTCCGTAGCCGATGCTGCCATGGTCTTTTGTGAGCAGCATTGAGCCATTGACGCCTGCAAGAGCGCCGGTCGTGGCGTCCACTTGTTTAATGAACTGGCTGGCCTCGTCTTGCTTCCAGAAGCCGCGATGGTCGGGGAGGTCGTCGAGCTGTTGAACGTAGGAGCCGTTCGAGACCGGTTGCACGAAATTGGACTCAACCAGGGGGCGTCCGGTTGCTAAGTCGCGGGGCATTGCGTCGGTGATGATCGAAGCGGAAAGCGATTTCATTGCTCCGGTGTCGCTCAACAGCATGACCCATGTATCTAGCTCTGTCGCCTTTTTTGTTTTCGGGATTTTGCAGGTCGCCTTGTTCTCGACGCACCACGCCGAGACCATCGAAAGAAATGTAAAGATTGGCAATGCGGGGTGGGCGTTGGTGTGCTTGTAGAAGCGGTGGAAGATCATGCTAATAGCATCGTTAGTTTGAACATCGACAAGCGGATTATCGACAAGCATCAGAATATCGGCGATCTGCTGGGCAGTATCGTCGAAGGAGATGGCGCGCAGGTAGCTGTCAACCATTTGACGCTCGACCGCATGCGGCGGCGTGGCTGTCGCGGGCTTCTTTGTGGTGGGGGATTTTTTGGGCATGTCATCCTCTTTTTTTTGTTGTTGTTGGATGCTGTTCGTTGACTGGCAAGCGCCTTGGCGCTTGCCTTGGGGTTGGTTTAGAGCGTGAGGGCTTTGCGGCTTGGGGCGGCTTGAATGGCTCGGGAAAGTGCCGCACGCTCGAGGCGGACCAGCTCGCGGAAGATGGCCTCTCGATCTTCTACCAGTTTGCGGAGGGCGGCGCCCAAGTGGGTGCCAGTCTTGGTGGCGGGCGTCTTGCTTTCAAGCTTTGCGGCGTTCATGTTGTTGCTGCGAAAGGTTGCGAAGTAAGGGCCGATGTAGGCCCGCGCCCAGCCGTTTTTTTGCGATGCGATGCGGAATGGGAGGCCGGTGGCAATGAGGGCTTGATAGTCTGCATTCATGTGTTGCTCCTTTTTTTGTTGCCCCGGCCTCGCCGTTGCTGTCTTTACCTTCTCACAGGCATGCGAGTTTGTCAGAGCCGTCCGTCGGTTTTCTCTGACAGCGTGAGCGGGTAGCTCTGACAGTCTGACAGTCTGACAATTTGATTTTTGTGCGTTAATTCTCATAGGAGAAACAGCGCGGCGAAGTTGTCAGAAAAGTGTCAGAAAAGTGATTCTGACAAATCGGGGCTGCTGACAAGGGGGGGGGGTGGCCTCTGACAGTCTGACAGTCTGACAATTTGATTTTTGTGCGTTAATTCTCATAGGAGAAACAGCGCGGCGAAGTTGTCAGAAAAGTGTCAGAAAAGTGATTCTGACAAACCGGAATGGACGGAAATAATTGCAGCGCTCATAATTGCAAAGAAAGCACCCGGCGAGCGTTGAATTTTTCACGCACGGCCACGCGCTGAAAGGATGGACATGGCGGGGAAGAAAGCGGAGCGGGATAGGCTGCGGCGAGAGGCGGCAGTGGCGCGGGTTGCGGCGGAGGATAAATTTGCCGAATGGTGGCCTATCTTACAGATGATAACGGTTGGGGATGCTAGCGGTGTCGCCCCATTCCTGAGTGCGGAGAGCGTTAGATATATCCCACCGGTAGAGATGTATGAGACTAATGAGCCGCCTGCCGATTTGTTTAGCGGGGCGTGCCTGCGCGCCAAGCTACCGGGGATGGATGCTATCGCTATAAAAATAGCTCAAATGCTTGTTCATGAAGCGGTGAATGATGCAACATTTGACTTGGCAGGGCGAAGGTATAGTGATCAATATGTGACGCCGCTTCATCTTGCAGTGATGAGCGGGCTACCCGCTGTTGTCGGGATTCTCTTGCCTCACGTTGACCCGCTTGTGCAGAATATTCATGGAGAAACGGCGCACAAATTTGCAATGTTGAATAAAGAGCCTGAACTTGCAAGATTAATTGACAACCATTTGGCGCAGATGGAGCGGGCCGAGTTGGAGGCTTCGACGCTAGCGGCGGCGCCTACTGCTGTCACAGTGGAGGAGGCGCGGAGGCGCCGAATCGATCCTTTCGCGAAGTGAAAAAGGCCGCATGAGCGGCCTTGGCGGGGGGAGTAGCGAGGGCTACGCCTTGGGCTTGGCGGCGAGGCGAGCGCGGTTGGCCTTGCGGCGAGCGAGGTCGGCGGCTTTCGCCTCGGCCTTCACTTCCGCCCAATTCGAGCGGTTGGCGATGAAGGCGCCGAACTGGCCCGCGTATTTGAGCGCCGCGAGGTCAATGGGATGGCGGACAAGATCGGCGATCTTTTTGAGGTCGGGAAGGTCGCGGACGTAGCCCGCATGCGTCGAGACGCCCTCGCCCACGGCGTGGCCGACGATGCGCATAGCTTGCATGGTGTTAGCGCCCTCGTTAGCGAGCATTGTCGAGACGCCGACGCGGAAAGAGTGAAAACTCTTTCGGTCGTTAGGGTCTTCGATGTTGAGCGCCCGGCGCCGGGCAAGCATCGCTATGGATAGCTCCTTGGCGTAGGACTCATTGACCAGCCCGCGATGGGGGAACAGTCGAGGAGCGCTCGAAGCGGCTACCTCGGCGACGTAATCGAGGAAGCCCAAGGCCAGCAAGCTCTCGCAGATTGGGACGTTGCGAATCCCTGCGCTCGTCTTTGATTGCGGTATGTGAATAAAATGCACGCCCGCCACGGCTTTAACATCGCCGGGTTTGATCGCTGTGGCCTCGCTGATACGCATGCCGGTATAGAGGCCCAATAGCGGCCCCCAATAGGTATCCGGCGCCGTCATGGCTGCGAGGTAGCTGGCTGGCTCGAAGAAGCGGGCGAGGTCGTCGGGCGTGAAAAGGTCGTAGGGCTGGTTCTTGTTTTTTCGCTCGGTCTTCGTGAGCATGAAGAGACCCGCAACGGGGTTCTCCGTGCCGCCGTGCATGCCGTGAGCGCTCAAATATTTGAAGAAGTCGAACAGGCTCATTAGCTTGTTGTCGATTGTTTTTGGCGTCTGCTTCTCTTTGATTAGCGCTTGCTTGTATTCGACGATCTGCGCTCGCGTGATGTCGTTAACGCAGGCGCGGGCGGGCATTAGCTTGATGAAATTGGCGACATGATAGCCCTTGGCTGCGACAGTGCGAGGGGCGTTCTTGCCGCCGCATTCTTCTAGCCAAAGCTTGGCGGCGTCGGCCAGCGAGTGCGAGGGCGGCAAGGCGGCGGCGGGCGCCTGCGGGCGTGGTGGCTGGTCTTCAACGTCAATAGGGCCGATGCGTTCAATGGCTTCAAGCATCTGCATGGCTCGCAGGTGGTCGGCTTCGCTGCCGTCGGTTTTGATCGTCCTGCCATCTTTAAGGGTTATCTCATAATCGCGCAAGCTTGCCACGTCAAAATTAAAATCCGATATTTTGGGATTGCTCATTGCGCGCGCTCTTTCTATGTTGAGATTTAATTGCAACGCGACAATGTTAGCAGTGTGTGCGCATCTTGTGCGAAGCGAGACGCGGCGATCAGTTCCGCCGCTTTTGAGGCGAAAATAGTAGATGCCTGCCGGTGTGCGTCCGAGGCGTGGGGCAAAAATGGCCATGGTGGTGCTTTCGGTGTGACACTGAGCGCGCGGGGGCGAAAAAAAATCCCTTGAGATTCAACGACTTGCACAAGAGTGCAGAAAATCCTGTCCCCGCAACCAATTCGAAGCCGCTGGTTCCTCGCAAGAGGGCCAGCGGTTTTTTCGTTGTGCGGTAGTGTTTACTCTTGCACCTGGCGCGCATACACCACCAGGCGCAAGTGGCGGTCCGCATCGATGGTCAGCGAGGTATGCTCATACGCGACCTGCTCGCCGTCGATTGTCAGGCGGTGCACGCCGTCGCACGGCGCATGCACGTCGTGGCGGCGCCACCATAGCTTGAACTCGGGCGAGACTTTTTCCAGTTCCTCCACCAGCGCGTGGATGTCCGCTTCCTGCGTGGCGCGCGCGTAGTCGCGGCGAAAGCTCGACAGCATCAGCGGCGCCTGCTCTTCCCAGCCGGCAAAGCGCGAGCGCAGCAGCGGATCGGTAAACAATAGCCACAGCAGGTTGCGGCGCGAGGCGGCATGCGCGCCGAAGCCAAACAGGGCATCCGCGCCCGCATTGAACGCCAGCACGTCCCAGCGCAGGTTGAGCACATAGGCCGGATGCGCCAGCTCGTGCATCAAGCGCCGTACCAGCGGCGGCACCACGCAATACGTCTTGCCCTCTTCGGCCGGTGGACGCGCATGCGCCAGCAGGAACAGGTGGCGGCGCTCGCCTGCATCCAGCTTGAGCACCTGCGCCAGCTTGTCGAGAAAGGCGCTCGAGACGCCGATGTCGCGCCCCTGCTCCAGCCAGGTGTACCAGGTCAGTCCCACGCCGGCCAGCGCCGCCACTTCTTCGCGGCGTAAACCCGGCGTACGCCGCCTTCCGCCGCCGGGCAAGCCCACATCTTCGGGCGACAGCCGCGCGCGCCGCGCCTGCAGGTAGGCGGCCAGTTCGTGGCGGGTGCGGGCCAAAGTGCGCATGGTGTGGTCTCTCCTGTGAACCTGTTGCTATCAGTAATAGTATAAACAGTTAAATTGTAATTGTTTATATTGTATTCCAGAATGCCTGCTTTCTTTCCGAAAGCTTGCCCATGTCTGACTATTCCTCTTCCCGCGCGCCCGTATCTGCCGCCACCGCGCTGCCCGCCACCGTCTATCTGATCGCCGTGGGCGCGTTCGCGCTGGGCATGGCGTCGTATGTGACGGCGGGCTTGATGCCGCTGATCGCCAGTGCATTTTCCATCTCGCTGGCGATGGCAGCGCAACTGGTGACGGCATTTACCCTGGCCTATGGCCTGGGCTCGCCGCTTGTCGTGGCCTTGCTGCCGGCGCGCGCGCAACGCACCGGCCTGTTGCTCGCCCTGGCCGTGTTCGTGCTGGCGAACGGGGCCAGCGCGCTGGCGCCCGGATTCGGCAGTTTGCTGGCGTGGCGGGCCATTGCCGGCATCGGGGCCGGTGTCTACCTGGCGCTGGGTATCGCGGCGGCGGCGGGTGTGTCGGCGCAGCAGCAGCGGGGCAAGGCCATCGGCGTGATCATGGGCGGCATGGCTGGCGGCACGGTGCTGGGCGTGCCATTGAGCCTGTTGCTGGCGCAGCAGCTGGGCTGGACGGCGGCCCTGTGGCTGGTCGCCGTCCTCGGTGCGCTGGCGCTGGCGGGCTTGCTGTGGAAGCTGCCCGCGCTGCCGACGGCATCGGCCACACCGGCCATATCACTGCGCCGCAAGCTGGCCTTGCTGGCCGATGGGCGGGTGCTGCTCATTCTGCTCGTGTCGCTGCTGGCGGCCGTCGCCAGCCTGGGCATGTACACGTTTATTGCGCCGCTGCTGGCCTGGTCCGCGCACGGCGCGCCGGTGTCCGCCACGCCCTTCCTGTGGACATGGGGCGTGGGAGGGATCGCGGGCAGCGTGCTGGTGGGGCCATGGGCGGACAAGGTGGCGGCGCCGAAACTGAGCTGTTTCATCTTGCTGGTGCTGGCGCTGGCCCTGTGCGCGCTGCCGTTGGCGGCCGGCTGGTCGGCCTGGCTGATGCTGGCGCCGATTGCGTTGTGGGGCGCGGCTGGCTGGGCCCTGCAAGTGCCGCAGAACCAGCGGCTGCTGGCCGTGCGCGCGCGGCAGGGCGACGGCAACCTGGCCATCGCCCTCAATGAATCGGCGCTGTACCTGGGCAGCGCCATCGGCGCCGCCACGGGCGGGGTGCTGCTCCTGCTGGACTGGCCCATGTGGCTGCTGGCGGCCGGCGCCGCCCTGGTCGCCACCGCGGCGTTGCTGCTGCAATGGTGCGGCGTGAAATGGATTGCGGAATTCCGGAAAATGGAAGAGTCTGTTTAGTGACTTTCCAGCTGCGCATACGCGGCGTCGGCGATCTTGCCCAACTCGGCTTTCGGCAGCCTGGCCGAGAGGGCGTAGCCCATCTGGCCATCGATCCAGTAAAACACGCCCAGGTCCTTTTCCTGCGTGTAGCGGAATGCCGTTTCCTGCTTGCCGGCCCGCTCCCTGGCCACGTACAGGGTCAGGCGCTGGCCTTTGCCATCTTCATACATGAATTGCGCCACGGGGCCGTCGCCATCGCCAGGCAGCAGGCGCCCGCCGATCAGCTGGTAGCCGAGCGGCGACAGCGCGGGCGGCTGCAGTTTCGTGCCCAGGCGTTTCGACAGCCATTGCACCAGGTGCGCTTCCTGTGCCACCCCCACTTCGACGGGGTGGCGCACCTCGGGCGTGTAGACGGCATGGGCGATGGCGGCGCTGCGCGCCAGGGAGATCGGGCTGGCGCTGGCGGTCACGCTGTCGCCGCCACGCAGCAGCCAGCCGCCCATGCCGCCAGCGAGCACCAGCACGACGGCTGCCGCCGCCTGCATGGCGGGGCGATGCCAGGCGCCGTTCGCCGCCAACGGCGCCGCCGCCTGCAGCAGGGCAGGCGGCACGGTTTCGTCCAGCACGGGGTCGAACAGCGCGCGCAACTGGCGGTTCTGTTCGCGCCACGCATCGACCCTGGCGGCGTCTTGCGGATGCGCGCGCAGGTGGGCGTCGACGGCCGCGCGCTGCTCTTCGGGCAGGACGCCGTCGGCCAGGGCGTGCAATTGCGCTTCGCTGATGGCTTGCCTTGTCATTTCACGACTTTCAGGGTGGGTGGGCCGCTGCCCTGGCTGCCGGCAGGGCGGCCATCGAGCAGGGCGCGCAGCTTGTCGCGTCCGCGCGACAGGCGCGACATGACGGTGCCGACGGGGATGTCCAGGGTGGCCGCCACCTGCTCGTACGGCATCTGTTCCAGCGCGACCAGCAGGATCACTTCGCGCTGCCCCAGCGGCAGGCGGGCCAGCGCCGCATCCATTTCGCCGATGGCGATGGCCTGCCCCGGCGCCCGCTCCGGCGCGGGCAGCACGCTGTCGTCATCCAGCTCCTGCAGCGCCAGGCCGGGGCGGCGCAATTGATCCACGTGCAGGTTGTGCATGATGGAGAACAGCCAGGGCCGCAGCTCGCCGCCGCGCTGCCACTGGTCGAATTTGCGCCAGGCCCGCTCCACGGTGTCCTGCACCAGGTCGTCCGCGTGCACGGCGCCCGCCAGCGCGCGCGCATAGCGGCGCAGGCCCGGCAGGCAGGCTTGCAGCTGGCGGCTGTCCTCTGGCGTGGTCATTGTGGCGGCGGGAAGGGGCTTACGGCTTGACGACGTGCCACACGTTCTTGAAATTGTCGCCGGCCACGTCGCCCGGCTTCTTGTCTTCCTTGTACAGGTACAGGGGCTTGCCCTTGTACGTCAGCTGCATGGCGCCGTTGTCTTCGCGCTTGATGCTGCCATACGGGGCGGCGGGCGCCGCGTCGGAGGTAATGACGGCGGGCCAGGCCACCAGGCAGCCGCCGCTGCAGGCGCTCTTGCCACTGTCGGCGACATCCTTGTCGAACACGTACACGGTCATGCCGCTGGCGTTGACCAGCATACCGTTGGCGGGCATGACGTCGGCGGCGAAGGCGAGGGGGGCGGACAACAGGGCGGCGAGGGTGGCGATAGCAGTAAAGCGCATGATGATCTCCTTGATGTTTGGTGGGCTTGCAAGGGATAGACGCGCGACGCGGCCCGTTTATTCCACCGCTGATGGATTATTTTTCGGGTGCAGGCTGGCCCACAGGTGGGCGGCGGCCATGGTGCGGTGCGGCGCGTACTGGCGCAGCCACTGCTCCGTGCGCGCCATGTCAGGCTTCGTTACTTCGCCGAGCAGCTTTTGCAGGGCGGCGCGGATGGCCACGTCGCCATGTAGCGAGCAGTCGGCATAGCCGTAGCCGCGCAGCAGCGCGTAGTTGACGGTCCACGGGCCGATGCCCTTCACGGCCAGCAGCGCCTGCGATATGGCCGCCACGTCGCCGGAAGGGGGGAGTTCCAGCGACAATTCCCCGTCATCGACCAGGCGCGCCAGGCGCAGCACGGTTTCCGCCTTGGCGCGCGAGAATTTGCGGCTGGTCAAATCCTCGATCTCAAGCTGCGCCACGTCGCGCGCCTCCGGGTAGCACCACAAACCGGTGGCGTGCCGGCGCCCCGCCTGCAGAATAAACGTGCGGCGCAGGGAAATGGCGAACGGCAGGTTGATCTGCTGGCCGATGATGGCCCAGGTCAGCGCCTCGAACGGGCTGGCCGATTGCACGATGCGCAAGCCCGGATTGAGCCGGATCAAAGGCGCCAGCAGCGGGTCTCCGGCGGCCAGTTGCGCGAATGGCTGCGGGTCGATGCGCAGGCCGAGGATGTTGAGCAGGGCGCCGTGCAGCGGCGTTTGCAGAGCGTCGCTGGCGCTGCCGTCGATTTCGGCGCGGCAGACGGCGGCATCGTCGGTGAAGGCCACGTCCAGCACCACGGGCACGCCGGCAAGCAGGATGCCCTTGCGCAGGCCTGTCGCGGTGACCTGTTCCGCCACGCCTTCCCCGTCGCGGCCATGGAAGGCGATGACATCGTCGCGGCGGTAGCCGGCGGGCAGGGGCAGGGTCCAGTGCAGCAGGGTCATGGTGGCCAAAAATCAGGGAAGGTAGCAGGGGCGCGCCGCAGGCGCATCTTGTTTCTTGCTTTCAGGCTTCAGCGCACGCAGAGGCCCGGGTTGGGCGGCGTCAAGGCGGCCGCGTGCTGGATCTGCAGCGCGTCGGGCACGCCGTTTTTCACGGCAGTCAGCTCGGCCAGGATGGAAATGGCGATTTCGGCCGGCGTCTTGCTGCCGATGTACAGGCCGATGGGGCCGTGCAGGCGTGCCAGTTGTTCGGCGCTGACGTCGAACTGCAGCAGCCGCTCGCGGCGCTTGGCGTTATTCGCGCGCGAGCCGATGGCGCCGACATAAAAAGCCGGGGATTTGAGCGCTTCCATCAGGGCCAGGTCGTCGAGCTTGGGATCGTGCGTGAGGGCGACGACGGCGCTGCGGCTGTCGAGCTTTAAATCCAGCACGAGGTCGTCGGGCATGGCGTGCAGCAGGGGCACGCCGGGCACGTTCCAGCCGCCCCGGTATTCCTCGCGCGGGTCGCAGACGATGACGTGGTAATCCATGGCCATGGCGATCTGCGCCACGAAGCGCGACAGCTGGCTGGCGCCGATGATCAGCAAGCGCCAGCGCGGGCCGTGCTGCGTGGTGAGCACGGTGTTTTCCAGGGCCAGCACGGCGCCCGGCACGGCGGTGCGCAGGGTGACGGCGCCCGTGCCCAGGTCGAGGCGGCGTTCAACCAGTTCGTGCGCTTCCAGACGCGCCAGCAGTTCGGCCACGCGGCTGTCCGCATGCAGCGGCTCGATGGCCAGTTCGATGGTGCCGCCGCAGGGCAGGCCGAAGCGGTGCGCCTCGTCGGCGCTGATGCCGTAACTGACGATTTCGGGCAGCGTGCGCACGATGCCGCGTGTGCGGACGGTGTCGATCAGGTCATCCTCGATGCAGCCGCCGGAAACGGAACCGACCACCGTGCCATCGTCGCAGATGGCCAGCGTGGCGCCCACGGGGCGGGGGCTGGAACCCCAGGTCTTGATGACGGTGACGAGTTCGCAGCGATGCCCGGCGGCGAGCCAGGCGGCGCTGGTTTTCAGAACTTCAAGGTCGATGCTGTCCATGGGGCGCGGGAGTGATGCCGCATGTTTGCGGCAAAGTATGGAAAAGTATTCAAGATTGTGGATATACTACCTGCTCCACCACCCTGCGGAGAATTTTCATGTCAAATGAAGTCAAGACGCAAGAAGAGGGTATTCCCAAGTTCGGCAAACTGCTCATCGTCCTGTTTCTGGCCGTGGTGTTCTGCGGCGCCCTGACCTGGATCATGGGCACTTACTTCCCGAACTTTCCCGGCGCCTGAGCAACCCCGGTTTTGTCAGGCGCCTCTTTGCTTAAGGTTTCAGCGGTTTCTTGGCTGCCTGCTTGGCGCGCACGTCGGTGACGGCGCGGTTGATGGCCGCCATGCGTGAGTTGGTACCCGGATGCAGGGCCGTGTAGCCGTTGGCGACTGTCGCCGGCACTTGCGTGGCCAGGCGCTGCCAGAAGCGGGCGGCGTTGTCGACGTTGTAGCCGGCGCGCGCCAGCAGGTAGATGGCCAGGGTATCGGCTTGTACGTCGAGTTCCTGCGGCATGGCCTTGATGCCGGCGGCGCCCGTCAGCATCGATACGTCGGGCTGCACGGCGCCCAGGCTGTCGATGATGCTGCCGGCCGTACCGGCCGTGCGCTGGCTGCGCGCATGATCGAGGATGTTGTGCGCCATTTCACGGGCGATCACGAAGGCGATGCCTTCGTCGTTTTGCGCCGCATTGAGCATGCCGCGCGTGAGCATGATGCGTGCGCCGTCCGAATAAGCGTTGACATTGTCCGCATTGCCCAGGGCGACGCGGAAGGCGCAGGCGCGCGTGACGGGAATCTTTAAATCCTGCGGCTGGCCGTCGCGGGCGATGGTCATGTTCAGGCTGGCGCTCTTCGAGGCCAGCGGGCCGACGATGGCGGCGAACGGGCCTTCCGCTTTCGGGCCGGCCGGCAGCGGCTTGCCTTCCGCGGCCAGCAAGCCGTCGCCCTTGCGCAAGCCGGCGCGCGCGGCGCCGCTGCCAGGCAGCACGCCCGAGACCTGCATCTGTTCGCCATAGCCGAGCGCCGCCTGCGCCGCATCGGCATAGATACCGGGGTAGGAATACTTGTTCTGCGCCGTGAAGCCCAGCAGGTTGCGCGCATACGTCTTGCACAGGTCCGCATTGTTGATCAGCAGGGGCGCCGAAACTTTCGACAGGCGATCCTGCAGCGCCACCATCTTCACCAGCTCTTCCTGCGCCGCCTTCTGTTGCGCCGTCGGCGCGGGCGCATCGGGCGCCGGCACGACATTGAACGGGCCGCTGACAGTCGTCGTCGGCGTGGTACAGGCAGAGAGAAGGGCAACGCAAGCCACCAGCAGCGGCGAGGCCAGATGGCGCAGCGAGGTTGGGGCTGGGATCAGATGGCGGAAACCTGGCATAAGTGTAAATCCTTAATGTTTGCCGGTGCTGCCGAAACCGCCAACACCGCGTTCGCTGTCGCCGAATTCCTCGACGACGTTAAAGCCCACTTGCAGCACCGGCACGATAATCAGCTGCGCCAGGCGTTCCATGGGATTGAGCGTGAAAGCGCTCTGGCCCCGGTTCCAGGTCGATACCATCAGCTGGCCCTGGTAATCGGAATCGATCAAGCCTACCAGATTCCCCAGGACGATGCCGTTTTTGTGGCCCATGCCGCTGCGCGGCAAAATCATGGCCGCATACGACGGGTCGCCGATGTGGATGGCCAGGCCGGTGGGAATGAGCACGGTCTGGCCCGCTTCGATGGTGATGGGCGCATCGATGCAGGCGCGCAGGTCCAGCCCCGCGCTGCCCGGGGTGGCGTAGGCCGGCAGCAGTTCCTGCATGCGGGCGTCGAGGATCTTGATGTCGATATTTTTCATTGAAGCTAAGTCGTTTAAAAAGTGATTATTTGAGCAGCGAATTTTTTGCCAGTCGCTTCGAGATTTCCGAAATCAGCTGGCGCGCCAGGTTCAGTTTCGAGGCGCGCGGCAGCACGGTATGGCCTTCTTCATCGAACAGGATGATGGTGTTGTCGTCCTGGCCAAAGGTGTTCTGGCCGATATTGCCGACCAGGAGGGGAATGCCTTTTTTCTCGCGCTTGACCGAGCCGAATTCCACCAGGTTTTCCGATTCGGCGGCAAACCCCACGCAGTAGGGATAGCCGGCCAGGTTGGTGCGCGCCGCCACGGTGGCGAGGATATCGGGATTTTGCACGAACTGCAGTTCGGGCACGGAGCCGTCGGCCTGCTTTTTCATCTTCTGGTCGCTGGCGTTGGCGACTCTCCAGTCGGCCACGGCGGCCACGGCGACGAAGACATGCTGGCCGTCGACGTGGGCCAGTACCGCATCGTGCATCTGCTGCGCGCTTTGCACGTCGATGCGGCGCACGCCAAACGGTGCTTCCAGGGCCGTGGGGCCGGAAATGAGCAGCACTTCGGCGCCCGCTTCGCGCGCCGCGCGCGCCACCGCATAGCCCATCTTGCCCGAGGATAGATTGGTGATGCCGCGTACGGGGTCGATGGCTTCAAACGTGGGACCGGCCGTGACCAGCACGCGCCTGCCCGCCAGGACTTTCGGCTGGAAGGCGGCGATCAGCTCCGTCAACAGCTGTTCCGGTTCCAGCATGCGGCCCAGGCCAACTTCGCCGCAGGCCTGTTCACCGGCGGCAGGGCCGAACAGCTTGATGCCGTCGTCGCGCAGTTGCTGCACATTGCGCTGCGTGGCGGGGTTCTGCCACATTTCCACGTTCATGGCCGGCGCCACCAGCAGGGGCAGGTGGGCCGGGCGGGCCAGGCACAGGGTCGAGAGCAGGTCGTCGCACACGCCGTGCGCGAGTTTACGCAGAAAATCGGCAGAACACGGCGCGATCAGGATGGCATCCGCATGGCGCGTCAAATCGATATGCGCCATGTTGTTATCGATGCGCGCATCCCACTGGCTCGTGTGCACGGGGTGGCCGGACAGCGCCTGCATGGTCACGGCCGTGATGAAGTGGCTGGCCGCATCCGTCATCACCACCTGCACCGAGGCGCCAGACTTGGTCAGGGCGCGGCACAGTTCCGCCGCCTTGTAGCAGGCGACACCGCCAGAGAGTCCCAGGACGATTTTTTTGCCGGACAATTCCATGCCGTTCTCCCGCGTGTTTATTTGTTTACCCGGCGCAGTTCATCGATGATGAACAGGGCCGCGCCGATGCAGATGGCGCTGTCGGCGATGTTGAAGGCGGGGAAGTGGCCCCAGCTTTTCCAGTGGAAGTCGAGGAAGTCGACCACGTGGCCGTAGATCAGGCGGTCGATGGCGTTGCCCAGCGCGCCGCCCAGGATCAGTGCCAAGGCCCAGCAGAACATGCGCTGGCCGGCGTGCTTTTTCAGCAGATAGATGATGTAGACGGCCGCCACGAGGGCGATGGCGGTGAAGAAATAGCGCTGCCAGCCGCCCTGGTCGGACAGGAAGCTGAATGCGGCGCCCTTGTTATACGCGAGCACCAGGTTGAAATACGAGGTGATGACCATCTCCTGCGCATAACGGAAGGTTTTCAGGATCGTGATCTTGGTGATCTGGTCGAACAGGATGACGATGGCGGCAATGCCCAGCCAGGGCACCAGCGACGAGGAGGAGGACGATTTCGATGAAAAACGGTTTTTAGTGGCCATATTTTTCCAGGGAAGATAAAGCCGCCGCCACCCTTGCGGGCAGCGGCGGTGGGAAGCGGCGCAGGAATCTGTCCCGCGCTGTTTTATGCGAAGCGGCGTTTCTCGCCCGCGCCAAACAGGTTGCTGACGCAGCGGCCGCACAGGGTAGCATGCGCGGCGTCCGTGCCCACGTCCGCACGGTAGTGCCAGCAGCGCTCGCACTTCGGCGCCGTCGACGCGGCCACGACCACTTCCTCTGCCGCTTCGTCGGCGACTTCGGCCACGGTGGCCTGCGAGGTGATGAAGACGAATTTCAAGTCGTCGCCCAGGGTCGTCAACAGCTTGTACTTCATCGGCGCGGCCTTGATCGTCAGTTCCGCCTGCAGCGAGGAGCCGATGGCGCCCGAGGTGCGCAAGTCTTCCAGCTGTTTCGTCACGTCCGTGCGCACGGCGCGCAGGGCCGTGTATTTCTCCAGCAGGGCGGCCGCGTCCGACACTTCCGGCAGTTGCCACCAGGTTTGCGTGAAGATGGTTTCATCGCTGGCGGCATACGCTTCCGCTCCGGCGAAGACGGCCCACGCTTCTTCGGCCGTGAACGACAGGGCCGGGGCCATCAGGCGCAGCAGGCTTTGCGTAATGTGCCACAGGGCCGTCTGCGCCGAACGGCGCGCGTGCGAGCTCAGGCCCGTCGTGTACAGGCGGTCCTTCAGGATGTCCAGGTAGAAGCCGCCCAGGTCTTCCGAGCAGTACGTCTGCAGCTTCGACACGATAGGGTGGAACTCGTAGCGCGCGTAGTTGTTTTCGATCTGCTGCTGCAGCGATGCCATGTTGGCCAGCGCATAGCGGTCGATCTCGACCATCTCCGCCACCGGCACGGCGTCCGTGGCCGGATTGAAGTCCGAGGTGTTGGCCAGCAGGAAGCGCAGGGTGTTGCGGATGCGGCGGTACGATTCGGTCACGCGTTTCAGGATCTCGTCGGAGATCGACAGCTCGCCCGTGTAGTCGGTCGAGGCGATCCACAGGCGCAGGATGTCGGCGCCCAGGGTATCCGAGATCTTTTGCGGCGCCAGGGTGTTGCCCAGCGACTTGGACATCTTCTTGCCTTCGCCATCGACCGTGAAGCCGTGCGTCAGCAGGGCTTTGTACGGTGGACGGCCGTTCAGCATCGACGACACCAGCAGCGACGAGTGGAACCAGCCGCGATGCTGGTCCGAGCCTTCCAGGTACAGGTCGGCCGGGAATTGCAGCTGCGTCGAGTGCGAGCCATGGCCTTGCGGGCCGCCCAGCACCGTCTGGTGCGTGGCGCCGGAATCGAACCATACGTCCAAGGTATCCTTGTTCTTCGCGTAGATGGCCGCTTCGTCGCCGATCAGGTCTTTCAGGTCCAGCGACTGCCATGCCTCGATGCCGTCTTTTTCGATCAGCTTGGCCACTTGCTCCAGCAGTTCCGGCGTGCGCGGATGCAGGTCGCCCGTTTCCTTGTGCACGATGAAGGCCATCGGCACGCCCCACTGGCGCTGGCGCGACAAGGTCCAGTCAGGACGGTTGGCGATCATGCCGTGCAGGCGCGCCTGGCCCCAGTCCGGGAAGAATTCGGTTTCGGCGATGCCTTTCAACGCGGTTTCGCGCAGGGTCGCGCCGCCGTCCTTCGGCGTCACGTCCATGCCGGCGAACCACTGCGAGGTGGCGCGGTAGATGACAGGCTTTTTATGACGCCAGCAGTGCATGTAGCTGTGGTCGAACATCTTGACTTCGAACAGGGCGCCCGCTTCTTTCAGGGCGGCGCAGATCGGCTTGGAAGCGTCCCAGATGCTCATGCCACCGAACAGCGGCAAGGTCGAAACGTAATTGCCGTCGCCCATGACGGGCTTGATGATGTCGTCGTCCTTCATGCCGTGCGCCTTGCACGAGATAAAGTCGTCCACGCCATACGCGGGCGCCGAGTGCACCACGCCCGTGCCGCTTTCGGCGGTCACGTAATCGGCCAGATACATCGGCGACAGGCGGTCGTAGAAAGCGTCCGATGCGTGCAGCGGATGGCGGAAGCTGATGCCTTCCAGCGCGGCGCCGTCGCAGGTGGCGATCGTCGTGCCATCGAGCTTGAAGCGCGCCAGGCAGGATTCGACCAGGTCTTGCGCCAGGATCAGCAGCAAAGGCTGGCCGTCGCGAGTGGTTTCGACCAGCGCGTATTTCAATTCAGGATGGACGTTCAGTGCCTGATTCGACGGGATGGTCCACGGGGTCGTCGTCCAGATGACGACGAAGCCGTTTTCGGTCGGCAGTGTCGGCAGATTGAAAGCCTTGGCCAGCTTGTCGAATTGGGCGAACTTGAAGCCGACATCGATGGCCGGGTCGCGTTTGTTTTCGTATTCGATTTCAGCTTCCGCCAGCGCCGACTGGCAATCAAAACACCAGTTGACCGGTTTCAGGCCACGGTAGACATAGCCTTTTTCCAGCAGCTTGCCCAGCGCGCGCAATTCGTCGGCTTCATTGCCGTGCGCCATGGTCAGGTACGGGTTGTCCCACTCGCCCAGCACGCCCAGGCGGATGAAATCCTTCTTCTGGCGCTCGACCTGCACGTTGGCATAGGCGCGGGCCTTTTCCAGCACCTCGGCCGTCGGCAGGTTCTTGCCGTGCAGTTTTTCGATCTGGATCTCGATCGGCATGCCGTGGCAATCCCAGCCCGGTACATACGGCGCGTCGAAGCCGGCCAGCGAGCGCGACTTGACGACCATGTCCTTCAGGATCTTGTTGACGGCGTGGCCCAGGTGGATGTCGCCATTCGCGTACGGCGGACCGTCATGCAGGATGAATTTAGGACGGCCGGCGGCAGCCTTGCGCACGCGCTCGTAAATCTTCTTGTCTTGCCATTGCTGTACCCATTGCGGCTCGCGCTTGGCCATGTCGCCGCGCATCGGGAACGGGGTTTCCGTCATGTTGACCGGGTATTTGCTTTCTGGCTTCTTGTTCTGTTTGGGCGTGGCTGGCTTGTTTTGATCGGACATAATCTTCTTTAATGATATTGAATGGTTTGCGGCGGCAAGTGCCGCCAGGCAGCGGAGTTGGCCGGCGTCAAATTCGGTCGGTGGCGGTAATGGCACCGCTGCGCTGCTCAAAATAGGCGCGCGCCTGGTTCGAGTCGCGCTCGATGGCGGCCGTCAGGGTAGGCAAGTCGTCATACTTTTCTTCGTCGCGCAGCTTTTGCAAAAACTCCACGCGTACCAGCTTGCCGTAACAGGATTGATTGAAATTAAACAGATGCACTTCCAGCAAGACGCGGCCGCTGTCGTCAACGGTGGGGCGCACGCCCAGGCTGGCCACGGCCGGCAGCGGCGTTGAGGCCAGACCGTGCACTTGCACGATGAAGACGCCGGACAGGGCGGGACGGTGCGCCACGCGCAGGTTCAGGGTGGGGAAACCCAGGGTGCGGCCCAGCTTCTGGCCGTGGATCACATGGCCGGAAATGGCGTACGGGTGGCCCAGCAACTGCGTGGCCAGCGGGAAGTCGCCGGCGGCCAGCGCCAGGCGCACGGCCGACGACGAGATGCGCGTGCTGCCATTCATGACGGTCGGCAATGTTTCCACATGGAAGCCGTATTCGTGGCCCGCTTCCTGCAGCATGGCGACGTCGCCGGCGCGCCGGGCGCCGTAGCAGAAATCGTCGCCGACCATCAGCCATTTCACGTGCAAGCCGTCAACGAGGACTTTTTGCGTGAATTCCTGCGGCGTCAAGGCGGCGAATTGCGCGCTGAAGTGCTCGACGACGACTCTGTCGATGCCGGCGTCGTCCAGCGATTGCAGCTTGTCGCGCAGGTTGGCGATGCGCTGCGGCGCCTTCGACAGGTCGCCCGCGCGCTGCGCGAAGAATTCGCGCGGGTGCGGTTCGAACGTCATCACGGCCGCTTCAATGCCGAGTTCGGTCGCCGCGCCGCGCACGCGCGCCAGCAACGCCTGATGGCCGATGTGGACACCGTCAAAATTGCCGATGGTCAGAGCGCAAGGCGCTCGTGCCTGGGCATTGGGAAGTCCGCGGAATACCTTCATAGGAATCTGATGAAAAACTGTGCCAAAAGGGGGATTATACGGACTGTTTCAGGGATGCACACCCGGCAGGGCTGGCGCAGGGCGAATTTCACTGCTGAAATAACAAAAAGCGTTGCCGGCGGGTGTGCTGGCAACGCTTTTGGGGACGCGCCAAATACTCAGCGCAATCTCAACGTGAACTTATTTATTCATCAAAGTCCAGTAACGGGCCAGGTCAGCCGCGCCATCCGTACCCTTGACGGCCTTGAACGCCGTCGTGGCATTGGCCTTCTTGCCTGCGTGCATGTAGGCGATGCCCAGATGCAGCTTGGCTTCTTCCGCGTACTTGGCGGTGCCCAGTTTCACGGCGTCGTTCATCAAGCCCAGGCCCTTGTCGGCCTGGCCATCGTAGACCAGGGCGAAGCCCAGCTTGCTCAAGCTGTCGGCGTCCTTGTTCTTGACGTATTCCGCTTCCGACTTGGCGGCGCTGGCTTTCAGCTCGGCCTGGGTTTTCAGGGCCAGGTCTTTCAGGCGCTGGTGACGCGGTGCGTCGGCGCCGGTGCCCAGCACGCCTTTTTTGTAGCCTTGCTCGATGATGCTCAAAGCTTCGCCTGGATTGCCTGCTTGCAGGGCCAGCTGGCTGATTTCCATGTATTCGGACGGCTTGGTGAACAGGCCGTTGGCCAGGCGCAGGCGCTGGACGTCCAGGCTCAGGCGTTGCGAGAAGCCAGGTTTGCCCGAAACGCGGTTCAGCAGGTCGGCCCAGTAGCTGGTTTTCGGATAGCTCGATGCCAGTTTTTCCAGGGTGGCCACATAGCCGGCCTTGTCGTTTTGCTTCAACTGGATGTTGGCCAGCATTTGCAGGCTCGCTTCCGAGTTGCCGCCGCGCGATTGCAGTTCTTTCGCCGCTTCGGCGTAGTTGCCGCTGACGTAGTAGGTCTGGATCAGCAGTTCGCGCATCTGTGGATCTTCGCGGTCTTTCAGCGAGCGTTTGATCCAGGTGATGGTGTTCGGCCAGTCCTTGGCGCGGTAGTACATGCCTGCCAGCGCTTGCGTGAATTTGGGGGCTTCGGCGGCGCTCAGGCGGCCGGAATTGATGACGGCTTCGAAAGCCTTGATGGCGGTGCCGTTATCGCCGGAGGCAGCGGCGGCCGAGGCGCGCACGCGCTCGATCTGGTAGCTTTCAAAGGCGGTCTTGCCGCCGACGCTGTCAGCTTCGCGCAGCTTGGCCAGCGCTTCCTTGTTTTTGCCGCTGCTAGCGAGTTTTTGCGCTTCTTGCAGTGGCTTGCCCACTTCGGCACGCACGGTGTCCGCGGCGTATGCCAGCGAGCCCAGGCCGATTACGGGAGTTGCTGCGGTAAAACCGATAGCGGCCATGACGAGGCCGAGATGAGCGAGACGAAACTTGGACATAAGAAAGTCTTTCAGTAAAAAGCGAATAGGCAGGAAGTCCTGCCTATTCGGATGTAAAGAGAACCTGATTGCTGCAGCTTACTGGAATTGCTCGTTGCCGACCAGACCGATTTTGGTCACGCCCAGACGCTGCGCCGACGCCATCACACCGGCGACGACTTTGTATTCCACCAGCTTGTTCGGACGCAGATGCACTTCCGGCTGGTCTGCTTGCGCAGCAACGTTGCTCAGCTTGGCTTCCAGCGAAGCGCGGTCAGGAACGACCTGATTGTCCCACAAGATCGTACCGTCGAAATCGACATCGATCGTGACGACCACTGGTTCGGTTGTCGGTGGCGGCGGGGTGCCGACCGGCATGTTCAAGTTCACCGAGTGGTTTTGCTTAGGAATCGTGATGATCAACATGATAATCAGCACCAGCATCACGTCGATGAGGGGCGTCATGTTCAGTTCCATCATTGGTTCCGGATCCGCGCCTGCTGCGCTTCCCGAACCGACATTCATACTCATAGTGTTTCCTTTAAGAAGTCCAACGAAGCACCGGGCGAAACTGCCGCCCGGTCAGCTTCCGGCAGTGGCATCCCTTGTTGCCGGGACGCCGCTGCCAGCCGCTATCAGCCCTTGTCAGGTGGTTCGGTGATGAAGCCGACCTTCTGGATCCCGGCACGTTGGGTCGTGTAAATAACCCGGCCGATCGATTCGTAGCGTGTTTCTTGGTCGCCACGAACGTGTACTTCCGGCTGCGGTACTTTCACTGCTTCAACTTTAAGATAATCGAACAGTTCGTTCGTGTCTTTCAGTCTGGTCTGGCCCAGGTAAATATCGCCATCCTTGTTAACAACGATGTTAACGTTCTCTGGCTTGGTTTGCAGGGCTTGATTGGCCTCAATCGGCAGATCGATTTTCTGCAGCTTGAGGACAACTGGACTCGTAATCAAGAAAATGATCAGCAAAACCAACATGATGTCGACGAGCGGCGTCGTGTTGATTTCTGACATTACTTGATCTTCATCTCCGCTGTCGGAGCCGACGGACATCGACATGATTCTTATCCGATCTTTTTAGCGCCGGCAGCACGGCCAGCTTCGCTGGTCGACATGGCGCCGGAGATCAGTACCGAGTGAACGTCGGCGCTGAACGAGCGGATGTCTTCCATTGCGGATTTGTTACGACGTACCAGCCAGTTGTAACCCAGAACGGCAGGAACGGCGACCAGCAGACCGAAAGCGGTCATGATCAGTGCTTCACCAACTGGACCTGCCACTTTATCGATCGATGCGTTACCGGTCATGCCGATAGCGGTCAGCGCGCCGTAAATACCCCAGACGGTACCGAACAGACCGATAAACGGTGCGGTCGAACCAACGGTTGCCAGGAACGACAGGCCATCTTGCAGACGCGATTGGACTTTGTCCGAAGCGCGCTGGATCGACATCGTTACCCAGGTCGACAGATCGATTTGTTCCAGCAGGGCGCCGTCATGGTGCGCGGTTGCCTTGGTGCCCGATTCAGCGATGAAGCGGAATGGCGAGCCTTCGCTCAAGGTTGCCGAACCAGCAGCGATCGAAGGAGCTTTCCAGAATTTGGAAGCGGCTTCTTTGGCTTGCTTGAAGATCTTCATTTGATCCAGCAGCTTGGTGATGATGATGTACCAGCTGCCGATCGACATGATGGACAGGATGATCAGGGTAGCGCGTGGCACGAAGCCGCCGTCCCAGACTGCGGACAGGCCGAACGGGTTGTGCACTTCTTCGGTTTTGGCTGGAGCTGCTGCGTCTGCTGCTGGAGCGGCTGCATCGGCGGCAACTGGTGCCGGTGCTGGTGCAGCGTCTGCCGCAGGAGCCGAAGCGGCAGCCGATGCTGGCGCGTCAGCGAATGCCGGAGCTGCTACCAGAGCGGTAGTAGCGGTGACGGACAACAGAACCGCGGCAAAAAATGCGGACAAACGGGTATTCTTAAACATGCTTCCTCCAAAATTAAAAATAACAGATCGCTGAACGTAATGACAACGAAATCATGGTGTGAGACAGGGGATAACTGTCTCGGGTTTTAATCCAGCGACCAAACGTATTGCATTTGCTGCCAGCCTTGTTCCGGCTTGCCGTCAACTGTTGCCGGCTTAAATGTACAGCGGCTGATACCTTGCACCGCAGCTTTGTCCAGGTCTCTGAAGCCGCTGGACTTCACGATCTTCGAATCAGCGACCTTGCCGTCCACACCGATCAGGAACGACAGTGTCACCACACCGGTTTCCTCGTTGCGCTGCGACGACTTTGGATAAGCCGGTTTTTCGCAGACACTGAAGTCAACCACGGCCGGTGTACGCACCGATTTGGCTGGTCCAGGAGTTGGCGCAGGCTGTGCAGGCGGCGCTGGCGGTGCCAATACATTCGTGGCTGGCTTCACGGCAGTCGTATTTGCAATCACGTTCTGCTGTGGTGGCGGCTGCTGCACGTTCACCTCGACTGGCGGAATGAATGGCGGCGGTGGCGCTTTCATTTCTGGCGGCGGTGGTGGCGGTGGAAGATCCTTCGGTGGAGGCGGTTTGACTTCCTCGATAATCTTGGTTTCAACCGGTTCCATCATTTTGGTGACCAACCGCTTGCCCAAGCCCGTCGCGATCCCGTAAGCCGCGAGAACGTGCAGCAGGACAACGACGGTTATGCCTGTGTAGTTCTTGGGACTTTTCTCGTTCGAAAAATTCATGCCTGCTTTCTCCAAATACCATCTCTTGTCTTGCAACTGAACCCCAAAATGACGACACAAAGCTCCAGCCGTATCCGGGACGTCGCCGAATTATACATACGAATTCTTTATTTTACACAGATTTTTAACGCCTAAAACCGGTTAAATTTTTGGCGCTTTTGCGCCCTGAAAACGTACTTGCTTATGTCATCTTTGCACGCTTTCGGACATAAAAAAAGGCGGTCTTATCGGTTTTTGACAGCCGTTTTGGGCGACCATTGCTAAGTTCTCCGATGTGCCCATATGGCGGAATTATATTTCGTGATAATCAATATGGAAACCGCTAAATTTGGAGAAAAACATTTCCCATGGGAAATGTTTTGCCTCTGAACCAGACCACTTCGCCATACGCGCGCACCAATCAGGTGCGAAAGAAACTTCACCCAGGTCAAAAAAGACGCTTCCGGCGGCCGTTTCGACGTCGCCAGGCCATACGGAATTCCTATGGCGGCATAGGATCCGCTTATATTCTTGCCAAAATAATTGTCAAGAAATCTACTTATGGCCGTGCCGGCGCATCGTCGCGCCGGTTGCGCTTCTCGCGCCGGCAATTCAGGGTGCCCAGGACGATGCCTTGCGGATCGACCGTATCCAGGTGGACATCGAAGCCCCACAGCCGTGCCACGTGCTTGAGCACTTCGGCCGCCTGCTGGTTCAGCGGGCGGCGCTGGAATTGCGTGTGGCGCAGGGTCAGCGCCCTGTCGTCGCGCGTATTGACGGACCAGACCTGGATATTCGGCTCGCGGTTGCCCAGGTTGTACTGCTCGGCCAGCTGCTGGCGCACGTAGCGGTAGCCGGCATCGTCGTGGATGGCGGAAACGGCCAGTTTTTCATTCTTGTCGTCGTCGAGCACGGCAAAGAAGTGGAATTCGCGGATCAGCCGCGGCGACAGGTACTGGGCGATGAAGCTTTCATCCTTGAAATTGCGCATGGCGAAGTCCAGGCTCTTGCGCCAGTCGCTGCCGGCCATGTCGGGGAACCAGGCGCGGTCTTCGTCCGTCGGATGCTCGCAGATGCGGCGGATGTCGCTCATCATGGCAAAACCGAGCGCATACGGATTGATGCCGCTGTAATACGGGCTGTCGATGGGTGGCTGGTAGACCACGTTGGTATGGCTTTTCAGGAATTCCATCATGAAGCCATCGCCCACCACGCCTTCGTCATACAGTTGGTTCAAGATCGTGTAATGCCAGAAAGTGGCCCAGCCCTCGTTCATGACCTGGGTTTGCCGCTGCGGATAGAAATACTGGGAAATCTTGCGCACGATGCGCACCATCTCGCGCTGCCATGGTTCCAGCAGCGGCGCGTACTTCTCTATGAAGTACAGCAGGTTTTCCTCGGGCTCGGGCGGAAAACGGGGCGCGGCCTTGCGCTGCTCGTCCTCGTCCTCGTCATCCTCGCGCCGGGGCAGGGTACGCCACAGCTGGTTGATCTGCGATTGCACATAGGCTTCGCGCTCTTTCTGGCGCGCATATTCCTTCGCCATCGACAGTTTCGCCGGACGCTTGTAGCGGTCCACGCCATAGTTCTGGATGGCGTGGCACGAGTCGAGCAGCAATTCCACCGCATCGACGCCATGGCGCTGCTCGCATTCGGCGATGTAATTCTTGGCAAACACCATATAGTCGATGATGGCGTCCGCATCCGTCCAGGCGCGGAACAGATAGTTGCCCTTGAAAAAGGAGTTGTGGCCGTAGGCCGCATGCGCGATCACCAGCGACTGCATGGTCAGGCTGTTTTCCTCCATTAAATAGGCGATGCACGGGTTCGAGTTGATGACGATCTCGTAGGCCAGGCCCATCTGGCCCCGCTTGTAGCTTTTCTCGGTAGACAGAAAATGCTTGCCGAACGACCAGTGGTTATACGAGACGGGCATGCCGACCGAGGTGTAGGCATCCATCATCTGCTCGGCCGTGATGATTTCCAGCTGGTTCGGATAGGTGTCCAGGCCGAACTGCTTCGCCACACGGCGAATTTCCTCGTGGATTTGCTCGATCAGTTCGAACGTCCATTCCGATTGCTCGGGCAGGGCGTTCGGGTGGCGCAGGCGCACGAACGGTTCGCCCGGGGTGTTGCTGGCGCGGTCAAAGGCTGCACTCATCATTTCACCTGTTTCTTGAACAGTTCGCGGAAGACCGGGTAGATATCGGCCGGCGTGACGATCTTTTGCATGGCGAAATGGGCGTGATGGTCGAGCACGCCCGCGTATTGCTCCCACAGGTTTTGCTGCGGGCCGTCGGTGATCTCGACATAGGTGTAGTACTGCACCTTGGGCAGGATGGTGTTGATCAGCAATTGGCGGCACAGCACGGAATCGTTGTCCCAGTTATCGCCGTCGGACGCCTGCGCCACATAGCTGTTCCATTGCCCGGCGCCATAGCGTTCGTCGATGATGGTATTGAGCAAGTGCAGGGCGGACGACACCACGGTGCCGCCTGACTCGCGCGAATTGAAGAATTCATGCTCGTCCACTTCCGCCGCCGCCGTATGGTGGCGGATGAAGACCACCTCGATCTTGTCGTAGGCGCGCTTGAGGAACAGATACAAGAGGATGAAGAAGCGCTTGGCCGTGTCCTTGCGCGATTCGTCCATGGAGCCGGAGACGTCCATGATGCAGAACATGACGGCTTGCGTCATCGGCTTGGGCACTTTGATGCGGTTGCTGTAGCGCAAGTCGAACGGGTCGATGAAGGGAATCGCCAGCAAACGCGTATGGATGTGGTGGATCAATTGCCGCAATTCCTGCACCAGCACGTCGTCCTCGGCGGCGCCGTCGAGCAGCAGGGCGGCCAGCTGTTCCTCGGCCTGCGCCAGCTGCTTGCGGGCGCCGCCGCCGACGGCGATGCGCCGCCCCAGCGCGCCGCGCAGGGAGCGCAGCACATGGATGTTCGATGGCGTGCCCGACATATTGTAGCCGGCGCGCTGGTTCTTGAATTCCGTGGTGGCCGTCAACTGGGTTTTCACCATGTGCGGCAATTCCAGGTCCTCGAAGAAATAATTCATGAATTCTTCGCGCGACAATTCGAAGATGAAATCGTCTTCCGTCGTCTCGTCGCTATTGCCCGCCTTGCCCTTGCCGCCGCCAGCGCCGCCTTTCGGCCGGGCGATCTGGTCGCCTTTCAGGTATTCCTTGTTGCCGGGATTGACCACTTCCCATACGCCGCCATGCGCGTGGCCGAACGACGGTTCGCCCACGTCCTTGACGGGGATGCTGACCTTTTCGCCATTCTCGACGTCCGTGATCGAGCGCCCCTTGATGGCGCGCCCCACGGCATCCTTGATCTGGCCCTTGTAACGCCGCAGGAAACGCTCGCGGTTGACGGCGGATTTATTCTTGCTTTGCAAGCGCCTGTCGATGAGGTATGTCAAAGGGTGCCTCCTTGCCTCTCGTCTTGCGCGCCCCGCCAGTCGCCGGGCGGGAGCGCGCCTCCGCTGTCCGCGCTAGGATGACTTGCGTACGCGCAAGTACCATTCGCATAACAGGCGTACCTGCTTGGCCGTATAGCCTTTTTCCACCATGCGGGCCACGAAGTCGGCGTGCTTGTTGGCATCGTCGGCGCTGGCCTTGGCATTGAAGGAAATCACGGGCAGCAATTCCTCCGTATTCGAGAACATTTTCTTTTCGATCACGGTGCGGAACTTTTCATAACTGGTCCAGGCGGGATTCTTGCCGCCGTTCGAGGCCCGCGCGCGCAGCCCGAAATTCACGATTTCGTTGCGGAAGTCTTTCGGATTGGAAATGCCCGCCGGTTTCTCGATTTTTTCCAGTTCATTGTTCAGCGATTCGCGATCGAAACTTTCGCCCGTGTCCGGATCGCGGTATTCCTGGTCCTGTATCCAGAAATCGGCAAACGTCACATAGCGGTCGAAGATGTTCTGGCCGTATTCCGAATAGCTTTCCAGGTAAGCCGTCTGAATCTCCTTGCCGATGAATTCCACATAGCGCTGCGCCAGGTGCTCTTTAATATAAGAGAAGTAGCGCTGCTCGAGTTCCGGCGCGAACTGCTCGCGCTCGACCTGCTGTTCCAGTACATATAATAAGTGCACGGGATTGGCGGCCACTTCGGAATTGTCAAAGTTGAATACTTTTGACAGGATCTTGAAGGCAAAGCGCGTCGACAGCCCGTTCATGCCCTCGTCCACGCCCGCGTAATCGACGTATTCGTGCATGGACTTGGCTTTCGGGTCCGTATCCTTGAGGTTTTCGCCATCGTAGACGAGCATTTTCGAGAAAATGCTGGAGTTTTCCGGGTCTTTCAGCCGTGACAGGATGGCGAACTGCGCCATCATGCGCAGGGTGCCGGGCGCACACGGGGCCTTGACGAGCGAGGAATTGGCCACCAGTTTGTCGTAGATCTTGATTTCATCGGTCACGCGCAGGCAATACGGCACCTTGACGATATAGATACGGTCAAGGAAGGCCTCGTTGTTGCGGTTGTTCTTGAAGGTCTTCCATTCCGACTCGTTCGAGTGGGCCAGGATGATGCCGTCGAACGGAATCGCGCCGAAGCCTTCCGTGCCCTTGTAGTTGCCTTCCTGCGTGGCCGTCAGCAGCGGATGCAAGACCTTGATCGGCGCCTTGAACATTTCCACGAATTCCATCAAGCCCTGGTTGGCCAGGCACAGGCCGCCCGAATAGCTGTAGGCGTCCGGGTCGTCCTGCGCATAGTCCTCCAGCTTGCGGATGTCGACCTTGCCCACCAGTGAGGAAATATCCTGGTTGTTCTCGTCGCCCGGCTCCGTTTTCGAGATGGCGATCTGTTTCAGCACGGACGGGTAGCGCTTGACGACGCGGAACTGGTTGATGTCGCCATTGTATTCATGCAGGCGTTTCACGGCCCACGGGCTGGGGATGTTGCGCAGGTAGCGGCGCGGGATGCCGTAATCCTCTTCCAGGATGGTGCCGTCCTCTTGCTCGTTGAACAGGCCCAGCGGCGATTCGTTGACGGGCGAGCCTTTCAGGCAATAGAAGGGCACGTGTTCCATCAGCGACTTGAGTTTTTCCGCGATCGACGACTTGCCGCCGCCGACAGGCCCCAGCAGATACAGGATCTGCTTGCGTTCTTCCAGGCCTTGCGCCGCGTGGCGGAAGTAGGAGACGACTTGCTCGATGACTTCCTCGGTGCCGTAGAACTCGCGGAAGGCGGGATAGATCTTGATGACCTTGTTGGCGAAGATGCGCGACAAACGCGTATCGTTGCGCGTGTCGACCAGTTGCGGCTCGCCGATGGCGGCCAGCATGCGTTCGGGCGCGCTGGCATACGTCAGCTTGTCCTTCTTGCACAGGGCCAGGTATTCGGTGAGCGACATTTCCTCTTCGCGGGTGCGCTCGTAGCGTGCTGCATAGTTATCAAAAATGGTCATGTCAATGTCCTTTAATGTAAACCTGAACTGCCAGTCACCATGGCCGCCCGCCTGGCACTCGCCTGGGCTTGCCGTCTGAATTTTTCCTGTACCCCGTACCGATTTTTATTGTTGTTTCAAGCCCGGCTGTCTTTGCGAGTCCGGATTGCCCGGACCAAAAAACTGGCGCTTGATGCCGTGCGCTGACGTGGCCAGCCGGCTTTTTTTCACTGTTGATAGCGCTTGTTGCACCTACCATTACCCCATGAAATTTATTATTGCTCTAAAGGATCAGGAAGTCAAAAGATATGTCAGCATATCCTTAATACTTGTTTGTAAATTGTTGATTTAATTGGATAAATCATCAAATTTTTCAGCAATTTCAAGGAACCTTTTTGTACCTTTTAAACCATCATACGACAATTCGCCAGCGCGTGCCGGTGCCGGTCATGGCGCTGCCGTTGCCGGCGCCATGGCGGCCGCTCGCCGGTGCGGCCGGCCATCTTGCGCTAAGATGCCTGCATGTCTGATGGCCCTGTGCGTGCGCGTGCGCGAGCCAGCATTGTTATTGTCACCCTATGAGGAACCCCCATGATGAACCCCCAATTGCGCGCGATCGTCCGCGGCATGCCGAAGGCCGAGTTGCATATCCATATCGAAGGCTCGCTGGAGCCAGAACTGATTTTCGCACTGGCCGAGCGCAATGGCGTGCCGCTGGGCTATGAATCGGTAGAACACTTGCGCAGCGCCTATGCTTTTACAGATTTGCAGTCTTTTCTCGACATTTATTACGCTGGCGCAAGCGTGCTCTTGAAAGAGCAGGATTTCTATGACATGACGCAAGCCTATCTGCGCCGCGCCGAAGCCGATAACGTGCTGCACACGGAAATCTTCTTCGACCCGCAAACGCACACGGCGCGCGGCGTGGCCATCGCCGATGTGATCAACGGCATCCACCGCGCCTGCCAGGACAGCCCCGTCAGCGCGGCCCTGATCCTGTGCTTCCTGCGCCACCTGAGCGAGGAAGAAGCGTTCGAGACCCTGGAAGACGCGCTGCCGCACCGCGACAAATTCATCGGCATCGGCCTCGATTCCTCGGAAGTGGGCAATCCGCCCGAGAAATTCTCGCGCGTGTTTGCCCGCTGCCGCGAGCTGGGCCTGCACCTGGTGGCCCACGCGGGCGAGGAAGGTCCGCCAGCCTACATCCGCACGGCGCTCGACGACTTGAAAGTCGAGCGCATCGACCATGGCGTGCGCTGCCTGGAAGACGCGGAACTGACGGCCCGCCTGGCGCGCGAACAGATCGCGCTCACCGTCTGCCCGCTGTCGAACACCAAGCTGCGCGTGTTCGACCAGATGCATGACCATAACCTGGTGCAACTGCTCGACGGGGGTCTGCTCGTGACTGTCAATTCCGACGATCCCGCGTATTTCGGCGGCTACATGAACGACAACTTCGACGCCATTTTCGATGCGCTGCCGCTGGGCCTGTCCCACGCGCAACGCCTGGCGCGCAACGGTTTTATTGCCGCCTTCCTGCCGCAGGCGCAAAAAGACGCGTTTCTCGCTACCGTCGATGCGTATTTCGCCCAACACGCGGCCGCCCACGGCATCGCGCAATAAAATCTGCATAAAGACCCGCCGCCCATGTTCCGCCTCTCCCTGAAAATGACCGGCCGCGACTGGCGCGCCGGGCAACTGCGTTTCCTGCTCGTCGCGCTGATCGTCGCCGTGGCGGCCCTGTCGGCCGTGGGCTTTTTCGTCGACCGTTTGCGCGCGGGCCTGAACCGCGACGCGCACCAGTTGCTGGGGGCCGACCTGGTCATCAGCGCCGACCAGCCCGTCAATGCGGTCTGGCGCGCCGAAGCCGTCAAGCGCGGTTTTATCCTGGCCGACACGGTGACGTTTCCCAGCATGGCGCAGGCGGGCGAAGGCGAGCAATCGACCTCGCAACTGGCGTCCATCAAGGCTGTGTCACCGGGCTACCCGCAGCGGGGCAAGCTGAAAATCACGACCAAACCGAGCGAAGCGCAGGATGCCGTGGGCCAGCCGACCAGCCAGGTACCGGCGCCGGGCACCGTGTGGGTCGACGCGGCGATTCTGTCCAGCCTGAACGCGAAGCTGGGCGACACACTGACCTTGGGCGACAAGGCATTTAGCGTCACGCAACTGATCGCCAGCGAGCCGGACCGCGGCGCCTCCTTCCTCAACTTCGCCCCGCGCGTGATGTTGCCCTTGAGCGACCTGGCCGCCACGGCGCTGGTGCAGAACGGTTCGCGCGTGTCGTACCGGCTGCTGCTGTCGGCACCGCCCGCCAAGGCGGCCGAGCTTGCGCAATATCAAGCCTGGCTGGAAAGCCAGATCAAGGCGCAATCAATAAAAGGCGTGCGCATTGAATCGCTGGAATCGGGCAGCCCGCAGATGCAATCGACCCTGGATCGCGCCGACCGTTTTCTGTCCCTCGTCGGCTTGCTGTCGGCCATGCTGGCGGCCGTCGCCGTGGCGATGGCGGCGCGCCGCTTCATGCTGCGGCACCTCGATGCCTGCGCCATGCTGCGCTGCCTGGGCTTGACGCAAAACCAGGTGACGGCCATGTACGTGATCGAATTTTTACTGGTCGGCCTGGTGGGCAGCCTGATCGGCGTGATGGTGGGCTTCGGCGGCCACCTGGTGCTGCTGGAGTTGCTGGGCAAGCTGGTGCAGAGCGACTTGCCGCCCGTCTCTGTGCTGCCCGCGCTGCAGGGCGTGGCCACCGGCATGCTGCTGTTGCTGGGCTTTGCCCTGCCGCCGATTTTGCAGTTACGCAATGTGCCGCACAACCGCGTGATCCGCCGCGAACAGGAGCCGCCGCAGGCGCTGGCCCTGGCCACGTATGGCCTCGGCATCGCCGCCTTCGTCGTGCTGCTGCTGTGGCAGGCGGGCGACGTGAAACTGGCGCTGCTGACGGCGGCCGGTTTCCTGGGCGGCTTCGCCCTGTTCGGCCTGGCCGGCTGGCTGGGCATCCGCTCGCTGAAAACCCTGCGCGGCGCCTTCAATCACCAGGGCTGGCGCTTTGCCGTCACGTCCCTGCAGCGCCGTCCGGGCGCCACCGTCATCCAGGTGGTATCGCTGGCGCTGGGCCTGATGGCCTTGCTGCTGCTGACGGTGGTGCGCGGCGACTTGATGGTGGCCTGGCGCAATGCCACGCCGCCCGATGCGCCGAACCGCTTCATGATCAATATCCTGCCCGAGCAAAAAGACCCGATCGCCGCGCGCCTGGCCCAGGCCGGCGTGGCCAATGCGCCGCTGTATCCGATGATACGAGGGCGTCTGGTGGCCGTGAATGGCAATGCCATCACGGAAAGCACCTACGAGGATGACCGCGCCAAGGGCCTGGCCGACCGCGAATTCAACCTGTCGACGATGGCGACCATGCAGGAAGAAAACAAGCTGGTGGCCGGCAAGTGGTTCAGCAATGCGCCCGGTGCGCCGGCTGAGGCGTCGGTGGAAGAGGGCATCGCCAAGACATTGAAGCTGAAACTGGGCGACAAGTTGCGCTTCGACATCGCCGGCCAACCCGTCGAAGCGGCCATTACCAGTTTGCGCAAGCTGGAATGGGGCTCGATGCGCGTCAATTTCTTTGTCATCATCAATCCGGCCGCCATGGCGGACACGCCGCAGACGTGGATCACGGCGTTTCACCTGCCGCCCGCGCAGGCGGACCTGGGCAACGCCTTGCTGCGCGACTACCCGAATTTGACGGTGGTCGACGTGGGCGGCGTGCTGAAACAGATACAGGGCGTGCTGGACCAGGTGGTCACGGCCGTCGAATTCCTCTTTGCCTTCACTTTGGCCTCGGGCTTGCTGGTGCTGTATGCGGCCTTGATGGGCTCGCAGGACGAGCGCACGCGCGAAGCGGGCCTGCTGCGCGCGCTGGGCGCCACGCGGCGCCAGCTGGCGCAGGCGCAGCTGATCGAATTTTCGCTCGTCGGCGCGCTGGCCGGCTTGCTGGCGGCGACGGGTGCGGCGGCCATGGGCTGGGCCCTGGCCACGTACCAGTTCAAGTTCGCCTGGAGCTTCGCGCCGGGCGTGTGGGCGTTCGGCTTGCTGGCCGGCGCCCTGTGCGCGATCGCCGGCGGCTGGCTGGGCTTGCGCAACGTGCTCAAGCATCCACCGCTGCAAACCTTGCGCGAAGGCTAAGCGCCCACGCTGTCGCCCGCTTGCGCGCGTAAAAATTGTGCGTAGGACAGAATCGGCTGGCCCAGCTGATGCGGCGGCACGTCGAACAGGGCCCAGAAATACGTCACGCGGCCCAGGCAGATGGTGGGCGCGGCGCAGTAGCGGAACCAGTTTTCGCCGATGTGCGCCGCGTACATGCCATCGCTGTCGGCGTCGGAAAAATACGGAATCACGCGCATTTCCAGCAGGGCCAGCAGCAAGGATTCGGGCGCGTCGTTGTCGCGCGCCATTTCGTACTGCGTGTGCAGGCTGCGTTCCGTCTCGATGATCATCAGCCTGGCGTGGCCGTCGCGCGTGAAAAACAGGATGCCGCTGGGATTCGGAAAAATATAGAACTCGACAAAGCCATGGCGCCGGCACAGCTCGTGCACGACGGCGGCCAGCGCATCGTCTTGCAGAAAACTATAGTCGTGCAGCAATAGCAAGTCGCGTACGGTGTCCGATTGCTGCAGGAAGAATTCGCGTTGCAGGGCAACGATTTCCAGTTCCAGGATATCGAGCGCATCGTCGTCGCTCTTCTTGATGTAGCGGTCGATCAAGCCACGGTTGAACGCTGTCACGGCCACTTTTTCATCGGCCGCCCCCGTAAATAGAATCTTCTTGCACGGCAAGTCGCGTACGGCCTGGCAGAATTCCAGCCCATTCATCTGCGGCATCGAATAATCAACCACCAGTACGGAGGGCACGGCAAAGCGCTGGGGCTGGCCGCTGATGCGCCAGATGCGCTCGATGTCGATGGCGACATTGCAGTCGTTGGGCGCCGTGCTGTGCAGGTCGAAATTCACATGCAGGGGCATGGCTTCACTCTGGTGCGTTTGCTGCAGCCAGCGCAGCGCGGTGCTCGTGTCGTGGAAGGTCTTGCGCGCCAGCGCGGGATCGAGCTGGAAAGCCATGCTTTTCAGAAAGGAATCGCTGTCATCGATCAGCACGGTGAGGGTCGGATGGGTGTAGACGGGCAGTTGCATGCGTCACCTTGCTAGGAAGTGGGTTGGAAGCGGGCAGGCACGGGCTGGGGAAATTCCAGGATGAAGATCGCATACGCATGCTCGCGCGAGACGCAGCGGATGCGCGCCTGCCAGGCGTGGGCGATCTGCCGGCACAGGGCCAGGCCGATGCCGCTGCCGTTGTGCACGGGATACGAATAAAAACGCTCGAAGATCAGCGGCAGGCGGTTGCGCGCGATGCCGCAGCCCGTGTCGATGAACAGCAGCCTGGGCACGGGGCGGGCGCCGTCGATGATGATGCGCACGCGGCCCTTGCCGGCGCGGTGGATGCTTTTCAAGGCATTGCGCAGCAGGTTCAGCAGGATCACCACGCACAGTTCGTCCTGTCCCGCGAACTGGAAGTCGGCGCGCACGTCCACTGTGACGCTGGCGCGCTGCTTGTTGCCGGTAAACGGATAGCGCTTGAGCACGGAATTCACCATGTTCAGCATCGACAGCGTCTGGCTCGGTTCCAGGTTGCGGTTGACGGCGCTGGCGCTCAGGAGGAACAGGTCGATCATGTGCTGCATGTGGCGCACCTCGAACTGGATGCGCGACAGCGCTTCCTGCAGCGGCGACATGGCCTCGGCTTCGCCCGCCAGCTGCGGCAGCAGGCGGCGCATGCCGCGCACGTTCGCCTCCACGCTGGTCAGCGGCGTGCGCAGTTCGTGCGCCACGGAACCGAGCCCGGCGGCCAGACCCGCCAGCCGCTCCTGTTCCAGCACCTTGCCGCCCACTTTCACGACGGACAGCGCGGCGATGGTAAACCAGTGCACGGGCAGCTGCTGCAGCACTGCGCGCTGCAGCAGGAAGCCGCCTTCGCCCTGCACGATGACGGCCAGGCAGGCGGCGCCCGTGCCGATCAGGTAGGCGCGGCACGCCAGTTTTGTCTCGAAATGAAACAGCACCACCAGGCCGATCAGCAGCGATTCGCTCCAGATGGACGACGCATGGTTCATCACGAACATGAAGGTAAAGAAGAACGGCAGGATGTAGCTGAGGGCGAACAGCAGGTAGCGCGACAGCCAGCGGGCCGAAAAGCGGCGCGCGAACAGGCCGGCCACGCAGATGCCCACGCCCGTCAGGCGCAGGGTCAGGTTTTCATAGGCTTGCGGGAAAAAAAACTGCCACAGCAGGTAGTACAGCGGCATGGCCACCGTGCCCACGGCGGCCAGCATGGCAACCCGGGTGGCCAGGTGCTCATGCGGTGCGCGCTCATGCAGCAGCGAATGGAGCAGTGTCTGGCGCACGCGTTGCCGCCAGTATGTCCATCGTCCTTGCCATTGCTGCGTCATGACTCTGCCTTGATGCTTTCCAGAACGTCATCATCGCGTAATTTTTCCTGGTTAAACGACTATCTGACTGGACATTGATATACGTCAATGGATGGGTTGGCAACACGGTCAAGGTTTTAATCTGCAGCAAACATTTCCCCAGGAGAAAACTTATGACCATTATGACCAGCCTTCACGCCCCGTCGTTTGCCCGCGCCGAACACTGCCTGCCCGATTACATCGTGCGGCGCATGGATGCGCATCATGTCACGCGCATCGAGCAATTGCTGGGCGGCCAGCATCCGCATGCCTGGCAGCCCACGCCGGTCGATGCCATTTTTCTGGCAGGTAATGATTACCTGTCCATCGCCGCCGAACCGGCACTGGTGGCGGCCCAGGTGGCATCCCTGCAGGCGAACGCGGGCGGCATGCTGATGTCGGCCGTGTATTTGCAGGAAGGCAGCGAGCAGCACCGGCTGGAAAGCCGGCTGGCCCGCTTCATGGGCTGCGAGGATGGCATCCTGGCGCAGTCCGGCATGGCGGCTAACGTCGGCTTGCTGCAGTGTATTGCCGGCCCCGGCATTCCCGTCTACCTCGATATGCAGGCCCATGCGTCGCTGTGGGAAGGCGTGCTGTCGGCCCAGGCCCAGGCCGTCGCCTTTTTGCACAACGACATGACGCATTTGCGGCGGCAGGTAGAAAAGCATGGCCGCGGCGTGATCGTCGTCGATGCCCTGTACAGCACCAACGGCAGCCTGGCGCCCCTGCTGGAATTGCTGGACATCGCCGAACGCAGCGATTGCGTGGTGGTGGTCGACGAGTCGCATTCGCTGGGCACGCACGGCCCGCAGGGCGCGGGCCTGGTGGAGGAATGGGGACTGGGACACCGCGTGCATTTCCGCACGGCTTCGCTGGCCAAGGCGTTTGCCGGGCGTGCCGGCTTCATCAGCTGTTCCAGCCGCTTCAAGGGATATTTCTTGTCCGAATCGCGCCCCGCCATCTTCAGTTCCTGCCTGCTGGCGCATGAACTGGCCTGGCTGGGGGCGGCGCTCGATTTCATCATGGCCGCCGACGGGCGCCGCGCCGCCTTGCGGCGCCACACGCTGCAGGTGCGCGAGGGTTTGCGCGAGCTCGGCTACAACGTCAGCGACGGCACGGAGCAGATCGTGGCGCTGGAGGCGGGCGGCGAACCGGCCACCCTGGCCCTGCGCCAGGCGCTGGAACGGCACGGCATCTACGGCGCCATGTTCTGCGCGCCGGCCACGGCGAAGAACCGCGCCCTCGTGCGCCTGACCCTCAATTCCGCCCTCGACGACGCAGACATCGCCAGGCTGCTGGCCGCCTGCGCCGCCATCCGCGACGAGACGGGCGTGGAGCAGTGGCCGTCGACGCGGCGCCTGCGCAGGCTGGCGCTGGTATGAGGGGAGCGCGTCAGCCGTTGCCGGGCTGGCTGCCGGCGATGCCGCCCAGCAGCATGGACAGCGGCGCCAGCTGCTCCGCGCTGGCGCTGCCCAGCAATTCCTGGCCCAGCGCCTGCGCCGTCGCATCGGCGTGGATCAGCAGGGCTTGCCCCGCCTCGGTGATGACGGCATAGCCGACGCGGGCATCGCGCGCATCGGCCTGGCGCGCCACCAGGCCGATTTTTTCCAGCGGTATCAGCGAGCGCGTGATGCCGGACGCCGTCAGCGCCAGGCGCTCGGCCAGGTCGATGCGGCGCAGGCGGCCACCGGGCGCGCGCTGCAAGTGGTACAGCAATTGATAATCGCCAAAGCTCAGGCCGTGCAGATTGCCCAGGATGCTGTCGAAGCGGCGCACGATGAGCGCCTGGGCGCGCGCCAGGCGCAGGCAAAAGTCCAGCGCGCTGGCACCGTCCGGCGACGGGGAAGTGTGATCGGTCATGGTTTTCTTTATGTTGGCTGCGCAGTGCTTGAGTGCGCAAGTGTAAAGCAATACTGTTCAATACAGTGCTTGCCCCCGCTCCTGCAGTTGCTCCTGGTGCAGCGCCAGCAGGGCATCGAGCTCGGCCTCCGCATCGAAGGCGGGGTCGTCGGGCACCTTGACGGCGTCGAGCAGCTCGAAGTGGAAGGCCGCTTCCCCGTCGCGCCGCCAGTCCGCCTGCAGGCGGGCGTTGCGGTGCGTGCCCAGCTTGAGTTCGAAGCGGTGGCGGTTCAGCGCGCCCGGCGCGTTGCGGCTGCGTTCGAGCAGGGTGCGCCCGCTGGGCACGTGGCACAGCGCGATGATGCCCAGCGCTGGCGCTTGTTGCCGGTCGGCCGTTTTCAGGGCCGCTTGTCGTGTTTTATCCATGGTGGAACTTTCTCAAGGTGAAGATACGGAAGGGTTGCCCGCGATGTGCGGGATGTCCGTCCACAGGGCGGCGGCCACGGCGGCCGCCAGCAGCAGGGCGCCGCCGCCGCAGAACAGCTCGCCCACGCTCAGGTGGCGCAGCAGCGCGCCCGTGGCGGCCGCCGACAGCGGCGCGAGGCCCAGGAAGATGCCCATGAACAGCGCCATCGCCCGTCCCAGCATGGCGGGCGCCACGCGCCGCTGTATCCACGTAAAGATGGCCACCTGCAAGTAGCCGCCCAGCAGCCCCGTGACGGCCAGCAGGGCCGCGCCTTGCCAGGCCGTGCTGATTTGTCCCAGCGCCATCAGCAGGCAAGCCACGACGGCATCGACCAGCAGCAGGGTGGCGCCGAAATGGCGGCGCAGCCAGGCGCCGCCCAGGCTGGAGGCCAGCATGCCGGCCAGGGTGCCGGCGCCGTGCGCGCCCATCAGCAAGCCCAGCGCCGCGGCGCCGTGCAGGCGTTCGCTGGCCAGCACGGGCAGGGCCACTTGCAGCGGCCCCATGACGAAGAAGGCCACCACCGCCCAGTAGGCATAGCAGCTGCGCAGGGGCAGGTCGCGCCACACCAAGGCCAGGCCCGCCGCCATGTCGCGCCACATGCCTTGCGTCGCGGCCGCCGCTGCCAGCGGTCGCAGCTTGACTTGGCGCAAGGTCCAGGCGGAGAACACAAACGTCAGCGCATCGATGGCAAAGGCGGCGGCCAGCGCCGCCATGGGGGTTTTCTGCGCGCCAGCGTGGGCACCCAGCACCAGCGCCGCCAGCAAAGGGCCGGCCAGCAGCGACAACTGGCGCGTGCCCATCTGCAAGCCGTTGGCGTTCTGCAGCGATTGCGGCGGCACGGCTTGCGGCAGGATGGCCGTGCCGGCCGGGATGCCAAAGGCGGACGCGATGCCCAGCGCCAGCGCGGCCGCATACGCGAGTGCCAGGCTGACCTGGTCCAGCATCAGCAGCCCGGCCAGCGCCAGCAGGATGACCGCGTTCGCATATTTGCTCAGCAGCAACACGCGCCGGGGCGAGTAACGGTCGGCGACGGTGCCGCCCAGCAAGATGAGTACGGCGCGCGGGGCGCCCATCAGGGCCACGGCGATGCCCAGGCTGAGGCTATCGCCCGTCAGGCTCAGCACCAGCCACGGCAGGGCCAGCATGCTGAACTGGTCGCCCAGCATGGAAACGAGGCCGCCGCCCAGCAGCCAGCGGAAGTTGCTATTGCGTAGCAAAGGGGATTCTGCGGTGGTCGACATGGTTATCAGTTCTGGTTTAAAGATTGCATGGTAGTTGATGCAAGCTTGAGTAGTCAAGTATATTGCCATTTATTGTGGCAGCGACAGCGGGCGCCGCGTGGGCCGCCGGCGCTTGCGCTATCATGGCGGCCATGACTGATACCACTGCCCCCACCCTGTACGAGACCATCGGCGGCGCCCCTGTGCTGCGTGAAATGGTCGACCGTTTTTATGACTTGATGGAACTGGAACCGGAATTTGCCGGCATCCGCGTCATGCATCCGCCATCGACGGACGGTTCGCGCGACAAGCTGTATTTTTTCCTGACGGGCTGGATGGGCGGGCCGGATTTGTATATCGAGAAATTCGGCCACCCGCGCCTGCGCGCGCGCCACTTGCCTTACGCCATCGGTACCAGCGAGCGCGACCAGTGGCTGCGCGCCATGGCCTGGGCCATGGAAGACACGGGCATCGAAGAGTCCCTGCGCGTGCGCCTGATGGAATCGTTCTATCAGACGGCGGACTGGATGCGCAACAAACCTGACTGACACCCATGAGTCCAATCGAGTTTTACAGCCTGCTGGGCGTCGCCATCGTCGCCATCGTCCTGTTGATTTTGCTGCTGCTGCGCCCGCGTGGCGCGGCCGGCGATGGCGCCACCACGCTGGCGCTGGTGCAGCAGCACCAGCAGCAAAGCCTGGAACGCATCGACCGGGTCGAACGCGAAGTGCGGCTGCAGCTGCAGGCGTCGGCGCAAGCGACGCGGCAAGACTTGGCGGCCGGCCTGGCGCAATTCCAGGCGGCAACCTTGCAACAGCTCGACAGCCTGCGCACGCAGATGCAAGCGCAGGGGAAAGTCGGGCGCGAGGAACAGGCGCAAAGCCTGGCGCGTTTTGCCGACAGCACCAATCAAACGCTGGCGCAGCTGACGGAATCGAATGCGCAGCGCATGCTGGAAGTGCGCGCCACCCTGGAAAACAAGATCCGCGACTTGCAGGCCGATAACGGCGCGCGCCTGGAAGAGATGCGCAAGACGGTCGATGAGAAACTGCACGCCACCTTGGAAACGCGCCTTAGTGCGTCGTTCCAGCAAGTGTCGGAGCGGCTGGAAAAAGTCCACCAGGGTCTCGGTGAAATGCAGCAGCTGGCGCTGGGCGTGGGCGATCTGAAGCGGGTGCTCACCAACGTCAAGACACGGGGAACGTGGGGCGAAGTGCAGTTGGAAATGCTGCTGGAGCAGGTACTCACTGTCGACCAGTACGCGAAGAACGTGGAAACGCTGCCGGGCAGCGGCGCGCGCGTGGAATTCGCGCTGAAACTGCCGGGCATGGTCGACGGCGGTCCGCCCGTGTGGATGCCGATCGATGCGAAGTTCCCCAAGGAACAGTACGAGCGCCTGGTGGACGCGGCCGAGCGGGCCGATGCGGACGGTGTGGCCGTGGCCGGCCGCGAGCTGGAACGGGCCGTGCGGGGCGAGGCGAAAACCATCGCCGAGAAATACCTGGCGCCGCCGCAGACCACGGATTTCGCCATTTTGTTCCTGCCCACGGAAGGCTTGTATGCGGAAGTGCTGCGCCGCCCGGGCTTGGCCGACGAATTGCAGCGCGTACACAGGGTCAGCATTGCCGGGCCATCCACGCTGACGGCCTTGCTCAACAGCCTGCAGATGGGTTTCCGCACCCTGGCGCTGGAAAAACGCTCGTCGGAAGTGTGGCAAGTGCTGGGCGCCGTCAAGACGGAATTCGGCAAGTTCGGCGATGTGCTGTCGCAAACCCGGCTGACCCTGGAAAAGGCGGCGAAAAATATCGAAAGCGCGGAAGTGCGCAGCCGGCAGATGGCGCGCAAACTGAAATCCGTGGAAGCCTTGCCGGGCGAGGCGGCCGCCTTGCTGCTGGGCGCGGCGGACGCGGGGCTGTCCGCCGAGGCCGACGGCGAATAGCGCCCTCGGCGTTCAGGTCGCCGCTGGCCGGCGGCGCAGCGTGGCGCAGGCCAGCAGCGCCAATCCCGCCAGCAGCATGGCCCAGGTCTGCGGTTCCGGCACGGCCGGCAGGACGGACAGGTCGGTGGGCGGCAGCGAGGGCAGGATGATGCTCGGCACCAAGGAGTCGATGACGCTGCTGCCGCGCGGCGGTGGTCCGCCGCCGTTGCTCCCACCGCCGATGCCCGACGGCAGCAGCGTGTCGCTGCCGGTGCGCACGATGTCGGAGACCAGCACGGGCAGGCCGGCCACCACGGCCGGCGGCAGCCCGCCCGTAAACGAGCCGCCATGCGCGGAGCCGGAGTGTTCGATGACGGGCACGCCCGCCGATGGTGCGGCAGGTGCGGCATCGGCGGGCGCGGCACCCGGTGCGGCCCCACCCGGTGCCGCGCCGCGCGGCCCGGCCGCCGCCCGCGTGATGCGGCTGACATTGCGGCACACGGTGGGCACGAGGATGCAAACGCTCTGCACGCAGTACACGAGCCCCCTTTCCTGCATCTGCTCGCTCCAGCCTGAGCGCGTGACATTGCGGCAGACGCGGCCCGGCCCGAAATGCATGTCGCTGATGCGCGCATCGTAATTGCCCTTGCCGCGGATGGCGTCGCGGCTGATGACGACGATTTCATCGTACTGGCGCGCGCGCATGCGCGCCTTCAATTCTTCGCGCACCTGCGGCGCGATGTCCGGGTACCTGTCCACTGCGGCAACGACATCTCCCATGAACGGGTCGGCGCCCGGGCGGTTCCAGCTGCAATGCTCCAGCACGTCGGCCCGTGGTGCCCCTTTGGCATAGGCGGGCAGTGGCGCCAGGGACAACATGCCAAGCAGGCAAGCCGTTCCCAGCATGCTGGCGGCCGCGATCCATGAATGGTGTCTCATTTTTAGTTTCCTCGTGAAAACAATATCAAAATTGAATTTTTATGCGAGTTCGGATGTTATCACCGAAAAAACTGTAGTATCAACAAATAAATAAAATAATTACAATTATTGTTGTGTTTATTTTTATGGTATTTAAAGAAATAATTGATATTTTTATCTTGATAGGCGAACGCTTGCCGTGCAGGTGATTTGATTGCGAGGGGGCAATGCGAGCGGCCCGCGCTGGGCGGGCCGTGGTGGTGGTGCTGGAGGAAGAATGTTGAGCGAGCTGGCGCCGCAGCGCCGATCGCCTGTCGCGCTAGAAAGTGCCCCGGCAGGCAGGTGCGTCGAAGCGGGGATAGCCGATGGCCGGCAACTTGTGCAGCCAGGCGAGCACCACGGTGCGCGCACCTTGTGCATCGTGCGGCTGGCCGTCACGCTGCAGATCCGCGGCGAGCGTGGCCAGTTCGGTGCAGATGGGCTGCTTGCCAGCCTGCGCGGCCAGCAGCGATGCCAGCAGTTCCGGCAGTACGTCCGCCGCTGGCGCCGCCTGGCGCGTGGCGCGATAGTGCTGCCAGTAGCGCTCGGCGGCATCGCCATCAAAGCTGGGGACGAAACCGAACGTGGCGTCATCGCGGTGCAAGCGGTACACAGTGGGAAAGTAATGCGGACCCGTCAGTTCGCCAGGGAAGCGGTCGCGCCGCAGGACGTCGATGGCCAGCGATCCGTCGCGCTCCACGCGCACGGCACTGGGCGAATCGAACTGGTCCACGCTCGCCATGCTGGGCGAGTTGCCTTGCATGAAGATGATCTTTTGCGTGTAATGGCGCCCGCCCAAGTGGCCGCACAGGGCCACATAGCTGTCGTTGAGGACGGTGACGGCCGCAATGGCGCCGCAGCCCGGCTGCAAGCGCGTGTTTTCCTGCCACGCGGGACCTTGATCGGCGGCGCGCACGATGCTGATGCGGCCCACAGTGGCACCATGCAAGTCGCCCGGCGCCGTTTCGATGCGCTCGTCGAAGCGCACCGTGTAGCCGTTGCTGTGGACTTCGCCAGCGTACGCCGCCATGCCCTGCAGCAGGGCCAGCGCCAGAAGCAGAGGTTTCATCAGGTCAATCCATGGAACAGCACGATATCGACCAGGTCGCCCGTGGCCACATTGCCTTGCGCTGCATGCAGCACGATCATGCAATTGGCTTGCGTCATCGAGCGCAGGATGCCGGAGCCTTGCGCCCCCGTCACGCGCACGTGCTGGCGCCCGTCCGCACCGCGCTCGACGATGCCGCGCTGGTATTCCGTGCGGCCCCGTTTCTTGCGGATCGGGGCTTGCGCCGCCACTTGCAGCAGCGGCAGGGTGGCCGTGTCCGCATCGGCGCCCATCATGCTCAGCAGGGTGGGGCGGGCGAGGAAATAAAACGCCGCCATCACGGCCACGGGGTTGCCGGGCAGGCCCAGCAGCAAGGCCGTGTCGCCTTCGCTGGCAATCCGGCCAAAGGCCATGGGGCGGCCCGGACGCATGTTGATCTGCCAGAAGGCCACTTCACCGAGGCGCGCGAGGATGTCGCGCGTAAAATCGGCCGCGCCGCTGGACACGCCGCCCGAGGTGATGATGACGTCGGCCGAGGCGCAGGCGCCGCGCAGGGCCGCTTCCAGCGCCTGCGGATTGTCCTTGACGATGCCCATGTCGAGCACTTCGCAGCCCAGGCGGGTCAGCATGCCCAGCAGGGTGTAGCGGTTGCTGTCGTAGATGCAGCCCGCGTCCAGCGGTTCGCCGATCGAGCGCAATTCGTCGCCCGTGGAAAAGAAGGCCACGCGCAGGCGGCGGCGCACGGGCACGGTGGCGATGCCCAGCGAGGCGAGCAGACCCAGTTCGGCCGGACCCAGGCGTTTGCCCTGCAGCAAGGCTGGCTGGCCCTGCATCAAGTCTTCGCCCTTGAAACGGCGGTTGTCGCCGGGGCGGATGCAATCGGGTGCCAGCGTGATGCTGCTTGCGCTGGCCTGGCGCACCAGTTCCTGCGGCACCACGCTGTCGCAGCCGTCCGGCATGACGGCGCCCGTCATGATGCGCGCGCATTGTCCGCGTTGCACGGCCACCGTGCCGGGGCGGCCGGCCAGGATGGTGTCGACCACGGCCAGAGTCAACGGGGTACTTCCGTCCAGGTCGGCGCCATGCAGCGCATAGCCATCCATGGCGGAATTGTCGTGCGCGGGCACGCTGATGGGCGAGATGATGTCGGATGCCAGGATGCGCTCGAACGCCTGCGGCAGCGGCAGTTGTTCCACATCGGCGACGGGCGCGACGCTGTCGGCCAGGATGGCTTGCGCCATCGGCACGCTCAATCCCTGCGCCTGCAGGGCGGCCAGCTCGTCCGGCGTATTGATGTTGCCGAACGCGGCGCCATCCTCGAACACTACCTCGGCCAGCTTCAGGGGGCCGTGCCAGGTGCGCATGCGGCGTTCCCCGCCGCGCAGATACGCATCGAGCTGGGGCAGGGCGGTAGCCTTGACGAGACAGAAGACGGGGTGCGGGCGGCGCACCGTCGATCCCGTCGCCGGGTCGATCTCTTCGGTGACGGCGATGGCCAGGTCGGCATTGTTTTGCGTCAAGCCGGCGGCCAGGCGCGCCGCCAGGTCGGGCGGCAGCAGGGGCGAGTCGCACGGCACCGTCAGCAGGTAGGGCGTGCCGGCATGTTGCATGCCGCTGTGCAAGCCGGCCAGCGGGCCCAGCTGGCCAGGCAGCGCGTCCGGCCACACGGGCAGGCCGAAGCGCGCGTAATCGCCGGCATCGGCGTGGACGCTGATGGCCAGCTGGCCCACTTGCGGCGCCAGGCGCTGCAGCACGTGGCGCGCCAGGGGCTGTCCATGCAGGGGCAGCATGCCCTTGTCGCGCTGGCCCATGCGCGTGCCGAGGCCGCCGGCCAGGATCAGGCCGGTAATGTCGTGTGTGTTGATCATGTCAGGTAGGAAGTGGGTGCATGCGCCATGGTAGCAGCGGCGGGCGCGCGCCGCGCCCGATTCAGCCGCCGATGTATGACATTTCCACTTTCTTTTTACCGTGCTCAAGCGTGGTGCCCGTCAAATCCGTCTGGCTGGTGCGCAATTGCGAATAGCGGTCGGTGCGGCCGCGCCACAGTTGCGCCACGGCCGAGGAAATTTCCGCGTCGCTATGGCCGCCGCGCAGCAGGCTGCGCAAGTCGTGGCCGCTGCTGGCGAACAAACACGTGTACAGCTTGCCCTCGGTCGAGAGGCGGGCGCGGCTGCAGTCGGCGCAGAACGCTTGCGTGACGCTGGAAATGAGGCCGATTTCGCCGTCGCCATCGGCGTAGCGCCAGCGCGCCGCCGTCTCGCCCGTGTAGTTCGGGTTGATGGGCAGCAAGGGCATGTGTGCACCGATGCGGCGCACGACTTCAGCGGACGGGATGACTTCCTGCAAGTTCCAGCCGTTCGAGGCGCCCACGTCCATGTATTCGATGAAGCGCAGGATGTAGGGCGTGCCCTTGAAGTGGCGCGCCATGGGCACGATTTCCTGCTCGTTCATGCCGGCCTTGACGACCATGTTGATCTTGATCGGCCCCAGGCCCGCCGCGTGCGCCGCGTCGATGCCGTGCAGTACGTCGGCGACGGCGAAATCGACGTCGTTCATGCGCTTGAAGGTGGCGTCGTCGAGCGAGTCGAGCGACACGGTGACGCGGTTCAGGCCCGCATCCTTGAGCGCCTGCGCCTTTCTGGCCAGCAGTGAACCGTTGGTCGTCAGGGTCAGGTCCAGCGGCTGGCCTGACGGCGTACGCAGCGCGGCCAGCATGGCGATGAGCTTTTCGATATTTTTTCGCAGCAGCGGTTCGCCGCCCGTCAGGCGGATCTTTTCCACGCCGTGCGCGACGAACAGACGCGCGATGCGCGTGATTTCCTCGAACGACAGCAAATCCGTGTGCGGCAGATACACGTGGTTCTTGTCGAACACGTCCTTGGGCATGCAATACACGCAACGGAAATTGCAGCGGTCGGTAATCGAGATGCGCAAGTCGTGCAGGGGCCGGCCCAGGCTGTCGGCCACGTTGCCGCTGGGGCTTTCCAGCCGCGCGGGGATCGCCAAGGCCCCATTGCGGGCCTCGGCGAGGTAGATAATCTTGTCAGCCATGAAAGGTGATACCACTTACGTTAAATCGGTCAAGGCAGATACGATAGCACGAGGCCGAAGATGGCACAGGCGAGCAGCAATTTGATGGTTCCCACTTGAAACCTGATCAGCGCCACGCCGGCCGCCAGCGCGATGAGCATCGCCAGCCAGTCCCAGTGCGGCACGGGTGTTTCCAGCCAGAAGACGTGGCGGCCAAAGAACAGGGCCAGGCTGGCGATGACGCCCACCACGGCCGCCGAAATGGCCGTCAGTGGTGCGCTCAGGCGCAAATTGCCGCGCGACGCTTCCACCAGCGGCGCGCCGGCCAGAATGAAGATGAACGAGGGCAGGAAGGTGAACCAGCTGGCGACGAGCGCGCCGCACACGCCCGCCAGCCACAGGTGTTCACCGGCGATGCCTGCGGCATGGCTCCAGCCGCCGACAAAACCGATGAAGGCGACGATCATGATCAGGGGGCCGGGCGTCGTTTCGCCCAGCCCCAGGCCATCCATCATCTGCGCGCTCGTGATCCAGTGGTAATGGTCGGCGGCGCCCTGCACCAGGTAGGGCAGCACGGCATACGCACCGCCGAACGTCAGCAGGGCCGCCTTGCTGAAAAACACGCCCATCTGCGCCAGCGGCTGGTCCACCCCACCCAGCAGTGCCAGACCCAGCCAGGTGATGCAAGCCAGGGCCAGGCCCACGGCGGCCGTGCCCAGCAGGCGTGGCCATTTGAGCTGCGCGTGCTCCGGCGTGGGAGTGTCGTCATCGATCAGGGCGGCGCCGTAGCGGGCCGCGCCGCCATGCGAGGTGCCGCCGGCCTGAAAATGGGCCGGCAGCCAGCGCCCGCCCGCCATGCCCAGCAGGGCGGCGGCGAGCACGATCAGCGGAAATGGCAGCTGTAGCACGGCGATGGCGATAAATGCTGCCGCCGCGATGGCCATCAGGCCGGGGCTGCGCAAGGTGCGCCGGCCCAGGCGCCAGGCGGCCGCCAGCACGATGGCGACGACGGCCGGCTTGATGCCGTAAAGAACGCCCGCGATGGCGGCCACGTGGCCGTAGGCCATGTAGAGCCAGGACAGGATGATCAGCACCCCCAGCGAGGGCAACAGGAACAGCAGGCCCGCTACCAGGGCGCCGCGCGTACGGTGCATCAGCCAGCCGATGTAGATGGCCAGCTGGGTCGCTTCCGGCCCCGGCAGCAGCATGCAGTAATTGAGGGCGTGCAGGAAACGCTGTTCGGAAATCCAGCGCCGCTTTTCCACCAGTTCCGCATGCATCATGGCGATTTGCCCGGCCGGGCCGCCAAAGCTGACGCAGCCCAGCTTAAGCCAGTACCAGAAGGCGCTGCGCAGGCTGACGGGGGCGGGACGGGGCAGGTTGGCGTTCTCGTGCATGGCGGCTGGCTGGCAAAGGTGGGGACGTAAAAAAGGGGAAGCCTGAGCTCCCCCTTTCATCATTGGCGGCTGGGCGAACCCGGCGCGCTTATGGACGTTGCGTGTTGACCTGGATCAACGGCTCATCCGATTGCGGCGGCAATGGCTTGCGTTCGCGCGGCTTGCGCACGGGAGCGACTGCCTTGGCGGCCGCTTCCTGCGCCAGACGCAGTTTTTCCGGGTCGGTGGCCGCCAGGGTCAGGCCGGCCGAACCGAGCACGGCGCTCAAGTCCAGCGGCGCTGCCACGGGTGCTGGAGCGACGACAGGTGCCGGCGCTGGAGCAGGGGCGGGAGCAGGCGCAACGTCGGCAACCACCGGAGCGGCTTCCACCACGGCAGGCGCCGTTTCAGCCACTGGCGCTGGTGCTTCCTCGATCACGGCGACGGCTTCCACCAGCGGCGCAGCTTCCACCACTGGCACGGCTTCGACGATGATTTCCGCTGGAGCCGGAGCTGGAGCAGCTTCCGCTTTCTCGGCAAAGCTGTACTCGGCAACTGGTGCCGGTTCGGCAGCGGCTGGTTCAGCTTGCGCTGCAGCCACTTCGACAGGGGCTTGCGCTACGACCGGTTCAGCAACTGGCGCGGCTTCTTCGACCTTGGCGATATCGACCACCTTGGCCACTTCGACCACTTCGACCACTTCCACGACGGCAGCTTCCACTGGCGCAGCGACGGCGACGACAGCGGCGGCAGCCACGACGGCGACCGGGGCAGCATCAGCGGCCGCTTCCGGCGCCGGAGCGACCGTAAAGCTGATCACTGGCGCGTCCTGGCCTTCGTTCTCGCCGTTTGCCGATTCGATCAGCTCGCCCGTTTCGCGGTCGCGGCGGTTGCGGTTGCGGCCACCACGACGACGGCGGCGGCGTGGTTCTTCGCCTTCCACGTCATTTTCCGTCTCTTCGCCTTCAGGACCGGCATTGACCGGCGCTTTCAGCAAGCTCGTTGGTGCGGCATCAGCGTCCGGACCGCTTGACGTCACGACCACGTTGATGGCGCTGGCGCTGGCGCCAAGCAGGGCCAGTTCGTCAGCTTTCACTTCAGCAACAACAGCCTTGTCGGCGCGTGGTTCACGGCCTTCGCGTGGCTGGCGTGGCGGACGTTCGGCGCGTTCCGGGCGCTCTGCGCGCTCAGGACGTTCCGCGCGTTCAGGGCGCTCGCCCCGTTCGCGTGGCGCTGCCGTTGCCTCGCCCGCTTCACGCGGTTCGCGTGGCGGACGCGGCGGGCGTGGCGGACGGGCCGCCTTTTCCAGTGCTTCCGCTTCTTTCGCGGCGTCGTCCAGGGCTGGACGGGCCTGGCCTGGTTCGCGTTCTTCGCGGCCAGGCTTGCCGTTGCGGCCACGGCCACGCGGGCCACGGCTGTTGCGGTCGCCACGGTCGGCGCCGGCTGGCTTGGCCGGTGCGGCAGGGGCGGGCGCTGGCGCCACCGGTGCCGGGGCGCCGGTGAAGAAGCTGATGATCTTGGCGATCAGGCCTTGTGGTGCGGCAGGCGCGGCCACCGGGGCTGGTTTCGCTTCGACGGGCTTGCGCTCGACCAGCGGTGCCGGCTGGTCAGGGGTGATCGTCTTGACGACGGCTTCCTGGCGCGGCTTGGCTTCTTCCTTCTGGCGCTTGCTGTAAGCCATGTCGGTTTCAGCGCTTTCGGCCAGGTTGTAGCTGGCCTGGCTGTCTTCCAGACGCGGATCGTCGTGCTTGATGCGTTCCAGCTTGTAATGCGGCGTTTCCAGATGCTTGTTCGGGATCAGGATCACGGCGATGCGGTGGCGGTTCTCGATTTTGAGTACTTCGCCGCGCTTTTCGTTGAGCAGGAAGGCGCCCACGTCCACGGGCACTTGCACGTGGATGGTGGCCGAGTTTTCCTTCATCGCTTCTTCCTGGATGATGCGCAGCACCTGCAGGGCGGACGATTCCGTGTCGCGGATGTGGCCGGTGCCGGAGCAGCGCGGGCACGTCACGTGCGAGCCTTCGGACAGCGAAGGGCGCAGGCGCTGGCGCGACAGTTCCATCAGGCCGAAGCGGGAAATCTTGCCCATTTGTACACGGGCACGGTCATGGTGCAGTGCATCTTTCAAACGCTGTTCCACTTCGCGCTGATTTTTTGCCACTTCCATGTCGATGAAGTCGATGACGATCAAGCCGCCCAGATCGCGCAGGCGCAGCTGGCGGGCCACTTCTTCGGCCGCTTCGCAGTTGGTGTTGAAGGCGGTCGTCTCGATGTCCGAACCGCGCGTGGCGCGGGCCGAGTTGACGTCGACGGACACCAGCGCTTCGGTGTGGTCGATGACGATGGCGCCGCCCGATGGCAGCGGCACGGTGCGGCTGTACGCCGTTTCAATCTGATGTTCGATCTGGAAGCGCGAGAACAGCGGCACGTCGTCGCTGTAGCGTTTTACGCGGTGCACCATGTCGGGCATCACGTGGCTCATGAACTGGTGCGCCTGGTCGTAGATCTCGTCGGTATCGATCAGGATCTCGCCGATGTCGGGCTGGAAGTAGTCGCGGATGGCGCGGATGACGAGCGACGATTCCTGGTAGATCAGGAAAGCGCCGTTGGCCGACTTGCCGGCGCCTTCGATGGCGCGCCACAGTTGCATCAGGTAATTCAAGTCCCACTGCAGTTCATCGACGTTGCGGCCGATGCCGGCGGTGCGGGCAATGACGGACATGCCAGCTGGCAAGTCCAGTTTATCCATGGTTTCGCGCAATTCCTGACGCTCTTCACCTTCCACGCGGCGCGATACGCCACCGCCACGCGGGTTGTTCGGCATCAAGACCAGGTAACGGCCGGCCAGCGAGACGAACGAGGTCAGGGCGGCCCCCTTGTTGCCGCGCTCTTCCTTTTCGACCTGGACCATGATTTCCTGGCCTTCGCGCAGCGCTTCCTTGACGGAAGCGTTACGCACATCGACGCCTTCGCGGAAATACGTGCGGGCAACTTCCTTGAAAGGCAGGAAGCCGTGGCGGTCTTCGCCATAGCTGACGAAGCACGCTTCGAGCGATGGCTCGATGCGCGTGATGACGCCCTTGTAGATGTTGGATTTGCGCTGTTCGCGCCCGGCTGTCTCGATATCGATGTCGATCAGTTTCTGTCCGTCGACAATCGCTACGCGCAGTTCTTCTTGCTGCGTGGCATTAAACAACATGCGTTTCATTTTTATAACTCCGCGACCCGTAGGCCATCTCAAATCCGCTTCCGGGGAAGCGGCGAAAGTACAGGGATATATGCGAGAACGGGAGTGCTGGCGGGGGAAATGCCCAGGCGTGCGGAGCAACAACGCGTACGAGATATGCGTTACGGCCGCAACAGGCGCGGTGAGGTCAATCGTCATGCCGAGTGCACAGGACACTTGCAACTCATCTGAAACAGCCCGGATGAGAATGAACTGCATCGGGGGCAGAGAATGCAAGTGGTCAGCAAATTCAGAGCCAAAATCGTTAGCCGGCTCATTACAGGGATCGCGATGGCGAGGCTTGGCCTCAGCCTATCATCGACAACCCTCAGTATTTGGCCACATACGGGGTTTGGCGAAAACGGCAAGCGTTATCAACTTCATCAACCCGCGAGCCCGACTCGATAAGTCGCGCTAACGGGTACTTATCCTTATAATCCCACACTCACTTCAGCATCTCCACGCCTTATCCGATTACAACTACGGTGCAACCTTGATTCGCGCGGGGATGGTGCATATACATTTTTTTCCACCGAATTTGCAATTTGGCGAGGCCGGTGGAGACGCCCCTGTGTAAAATGTGCTTTTATTCTTACACTCGCAGCAGCCAGGGCCGCAGCAAAAACAATTATATATTCAAAATGAAGGACTTAGAGAGATTTCTGGGAAGACATAGTAAATGAAGAGTCAAAATGATGTTGTTCCCCCTTCAACACCCCCGGTTCAGCCGCAAGCCCAATTCGTAACGATCGCCGAGGAAGAAGCAGGCCAGCGTATCGACAACTACTTATTAAGAGTGTGCAAGGGAGTGCCTAAAAGCCACATCTACCGGATCTTGCGATCGGGAGAAGTGCGGGTTAATAAAGGCCGTATCGATCAGTTGTACCGTCTCGTCGCCGGCGACGTGGTGCGCATTCCACCCGTGCGCGTGGCCGAAAAGGCGCCCACGGGCGCGCCGGCCGCCGAATTCAAGATCATCTTCGAAGATGCGCAGCTGCTCGTCATCGACAAACCGGCCGGCGTGGCCGTGCATGGCGGCTCGGGCGTCTCGTTCGGCGTCATCGAGCAATTGCGCGCCTCGCGCCCCGACGCCAAGTTCCTGGAACTGGTGCACCGCCTGGACCGCGACACGTCCGGCTTGCTGTTGCTGGCAAAGAAGCGCACGGCGTTGACGAATTTGCATGAACAGATGCGCGACGGCCTCACGGACAAGCGCTACCTGGTGCTGGTGGCCGGTGACTGGAAGAATGCGCGCCAGCATATCAAGCTGCCGCTGCATAAATATACGACGGCCGAAGGCGAGCGCCGGGTGGCCGTGCAGGCCGATGGCCTGGCGTCGCATACGGTGTTTTCACTGTTGCATAAATATCACAACTTCGCCTTGCTGGAAGCGGAATTGAAGACGGGACGCACGCACCAGATCCGCGTGCACCTGTCCTCGTCCGGTTTCGCCATCGCCGGCGACGATAAATATGGCGACTTTGCCCTCAACCGTGCCCTGTTGAAAGCCGACAGCACGCGCGGCGCCCTGAAGCGCATGTTCCTGCACGCGCACCAGATCACGTTTACGCATCCCGAGACGGGCAAGACGATGACCCTGAATGCGCCGCTGGCTGCCGAATGCGAGCGTTTCTTGGTAAGCTTGGGCAAACCATTGGCCGTTGCCGCACGATAGTTATCAAACGCGTGCGCGCGACACTACTCACAAGGTAGTCAGTCGCCATCATTCATTCTCAAGGAGCCGGCGGCTTTGCCGTCGGGAAACATGGCAAGAAAGCAATTTGATCTGATCGTCTTCGATTGGGACGGTACTTTGATAGACAGTACCTCGACCATCGTCAAGTGCATCCAGGCGTCGGCGAAAGACCTGGGCTTGCCAATTCCCACCGAGTTGCTGGCTTCGCATGTGATCGGCCTGGGCTTGCAGGAAGCCATGCAGCTGGTGATGCCGGATGTCGAGCCGAAATTCCATGCGCGCATGGCCGAGCGCTATCGTTATCACTATCTGTCGCGCGACCATGAGCTGACCCTGTTTCCCGGCGTACAGGAAATGCTGCAGGAACTGTCGCAGCAGGCGTATTTCCTGGCGGTGGCCACGGGCAAGAGCCGTGTCGGCCTGAACCGTTCGCTGAATGCCGTCAAGCTGCTGTCGCTGTTCGATGCGACGCGCTGCGCCGATGAAACGTTTTCCAAGCCCCATCCGGCCATGCTGCAGGAGCTGACGCGCGAACTGGGGCAGGATATGCGCCGCACCGTGATGATCGGCGACACCAGTCATGATTTGTTGATGGCAAGCAATGCAGGCGCGGCCGGTATTGCCGTAGAGTATGGGGCGCATCCGGTGGAGCAATTGCAGGCTTGCAACCCCCTGTATTCGGCCGCCACGGTGGCCGATCTGCACCAATGGCTGAGCGAGCACGCATGATGAGCGATGTTGTCGACGTATTCATTTGTGCCGCCGATGCGGTGGCCGATGGCGGCAAGGGCGTGCGCTTTCCCGTCTCGGCCGGTGGCGAGGCGACCACGGGCTTTGTCGTGCGCCACGGTGGCAAGGCATATGGCTACCTGAACCGCTGCGCCCACGTGCCGATCGAACTGGACTGGGCCGAGGGCGAGTTTTTCGAGTCCAGCGGCTTGTACCTGATGTGTTCGACGCATGGCGCCATCTATGTGCCGGAGAGCGGCTACTGTGCGGGCGGTCCCTGCAAGGGCGGCCGCTTGCGTCCGATACCCGTGACCGAGCGCGACGGCCAGCTGTACTGGCAGCCCGACGAGTATGTCCAGCCGCTGCCGGCCTGAAGCCAGGCACAGGCATTATTGCAATTTAAACAAAGTGAACCATGAGCGATAACACGAATGACAAGCTGGACAGCAGCGCGCCAGCCGCCGGACACGGCGCCCCTGCGGGGAACTGGGAGCGCGACGTGCTGGAAAAGCTGGTATTTGCCACTTTGCAAGAGCAACGCGCGCACCGCCGCTGGAGCATCTTTTTCAAGGTCTTCGGCCTGCTGATCGTGCTGTTCGCGCTGTGGGTGTTTTATGACTACAACACGGCCGACGACAGCGAAACCCTGGGTCGCCACACGGCCCTGATCGATATCAGCGGCGCCATCGAGTCCGAAGGCAGCGGCTCGGCCGCCGTCGTCATCCCCGCGCTGGACAAGGCGTTTTCCGATGCCGGGTCCGTGGCCGTGGTGCTTCATATTAATAGTCCGGGCGGCAGTCCCGTGCAGGCCGGCATGATCGTCGACGAGATGCAGCGCCTGCGCAAGGGCTATCCGGACAAGCCCTTGTATGTGGTGGTCGATGAAATGTGCGCCTCGGGCGGCTATTACATCGCCGCCGCCGCCGACCGCATCTACGTCAACAAGGCCAGCGTGGTCGGCTCCATCGGCGTGCTGATGGATGGCTTCGGCTTTACGGGCGTGATGGAAAAGGTCGGCGTCGAGCGCCGGCTGCTGACGGCGGGCGAGAACAAGGGCTTCATGGACCCGTTCAGCCCCCTGACGGAAAAGCACAAGGCGTATGCGCAAGGCATGCTCAATGAAATCCACCAGCAATTCATCGACGTGGTGCGCACGGGACGGGGCAAGCGCCTGAAGGAAACGGCCGATACCTTCTCGGGCCTGTACTGGACCGGGGCGAAAGCCGTGGAAATGGGCCTGGCCGACGATTTTGGCACGGTCGACAGCGTGGCGCGCGATGTCGTCAAGGCGGAAGACATCGTCGACTACACGCAGCATGAAGGCTTGCCGGAACGGGTACTGAAGAAATTTGGCGCCGCCATGGGCGCCGGCGCCATGAAGGCGGCCGTGCGGCAGTCACAACCGGCGTTGCGTTGAAGGCATCACTCTTGGCTGGCAGGCAAGCCAGTCGAGAATGATTTTCAATAAGGTGGTAATTTGGCTTGAAAAAGGCGCTGCTTGGGCTATAGTGAAAGCGTAGTTCTTTTCAAGGAGGGGCGATATATCAACTATGTTGTCAGTACTAACTTGATTGGCAGGTCTTGGAACTACTCGCCGCATCGCAGATGTGGTTTTGAGTGAATTTACATTCCTCACTGAAGTCCCGATGGGGCTTGGGAACGGCGGCGCAATGCCGCCGTTTCCTTTTGTGCGTCGTCCATGCCGGGTGGGCAGGCATCGCGCAATGCGTGATCTGGTCTGGCTGGCAAGGCAGGCATGCGGGGGCAGGGCATGACGGGTCCGATGGCGGCGCGCTCAGGCGGCGCAGCCGTTACAGTGCGCGGGCAGGGAGGCCGGCTCCGCTGCCGTGCCGCCGCCGGAGCTGGCGCTGATGTCGGGCGGCATGTCCGCCATGGCGGGTGCGCTCACCTTGTCGGCTGCCGCATCCGCGTGCGCAAAACCGCCCAGTTCCAGCCAGCACATGAAATGACATTGCGCCTCGGCATGCCAGTGCGTCTGGCTCGCTGGCGATGGCGGCGCGTCCGCCTTCTGCGACGCAGGGGCGTTGCGCCAGCGCGCCACGCCGAGTCTGACCTTGTGCATGGCCGCTTGTTCCGTGGCGATGCGCTGGCGCATGTCGGCGATGCTGCCTTGTAAGGCGATGGTATCGGTATGCTTCATACGATGTCCTTGTGGGTCGTTGCCTGGTTATTATTCCTAAAGCTCGTTAGGCGGATTCCTAACGAAGTTTCAGTCTATCAACGCGATATTCCGAGCGCTTGATATATCTCAAAGGAATTGGCCATTTATATCGAAATCTCACCTTGTGCATCGCCGTATCTGTGCCTGCGCAAGGCCGGTGCGCGGTGCGCCGGCTGGCGCAGGCGGCGCGCCCCGCCGCTTCACGCTGCCAGCCGCTTCTGGTAAAGTCACGCCCATGAGTAAATTATCCCTAGACCGCATCCTGCAATCGCAGGGTTTTGGCACCCGTAAATATTGTCGTTCCCTCATCGAAGATGGCGATGTCGTCATCGATGGCGTCACCCAGACCACTTATCGCACCACCGTCGAGACCGAAGGCCTGGTGCTGCACGTGTTTGAAGAAGAGTGGGTGGTCCGCCAGCACCTGTACCTGGCGCTGAACAAGCCGGCCAACTTCGAATGCTCGCGCAAGCCCAGCCATCACCCTGGCGTGCTGACCTTGCTGCCGGAACAGTTCACCTGGCGCGAAGTCCAGCCCGTCGGCCGGCTCGACCACGATACGACCGGCATGCTGTTGATGTCCGACGATGGACCATTTATCCATGCGCAATCGTCGCCGAAGCGTCACGTTCCCAAGATTTACCAGGCCACCACGCAAGAGCCCGTGACCGATGAACTGGTGGCGCAGCTATTGGCTGGCGTGCAACTGCACGACGAACCGGCCCCGCTGGCGGCCCTCGTCTGCGTTCAGCGCGGAGAATTCCAGCTGGAAATCGTGCTCGAACAAGGCAAATACCACCAGGTCAAGCGCATGCTGGCAGCCGCTGGCAACCATTGCAGCGCGCTGCACCGTTCCGCCATCGGTGGCCTGACGCTGGAGTCGCTGGGCATCGCCGAAGGCGAGTGGTGCTACCTGACGCCCGAGCAGATCGCTCTCCTCGCGTAAAACTCTCCTGCCTGTCAAAGCCGGGAATATCCCGGCTTTTTGGCGTCTTTAGCCTGCATTTGACGAAGTTTCCCGCACATGAAATTAGCAACCCTGAACGATGGCACGCGCGACGGCCAGCTGGCCGTCGTCTCGCGCGACCTGAAAACGGCGCACCTGGCCGACGGCATCGCCTCGACCCTGCAAAAGGCGCTCGACGACTGGAGTTTCATCGCGCCCCAGCTCGATTTGCTGTACCAGACCATCAACAGCGGCCGCGGCCATCGCGCCTTCGACTTCGACCCTGCCAACTGCATGGCGCCCTTGCCGCGCAGCAGCTTGCGCGTGGCCGGCGGATCCTACCTGCAGCAGATCGAGCGGGCATGCAAGGCGGCGGGCGTTGACGCGCCCGCCAACTTGCGCGAGGCGCCGCGCATGTATCAGGGCGCCAGCGACGATTTCCTCGGCGCCCACGACGACATCACCCTGGCGCACGAGCAGTGGGGCATCGATTACGAGGCGGGCATCGCCGCCATCACGGACGACGTGGCCATGGGTGCCACGCCGGACCAGGCGCACCTGAACATCAAGCTGTTGATGCTGGTCAACGACATCACCCTGCGCAACCTGGCGCCCGACGAGCAGGCCAGCGGTTACGGCTACCTGCAATCGAAGCCGGCCATGGCTTGCTCGCCGCTGGCCATCACGCCCGACGAGCTGGGCGACGCCTGGCGCGGCGGCAAGGTGCATTACGCCTTGCGCTGCAGCCTGAACGGTAAATTGACGGGCCAGCCCCACGCGGGCGCCGACATGGCGTTTAATTATCCGCAATTGCTCGCGCATCTGTGCCGGACGCGCCACGCGCGCGCCGGCAGCGTGGTCAGTGCGGGCGGTGTCGCCAACAAGGAAATCAAGAAGGGCTTTTCCAGCATCGTTGAGCGACGTAACCAGGAGATGATCGCCGATGGCGTCGCCAGCACGCCGTTCCTGTTGTTTGGCGATATTGTCCGCATCGAGATGCTGGGCGATGACGGCAAGTCCCTGTTTGGCGCGATAGAACAAACGGTGAAACAGGCCGAGGCGCGCAAGTCCCGCTAAGTTTCTTATAGGCAAAGGGAAATACAGGGGATTTGTCCCCCTGTTCCGCCGATGGCGTGCGCCCGCTTGAACCGATAATGTCTCATGCCCAGTCCGTATTGCGCCTAATCAGGCTGCAGGACTTCACCGGAGTTGATTGATGTCGGAAGACAGCGACGCAGAAAAGACCGAAGCCGCGTCACCGAAGCGCCTCGAGCAGGCGCGTGAGGAAGGCGACGTTCCGCGATCGCGTGAAGTGGCCACGTTTACGGTGCTGATGGCGTCCGGCTGCTGCCTGTGGTTTGCCGGCGACGCCATCGTGCGCCGGCTGACGGCCGTCATGGTGTCCGGCCTGACCCTGGACCGGGAGCAAATCCTCAATCCCGACGCGATGATGTTGCGCATCGGCTACGACGTGGGCTCCGTCTTGCTGACCTGCCTGCCGTACGCCGCGGCCATCATGCTCGTCGCCCTGGCCTCTCCCGTGCTGGTGGGCGGCTGGCTGTTCAGTTCCAAGGCGTTCACGCCCAATTTTGGCAAGCTCAACCCGATTCGCGGCCTGGGCAATATGTTTTCGAAGAATGCGCTGGTGGAATTGCTCAAGGCCGTCGCCAAGACCATCGTCGTCGGCGTCGTCGCCTGGATGGTGATGCAACATCAAAAGGATGCCGTGCTGGGCCTGTCGGTCGAATCCCTGCGCGCCGGTTCGGCCCATCTGATCAGCCTGCTGATCACGGCCTTCCTGATGATTGTGGGCGCGTTGGGGCTGATCGCCGCCATCGACGGCCCGTACCAGATGTGGCACTACGCCAACAAGATGAAAATGTCCTTGCAGGAAGTCAAGCAAGAGTCGAAGGAGTCGGACGGCAATCCGCAGATCAAGGCAAAAATTCGCCAGATGCAGCATGAAATGTCGCGCCGCCGCATGATGGCCGACGTGCCGACGGCCGACGTGGTGGTGACCAATCCTACCCACTACGCGGTGGCCCTCAAGTATGGCGAGAATTCGCGCGGCGCGCCGCAGGTGGTGGCCAAGGGCATCGACGAGGTGGCGGCGAAGATCCGCGAACTGGCGGGCGAACACAAGGTCGCCATCCTGGAAGCGCCGGCCCTGGCGCGTGCGCTGTACAAGCACACGGACATCGGCGACGAGATCCCCGAGGCCTTGTATGGCGCCGTGGCCGAAGTGCTGGCCTACGTGTTCCAGTTGCGCAGCTACGGCAGCGGCCATGGCCAGCGTCCCGACAAGCCGAAGAAACTCGACGTGCCGCCCGAGCTCGATCCGCTCGACCCCGCATCGCAGACCAAAGCCGCAGCCGACGCGGCAGACAAGAATAAAGGAAGTACACCATGAACGGCCTGAGATTGCCAGCCTGGCTCAGCGGTATGAGCAGCAACGCCAGCAAGGGCATCGCCGCGCCGATCATCATCATCATGCTGCTGGCGATGATGGTGCTGCCGCTGCCGGCCTTCATCCTCGACATCTTCTTCAGTTTCAATATCGCGCTGTCCATCATCGTGCTGCTGACGGCGCTGTACACGGTCAAGCCGCTCGACTTCATGGCCTTCCCGACCATCCTGCTCGTGTCGACCATGCTGCGCCTGTCGCTGAACGTGGCGTCCACGCGCGTGGTGCTGACGGAAGGCCATACGGGCGCCGACGCGGCCGGTAAAGTGATCGAGGCGTTCGGCCACTTCCTGATCGGCGGCAACTACACGGTCGGTATCGTGGTGTTCATCATTTTGACGATCATCAACTTTACCGTCGTGACCAAGGGTGCGGGCCGTATCGCCGAGGTGGGCGCCCGCTTCGCGCTGGACGCCATGCCCGGTAAACAGATGGCCATCGATGCCGACCTGAACGCCGGCCTGATCGGCGAAGACGAAGCGCGCCGGCGCCGCACGGAAGTGGCGCAGGAAGCGGAATTCTATGGCGCCATGGACGGTGCCAGCAAATACGTGCGCGGCGACGCCATCGCCGGCATCATGGTTACCGTCATCAATATCGTCGGCGGCTTGCTGGTGGGCTTGTTGCAGCACGACATGGGCTTTGCCGATGCGCTCAAGAACTACACCCTGCTGGCCATCGGTGACGGCCTGGTGGCGCAGATTCCTTCGCTGATCATTTCCACGGCGGCCGGTATCGTCGTCTCGCGCGTGGCCAGCGACCAGGACATCGGCACCCAGCTGGTCGGTCAATTGTTCGCGAAACCGCAAGTACTGTATATCACCGCCGGCATCATCGGCGGCATGGGCTTGATTCCCGGCATGCCGAACATGGTCTTCCTCCTGCTGGCATCATTGCTGGCCGGCTCCGCCTATTTGATCAGCAAGAAGCGCACGCAGGAAAAAGCGGCGGCCGAAAAGCCGGCCGACGTGCCGCAAGCGACCGTGCCGCCCGAGCAGGAAGAAGCCAGCTGGCAAGATATCATGCCCGTCGATACCCTGGGCCTGGAAGTGGGCTACCGTCTGATTCCCCTGGTCGACAAGACGCAGGGCGGCGAATTGCTCAAGCGCATCAAGGGCATCCGCAAGAAATTTGCCCAGGAAGTGGGTTTCCTGGCGCCGCCCGTGCATATCCGCGACAACCTGGAGCTCAAACCGTCCGCCTACCGCATCACCCTCAAGGGCGTGGAAGTGGGCGTGGGCGAAGCGTTCAACGGGCAGTTTCTGGCGATCAATCCCGGCATGGCCAGCGGCACCTTGCCGGGCCTGGCCACCAGCGACCCCGCGTTCGGCTTGCCCGCCACCTGGATCGACGCCAGCTTGCGCGACCAGGCGCAATCGATGGGCTACACGGTCGTCGATGCGGGCACCGTGGTGGCCACGCACCTGAACCACCTGATTACCTCGCACGCTTCCGAACTGCTGGGCCGCGCGGAAGTGCAGTCGCTGCTCGACCACCTGGGCAAGGATGCGCCGCGCCTGGTGGAAGACCTGGTGCCGAAGATGCTGTCGCTGTCGACCTTGCAAAAAGTGCTGCAGAACCTACTGGCCGAGGGCGTGCACATCCGCGACATGCGCACCATCATCGAAACCCTGGCCGAGCATACGGTCAATACGCAAGACCCGAACGAGCTGACGGCGCTGGTGCGCGTATCGCTGGGCCGCGCCATCGTGCAGCAACTGTTCCCCGGTGCCGCCGAATTGTCCGTGATGACCCTCGACAGCCGCCTGGAGCGCCTGCTGATGCAAGCCATGGGCAACGGCGGCGACGGCGCGGGCATCGAGCCGGGCCTGGCCGATACCATCGCCCACCAGGCGGGGCTGGCCGCGCAGCAGCAGGAGGCGCTGGGCCTGACGCCGGTGCTGCTGGTGCCGGCGCCGCTGCGCGCCCTGTTGTCGCGCTTCTTGCGCCGCGCCTTGCCGCAGCTGAAAGTGCTGTCGCATGCGGAAGTGCCGGAAACCAAGACCATCCGCGTCACGGCGCTGGTGGGCGCGCAGTAGTTGACAGCATTAGTACCGGGGTCAGACCCGGCGGGGAGTGCGTCTCAATGAGATGCACTCCGGTCGTGAGCGACTGACCCCAGCTCTTGCTTCCACCATTTTTGCTTATTTTTTCATCAATTTCCTGCTGGCAAACTGAATAACGGGTACTTTCCCGTCCTGTTCCTTCGATCATTTCCTCCAAGCATCGCTAATAATGGAAACTGTCAGGGTGATCTGTGTCCATGTGGAAGACAGCATCCAAGCAACAGGAGTCGACGATGGTCACACAGTTCAGCCTATATTGCGCCACCCCCGCCCTGGGAGGCCGGTCATGAATGTGAAGAAATTTACGGGCGCCTCGTCGCGCGATGCGCTGCGCAAGGTGCGCGAAGCGCTGGGTCCCGATGCCGTGATCCTGTCGAACCGCCAGGCCGATGGCGTGGTGGAAATCCTCGCGCTGGCCAATGACGATGCCGCTTCGCTGGCGTCGCCGCCGGCCGCGTCCGAAATGTCCCAGCCCCGTCCCCAATTGCAGACCCAGTTCGCCACGCCGCAGCGTCCGGCCGCCCCGGCCCAGCGCCCGGCTGCGCCACGTCCTGCCGCGCCGCGCCAGGCAGCCGGCGAGCCAGTGGACATGGCCCGCATGCAGCAGATGATGGCCAGCGCGCTGGCGCACGTCAAAGAGAACGCCGCCGCCGAGATGAGCGGCATGATGAATGAAATCCGCGCCATGCGCGGCATGATGGAAACCCAGCTGGCGGAAATCTCGTGGGGCTCGACGCAGCAGCGCGAGCCGCAAAAAGCCGTGGTGCTGCGCGAAATGCTGGCTGCCGGTTTCTCGGCCAGCCTGGCGCGCTACCTGATCGACAAGCTGCCCGCCGGCCTCGATGGCGCGCAAAGCATGCGCTGGATCAAGACCGTCCTCAGCCGCAACCTGAATACGGTCGCCAATGAAGACGCCATGCTGGAGCAGGGCGGCGTATTCGCCCTGGTCGGCCCGACCGGCGTCGGCAAGACCACCAGCACGGCCAAGCTGGCGGCCCGCTGCGTGATGCGCCACGGCCCGGAAAAACTGGCCCTGATCACCACGGACGCCTATCGTATCGGCGCGCACGAACAGCTGCGCATCTACGGCAAGATCCTCGGCGTGATGGTGCATTCGGTGAAGGATGAGGCGGACTTGCGCATCGCCCTGAAAGAATTGAAGAACAAGCACACGGTGCTGATCGATACGGTGGGCGTGAGCCAGCGCGACCAGATGGTGACGGAGCAGGTGGCCATGCTGTCGGGCGCGGGCGCCGACGTGAAACGTTTGCTGTGCCTGAACTCCACGGCGACGCAGGAAACGCTGAATGAAGTGGTGCGTGCCTACCAGGGCAGCGGCCTGGCCGGCTGCATCATGACCAAGCTCGATGAAGCGGCCTCGATCGGCAACGTGCTCGACGTGGTGATCCGCCAGAAACTGAACCTGTTTTATGTGTCGAACGGCCAGCGCGTGCCGGAAGACCTGTACCTGGCCGACCGCGGCTACCTGATCGACCGCGCCTTCAAGCTCAAGCGCGATGCGGCAGCGACGCAGTTTTCCGATGCCGAACTGCCGCTGTTGATGGCGCAGGCGGCCGCCCGCAACAATGAAGCGCGCGGGGTGCGCCTTGGCTAATTTCGATTTCGACCAGGCCGAAGGCTTGCGCCGCATGCTGGCCGGCCCGCAGCCGCGCGTGATGACATTTTTATCGGCCACGCCGCAGGACGACAAGGGCGCCATGCTGGTCAACCTGGGCGCCTCGCTGGTCTACGGCGGCAATGACGTGCTGCTGCTCGACGCCAGCGGCGGCAGCGATGGCGTCGCCGCGCGCCTGGGACTGGCGCACGGCGCCAGCCTGCGCGACGTGGCGCGCCAGCAATGCGGCCTGAACCAGGTCATCCACCAGGTGCCGCAAGGCTTCGGCGTGGCCAGCCTGGGCGCGCGCAACCACCTGATGGACAGCATGGATTATGCGGGCGCGGACGAACTGCGCCGCCTGGGCAAGACCTTCGAGGTGCTGGCGCGCCAGAGCGGCATCGTGCTGGTCGACGGCGTCATGGCCGACGAGGGCGATTGCTTCCCCGTGCCGCTGATGGCCTCGTCCGATATCGTGGTGCAAGTGTCGACCAGCGCCACTTCGATCAAGGCGGCGTACTGCCTGATCAAGCGCCTGAGCCAGGAGTTGGGACGCCGTCCGTTCGGTATTCTTGTCACCGGCGCTTCCGAATCCGAGGCAAAAGTGGTATACGATAATATGGCGCAGGCGGCGAGCCGCTACCTGGCCGTGAAACTGACTTCGATGGGATCGGTGCCTGCCGATGAGTATCTGCACCGCGCGGCGCGTCTGGGCCGCAGCGTGGTCGATGCCTTTCCGCTGGCGGGAGCCTCGGTGGCGTTTCGCGGACTGGCCGAGCGACTGGCCCGTTCCGCGGCGCCGGTGCTCGGTGGCACCTTGTACCAGACGGGGAGTCCGCATCAGTTCAGCGTCTGAATCCATCATCAGCACACGATAGCAGTTAAAACAATAAGCAGCCTATGTACACGGTCAAAGGGAAATCGAACAAGGACTATTTGCTGACGGAGCACATTCCGTTGGTGAAGCGTCTGGCGCACCATATGAAGGCGAAATTGCCGCCTTCGGTCGAGGTCGATGACCTGATCCAGGCCGGCATGATCGGCCTGCTCGACGCCATCAGCCGCTATGAAGAGACGCATGGCGCGCAGTTCGAGACGTATGCCGTGCTGCGCATCCGCGGCGCCATGCTCGACGAATTGCGCACCAGCGACTGGCTGCCGCGCAGCATGCGCCAGAACATGCGCAAGATCGAAGAGGCGATGAGCACCTTGCAACAGCGCCTGGGACACCCGCCGACGGAGTCGGAAGTGGCGAAACTGCTGAAAATGTCGCTGGTCGATTACCAGGAAATGCTGGGCGACGGCGGCGGCCACCAGTTGCTGTACTACGAAGACTTTCATGACCCGGACGGCAATGACAGCTTTCTCGACCGCCATTGCGTGGACGAGGACAGCGACCCCTTGCGGTCCCTGCTCGATACCGATTTCCGGCAATCCGTGATCGATGCCATCGACGCGCTGCCGCCACGCGAGAAAATACTCATGGGCCTGTACTACGAAGAAGAGCTGAACCTGAAGGAGATCGGCGCGGTGATGGGCGTGTCCGAATCGCGCGTCTCGCAGCTGCATACCCAGGCCGTCGCGCGCCTGCGCGCAACCTTGAGGGAGCTGGCGTGGACTGGTCCAGCGTAATCGGGCTGGCGCTGGCGCTGGCGGGCCTCCTGGTCGGCCAGGCACTGGAAGGCGGCAAGATGGCCTCCCTGCTGCAGCCGGCCGCCTTTGCCATCGTCATCGTCGGCACCTTCGGCGCCGTGCTGCTGCAAACGCGGCTGCGCACCTTCGTGCGCGGCCTGGAAATGCTGCGCTGGGTCTTCCTGCCGCCAGCCGACACGCGTGCCGCGCTGGCGCGCGACATCGGGCAATGGAGTTTGACGGCGCGCCGCGACGGCACGCTGGCGCTTGAACGCCTGATGGAAAACACGGCCGACCGCTTCAATGCCAAGGGGCTGAGGATGATCGTCGACGGCATCGCGCCCGACAAGCTGCGCCAGCTGCTCGACGTGGAAATCTCCGCCTACGAAATGGCCGAGCGCCAGGCCGTCAAGGTGTGGGAATCGGCGGCCGGCTATTCGCCCACCATTGGCATCCTGGGCGCCGTGCTGGGCCTGATCCACGTGATGGAAAACCTCACCGACCCGAGCAAACTGGGCAGCGGCATCGCCGTGGCGTTTGTCTCGACGATTTATGGCGTCGGCCTGGCCAATCTGCTGTTCCTGCCGGTGGCGAACAAGCTCAAGGCCATCGTCTCGCGCCGCGTGCTGCAGTATGAAATCACGGCCGCCGTGCTGTACGACATCGCCACGGGCGACCACACGCGCATCATCGAAGAGCGCGTCGCCAGCCTGCTTCACGAGCACTGAGCGAGCATTGACCATGATGCGGCGCGCGCGCAGGAAGTATGACGAGGAACCGGACAACCAGGACCGCTGGCTGATCTCGTATGCCGACTTCATCACCCTGCTGTTCGCCTTTTTCGTCGTCATGTATGCGATTTCGCAAGTCAACGAAGGTAAATACCGCGTCTTCCAGAACGCCATCGGCCAGGCCTTCAGCCTGGAAAAGGGCGCGCCGCCCATCATCATGGAAGCGCCGCAAGCGATCCCGCTGCCGAATCCCGCCCTGAAACGCCGCACGGAAGCCATCCGCCGCGAGCGCGAACACATGACGCGCCTGGCGCAGGACCTCACGTCCACCCTGGCGCCGCTGGTCAAGGAAGGCAAGGTGCGGGTCACGCAGACGAGCCGCGGCGTGAGCGTGGAAATCAATGCCAGCGTGCTGTTCGACCCGGGTGCGGCACGCCTGACGATGGAGTCGGACCAGGCCTTGCGCGCCGTTGCCGTGCTGCTCAAGGATGACACGCACGACGTGCAGGTGGAAGGACATACGGATGTCCAGCCGATCAGCAATTCCAATTTTGCCTCGAACTGGGAATTGTCGGCCGCGCGCGCCAGTGCCGTGGTGCGCCTGTTCATCGCCAGCGGCGTGCAGGCGTCGCGCCTGACGGCCGTGGGCCACGCCGACAACATCCCCGTGGCGCCGAACGCCACGCCGGAAGGGCGCGCGCGCAACCGCCGGGTCGCCGTGACGATTTTGTCGGGCATCCCCGAGACGGTGACGGAAGTGCCGACGGCGCCGGCGCCGGCCAACTGAACCCTGCCGCTTGGTACAATCGCGGCCTTCTCCCTTTTTATCTCTTCCTCATGAAAAGCAGCTCCCTGGGCGGTCTCGTCTACTCCACCGAAACGGGCCGCATGTGTCCCGCCTGCCGCCAGCCGCTGGCACAATGCGCGTGCAAGGCGCAAGCCAAGGCGGCACCAATCGGCGATGGCGCGGCGCGCGTGTCGCGCCAGACCAAGGGCCGCGGCGGCAAGAGCGTCACCGTGGTGAAAGGCCTGGCGCTGGACGCCATCGCGCTGGCCCTGCTGGGCAAGCAGCTGCGCGCGCAATGCGGCTCGGGCGGCACCGTCAAGGATGGCGTGATCGAAGTGCAGGGCGACCATGTCGACACCATCCTTGCTGCGCTGACCAGGCTGGGTCACCAGGCGAAAAAAGCCGGCGGCTGATTGCCCGCGCCGCGTGCGGCATGCCGCCGCGCACCTGTGGTAACGTGCATTTCCTTTTATGCGCCACCTCATCATGAATAGCAAACTGACCGGTATCGCCATCGCCGCCGCCATCGCGGCAGCGCTGGCGCTGGCGTACTGGCCTGCGCCCGACGGCGGCGTGCCGGAAGCGGGCGTCGCAGCCGCCAGCGCACCGCCGCGACGCAGCCTGGAATCGTATATGCATATCGATGCCTCCGTTCCCGCGGCCCAGGCGCCTCTTGTCGTGTCCCTGGCGCGGCGGCTCGAACGCCTGGCCGCCAGCGGCAGGGCGCAAGACGCGTATGCGGCCTACAATCTGCTCGACGATTGCATCGTCTTCCAGCGCGAAAGCCGCCTGCCGGGGCTGGAATTCGAGCTGGGACGCGAGATGACGCCAGAAGAAAAAGCCGCCCAGCAACAGCTGTGCGCGGGGCTGACGCAGCGCCAGCGCGACGACCGCCTGGTTTACCTGGCCACCGCCGCGAAGGCGGGCGTGCCGGGCGCCGCCACCCTGTTCCTGTCGGAAGGCCCGTTCGGCGACCGCAGTGCGCTGCGCAACCGTCCCGACGATCCGCTGGTGCAGGCATGGAAGCGGCAAGCCATCGCCCAACTGACGGCGCAGGCGGACGAGGCGGAACTCTCCAGCGTCGCTACCCTGATGATGGCCTATCTGCGCGACGGCGAAGTGGTGCGGAAAGATGCGCCGCAAGCGTATGGCTACCTGCTGGCCCTGCGCCTCGTCTACGACGATATCCTCGCGCCCGGCGTCACCAATCCGTATCAGGATGAATACTGGCACTGGCTGCAGGACGAGCTGACTCCGGCGCAGCAGGCCGCCGCCGCAGCGAAGGGACAAGCCATCGCTGCGAAATTTCGCCAGCACACGGGGCGTCCCGCGCATGGCTGAACGGGCAAGTAAGGGAAACTAGCCGATCACCACGCGCCGGCTGGCCGTGTTGGTCATCGGTTGGCCGCTGGGGCCGTAGAAATTGCCGCTCTGGGCCGTGGGGCGCATGGCGTTCAGGGCGCCTTGCGTGTGCAGCATGTGCTTGTTGACGAGCAGGCTGTTGAGCCGGTTCTGTTCTTTCGCTTCGCGCGTGGTGTCGAGCAGGGCTTTCCACAGGGGCGCCGCTTCGGCTTCGCTGGCGCTGATCAGCCAGTCTTCCATGCCCGCTTCGGCGGCCGTGAAACCGACTGTCGCCAGCGCCTGGTGGCGTTGCGCCGCCAGTTGGCTCAATTGTCCGACGAGTGCCGTCTTGCGCGCCGTGAGCTCCGTGATTGCATCGATGTCAGCCGCAACCAGATGCCGCTGTTCTTCTTTCATCAATGCCAGCAATGTGGTCATGAGCTGTTGCTCGTCGCGCAGGCTGGAAAACGGAGTCACTGATTGCATGAGGGAACCTATCTATTTCGTGAGTGCAGCAAGTCCTTGACTGTGTCGAGGAGACCGTCCGCCACTTTTTCAGAGTTGACCTGGAACTGGCCGTCGGCGATCGCCAGTTTGATGCGTTCGACTTTTTTCGTGTCGAACACGGCGCCGCTGCCGGCAGTTGCACTGGCCGCTAATGCCTGTCCTTGCGGCGACAGGCGTACATTGTCCGACGTCGTCGGGGTTGCCTGGGCTTTCTCGGCATTCCGGGCGCCGGAGGTATTGGCGGGCGCCACCGGCAGGCCGGGATTGCTTTTAATGGTGTTATCGGTAATTTTCACAGCGTGATCCTCGTCTGGTCGAAGTCAGGAAACTCCGGGATATGACTTCTTATCGGCATCTTATCCAGGAACTTTAGTGCGCCAGACTACAATATCGCTATCTATCCGTGTTAAAAGGCGACCTCCACCATGCCGCCCGCGCGCGCCACGCCGCTGATCTGCTGGCCGCTCTGCGTGCGTACCTGCACCGTCTGGCCATCGCCGGCGCTGCCGATGGCGCGTCCTTCTGATGCCACCTGGAAACCGTTGCCACTTGAAACGACGCGCACCAGCTGGCCTTGCATGACCACCGGCTTGCGGCGCAGGGTGTCGAGGCGCATCGGCGTGCCTGGCGGCAAGGAAATATTCGTGCTGGCGCCCACCACCTGGGCCATGTCGGTGGCGATGCCTGCCGGCAATGCGGCCAGGTCGCCCTGCATCGTCACCAGCTGGCTGGCGTCGATGGCTTGCCCTTGCGCCAGCGGCACGGCGCTGGCCACGTAGTCGCCCACGACGGCCACGTTGGCCTGCAAATAAATGGTCCAGTTGGAGGGCGCCGTGCAGCGCACGCCCACCGTGGTCTTGCCCCAGGCGCGCGCGCCCGGCGCCATGAACGCTTGCGGCGCGGGGCAGGCGGCCAGGTTCAGGCGCGGATCGACGGCGCCGACGGTGACTGTCACCTTGCCTGGCAAGCCATTGCTTTGCACTTGCAGGAACTGTTCCACGCTGTTGCGCAGCGCTTCCGGCGTCTGCCGGCCGGCGTTTTGCGCCTGTGCCAATAGTGGCAGGGCGGCAAGAGCGAAGAAGAAAGCGAGCGGTGTTTTCATGGTGATAGGCCTCTGGAATAGTGCCATGATAGTGCGCGCAGCGCTGATCGAAGCGCCGATTAAGGGGTAAAAGTACGGTCTGATCCGGCGATGGCCTTGCCGGTGGGCGCCGTACTATGTTTCCTGTCATCACTATACCGCCATCCTTCCGCCATCTCAGGCGCCAGTGGCAGATCTTTCCGGAGCCTGACATGATAGGGAAACTCGACGATTACATGCGCTTCAACGAGACGGCGCTGAGCCTGCGCTCGACGCGCCAGGAATTGCTCGCCTCGAATATCGCGAATGCCGATACGCCCAACTACAAGGCGCGCGATGTCGATTTCGCCAGCGCGCTGAAGGGGGCGATGGCGCGCAACGATGGCGTGCCGCCGGCTCTGAAGGGCACGGCGCCGCAGCATATGCCGGGCAAGGGCGTGGCCGCTGCCGCAGGGAGCGGCACGGGCGGCAAGGTCGAGACCCTGGCCGACGGCACGCCGCTGCTGTACCGCGCGCCGGCCCAGGGTGCCGTCGATGGCAATACGGTGGACATGGATCTTGAACGCAACGCCTTTGCCGACAACGCCATCCGCTACGAGGCGGCCGTGACCTTCCTCAACTCGCAGATCAAGGGCATGCTGACGGCCATTCAGGGAGGACAATAATCATGTCGCTGTTTAATATCTTCAATGTGTCCGGTTCGGCCATGAGCGCCCAGGCGCAGCGCCTGAACACGGTGGCCAGCAATCTGGCCAATGCCGACAGCGCCACCAGCGCCAGCGGCGAAGCCTACCGCGCCAAGCAGGTGGTGTTCGAAGCCGTGCCCATGGCCAACGGCGCCACGGCCGTCAAGGTGCAGAAGGTGATCGAAGACCCGTCGCCGATGAAGCTGGTCTACGACCCGAAGAACCCGCTGGCCGACGAGAAGGGCTACGTCACCATGCCCAACGTGAATACGGTCGACGAGATGGTCAACATGCTGTCGGCCTCGCGCTCGTACCAGACCAACGTGGAAACCATGAACGCGGCCAAGTCGCTGCTCCTGAAAACCCTTTCGCTTGGCCAATAAGGCCGACTGACCATTATGGCAACCATCGATACCAGCACCAGCCCCGTCACCGACCTGATGGCGACAATGAATCCGAAGAAGACGACTGCCGCTGCTGGCAGCGTCGAGGAGGAAACGAACAAATTCCTGACCCTGCTGGTAACCCAGCTGCAAAACCAGGACCCGATGAACCCGCTGGACAATGCGCAGCTGACGAGTCAGCTGGCCCAGTTGTCCACGGTGACGGGCGTCAACAAGCTCAATACCACGCTGGAAACCCTCAAAACCAGCTATCAGCAGGCCGAATCGATGCAGGCGGCGAATATTATCGGCCACGGCGTGCTGACGGCAGGTAAGAACATCACCCTGAGCAAGAGTGCGGCCCTGATGGGCGTGGACCTGGCCACGCCGGCCGACAGCGTCAAGGTCATTATCTACAACAGTGCGGGCAAGGAAGTCCATTCCATCGACCTGGGCCCGCAGGATGCGGGTACCTTGCCGCTGGGCTGGAACGGCTCCACCGCCGACCTCGACAAGGATGGCAAGCCGGTTGTGCTGGCCGACGGCGCCTACACTTTTTCGGTGGAAGCCACGCGCGGCGGGGCCAAGCTCACGGATGCGGCGGCGCTGATGTTCGGTTCGGTCGCCAGCGTGTCGACGGGCGCGGGCGGCGTGAAGTTGAACGTGCCCGGCGTGGGCAGCATCACCATGGCCGATGTGAAACAGATTTTGTAAGCCGCTCATTTGTAGCGTAGACCCTCTACCCCTAATTTCTACCAGGAGAACACAATGTCTTTCCAACAAGGCCTGAGCGGCTTGAATGGCGCCGCCAAATCGCTGGACGTCATCGGCAACAACATCGCCAACTCGGCCACCGTGGGTTTCAAGCAGTCGCAGGCGCAGTTTGCCGACATCTATGCCAACTCGCTGTATGGCGTGGGCGGCAACCAGCCCGGTATCGGCGTGGCCGTGTCGCAAGTGGCGCAGCTGTTCAACCAGGGTAACCTGGAAAGTTCGTCGAATCCGCTCGACATCGCCATCAATGGCGGCGGTTTCTTCCGCACCAGCGTGAACGGCGCCATCCAGTATTCGCGCAACGGCCAGTTCCAGGTCGACAAGAGCGGCTTCATCATCAATGCGCAGAAAGCCCAGCTGACGGGCTATCCGGCCGATGCGAACGGCAAGATCCTGGCCGGCGCCACCGTGCCGCTGCAGATCGACCCGTCCGACATGGCGCCGCAGGCGACCACCAAGGTCGATACCCAGGTCAACCTCGATTCCAACTCGGCCATGCCGACCGTGGTGCCGTTCAGCGTGGGCGAGCAAAAGTCGTGGACCAAGCAATTCCCCGTGCCGGTCTACGACTCGCTGGGCAATTCGCACACGATGTCCAATTTTTACGTCAAGACGGGCACCAATTCCTGGGATGTCTATTCGGCCACTGATGGCAAGGAAATTACCAGCGCGAAAGTAGCCGCGTCGGCGCAGACCGATGCCGCTTCGCTGGCCGCGCGCGCCGCCTACCAGGCCGCCGCCACCGCCGTGCCGCTGGTGCCGGCGGCTATCACGGCCGCCGCCGTCGCCTATGGCAATGCGGCCGGTGCCGCCGTGCGCACCGCCGCCGCCGCGGCCGGCGCCAGCCCCGCCCAGCTGGCCGCCATCAGCGCCACCTATGGCAGCGCCGTGCCCAACGGCGTCAATTCCAGCCTGACGCCAGACCAGATCGACGCCAATATCGCCGCGGTGACGGAGGTGCCCGCCGTGAGGTCGGCTTCGCTGGTGTTCAACAGCGTCGGCAGCCTGGACAAGGCCGCCATGCTGGCACTGACGCCGCCGCAAACCTTGCCGGTGACGGTCAACCTGCCCGTCTTCCCCGCCACGGGCGCGAACGCGAACCTGGCGATCAAGGTCGACTTCACCAATTCCACCCAGCTCAGTTCGTCCACCAGCGAAAAGCGCACCGTGGCCGATGGCTACGCGGCCGGCCAGCTGAGCCGTTTCGTGGTGGGCAGCGATGGCGTGATCCAGGGCCAGTATAACAATGGCCAGACGCGCGACCTGGGCCAGGTGGTATTGACCAAGTTTGCCAATCCGAATGGCCTGGAGCCGCTGGGCAACAATGCCTGGGCGGAAAGCTCGACCTCGGGCAGCCCCATGACGGGTGAGCCGAGCTCGGCCGGGCTAGGCGACTTGCGCGCCTCGGCCGTGGAAGTGTCGAACGTGGACCTGACGGCCGAACTGGTCAACATGATCACGGCCCAGCGCGCCTACCAGGCGAATGCGCAGACCATCAAGACGCAGGATTCGGTTTTACAAACCTTAGTCAACCTCCGCTAATAAGTTGACCGGGGGCGCATGCCCCCGATTTTATTGTTGGTTTGGGAGAAATAAAAAATGGACCGTCTCATCTACACCGCCGGCTCGGGCGCCAAGCACATCCTGGACAGGCAGGCGACCACGGCGAACAACCTGGCGAACGCCACCAGCACGGGTTTCCGTGCCCAGCTCGACTCGTTCCGCGCCGTGCCCGTGGTGGCCGACGGCATGATGCCGACGCGCGCCTTTGTCGTCGATTCGACGGTCGGTTCCGATTTCACGCAAGGACCCATGCAGCACACGGGCCGCACGCTCGACGTGGCCGTGGAAAATGGCGGCTGGATCGCGGTGCAGTCGGCCGACGGGTCCGAAGCCTATACGCGCAACGGCGCCTTCAAGCTCAATGAAAACGGCATGTTGCAGACACAGTCGGGCTTGATGGTGCAGGGCGATACGGGTCCGCTGGCCATTCCGCCCGGCGTGACGGTGTCCATCGCCGGCGATGGCACGGTGGGCACGATTTCCACGGACGTGCCGCCGGGCCCGTCCACGGTGCTGGGACGCATCAAGCTGGTCAACCCGCCCGAGCAGCAACTGGTGCGCGGCGACGACGGCCTGTTCCGCCTGAAGGATGGCACGGTGGCGCAAGCCGACCCGGCCGTCAAGCTGACCACGGGTGCGCTGGAAGGCAGCAATGTCAGCCCCGTCGACTCGATGGTCAGCATGATCGCCCTGGCGCGCCAGTTCGAAACACAAATGAGCTTGTTGAAGAATGCCGAGAATAACGCGGCGAAAGCCACCCAGATCCTCGCTTTGAATTGATAGAGCCGGTCGCATAATGGTTACATAGAAATAGTCTACAGGGCTGGCAAGCGCTGTTATTGGAGAAAAAACATGATTCGTTCCCTTTGGATAGCCAAGACCGGCCTGGAAGCGCAGCAGACGCAGATGGACGTGATCGCCAATAACCTGGCCAACGTCAGCACCACCGGCTTCAAGAAGTCGCGCGCCGTGTTTGAAGACTTGCTGTATCAAAATGTGCGCCAGCCGGGCGCGCAATCGTCGCAGCAAACCCAGCTGCCGTCGGGCTTGCAGATCGGCACGGGCGTGCGCACCGTGGCTACCGAACGCATCCATACCCAGGGCAATCCCCAGGCGTCGGGCAATTCGCGCGACGTGATGGTCAACGGCACCGGTTTCTTCCAGGTGCTGCTGCCCGATGGCTCCACCGCCTACACGCGCGACGGTTCCTTCCAGACCGATGCCAATGGCCAGATGGTGACCTCCGAAGGCTTCGTCATCCAGCCTGCCATCACTGTACCGACGAATGCGCTGAGCCTGACCGTGGCGCGCGACGGCACCGTCTCCGTTACCTTGCCCAATACCGTGGCGCCATCGCAGATCGGCTCGCTGCAGCTGACCACCTTCGTCAATCCGGCCGGCCTGGAATCGAAGGGTGAAAACCTGTACATGGAAACGGGCGCCTCCGGCGTGGCGCAGACGAATACCCCGGGTACGAATGGCGCCGGCGTGTTGATGCAGGGCTATATCGAGACCTCGAACGTCAACGTGGCCGAGGAAATGGTCAACATGATCCAGACGCAGCGCGCCTACGAAATCAACAGCAAGGCCATCACCACATCCGACCAGATGCTGCAAAAACTTTCTCAATTGTAATTTTTTTAGTTGTCATGCCATCCGCCGCCGGATGGCAGCGGAGGTTCGCCATGCAATACCCCATCATCGCCCTGTTGTCCGCAGTCCTGTTGTCCGGCTGCGCCATCACGCCTACGTCCATCGTGCAATACCCGACCACCACGCGCGCGCCGATGCCGGAACCCGTGGTCGTCAACAACGGTTCCATCTACCAGCCGTCGACCTACCGTCCCGCCTTCGAAGACCGCCGCGCCCGCCACGTGGGCGACACCATGACGATCGCCATCACCGAGCGCACGAATGCCGTCAAGGCGGGCGCCAGCTCCGGCAACAAGTCGGGCAGCGTGGGTTTCAGCACGCCCGGCTTCGCCCAGGGCCGCCTGGGCGGCACCGTGGCGGCGAATGGCGCGACCAAGTTTGCGGACGGCGACAACCAGTCCGCCAGCAATACCTTTTCCGGCACGATCGGTGTGACGGTCATCGAGGAATTGCCTAATGGCAACCTGATCGTGGCAGGCGAGAAACAGATCGCCATGAACAAGGGTACGGAATTCATCCGCTTTTCGGGCATGGTCAATCCTGACACGATCGGCATCGGCAACGTCGTGCCATCGACCCAGGTGGCCGACGCGCGCGTCGAGTACCGCACCAACAGCCAGATCGACCGCGCCGAAATGGCCTCGATGGCCTCGCGCTTCTTCCTCAGCCTGTTGCCGTTCTGATCATGGCGACCCTGACCTTTCCCCGTTTGCTGGCCGTCTGCGGCCTGGTATTCTCCCTGCTGGCGCCGATGGCGCAGGCCGAGCGCATCAAGGACCTGGCCAGCGTCGCCGGCGTGCGCCAGAATCAGTTGATGGGCTATGGTCTGGTCGTCGGCCTCGACGGCAGCGGCGACCAGACCACGCAAACGCCGTTCACCATCCAGAGCGTGGCGGCGATGCTGCAGCAGCAAGGTATCAACTTGCCGCAAGGCACCAGTTTGCAGCTGAAAAACGTGGCCGCCGTGATGGTGACGACGTCCTTGCCCGCGTTTGCCCAGCCGGGCCAGATGCTGGACGTGACCGTGTCGTCGATGGGCAATGCGAAAAGCTTGCGCGGCGGCACATTATTGATGACGCCATTGAAGGGCGCCGATGGCCAGGTGTACGGCATGGCGCAGGGCAATGTACTGGTGGGCGGCGTGGGCGCGCAGGCGGCCGGCAGCTCCATCGTCATCAATCACCTGAGCGTGGGGCGCATCTCGGGCGGCGCCACCGTCGAGCGCACCGTACCCTCGGTGCTGGGCGCCAACAACACCATCCGCCTGGAATTGAATGCCACCGATTTCGCCACCGCCAGCCGCGTGGTCGACGCCATCAACAGCCGCTACGGCGCCGGCACGGCCGCCGCGCTGGACGGGCGCGTGATTCAGGTGCAGTCGCCGGGCAGCAGCGACCAGCGCGTGACCTTCCTGGGCCAGCTGGAAAGCATCGAAGTCAATCCGGCCCGCCTGGCGGCCAAGGTCATCATGAATGCGCGCACCGGTTCCGTCGTGATGAACCAGTCCGTGACCCTGGAAACATGCGCCATTTCGCACGGCAACCTGTCCGTCACCATCAATGTCGAGCCGCAGGTGAGCCAGCCAGCGCCGCTGTCGGGCGGGCGCACGGTGGTCACGCAGACGGCGCAGATCGATATCAAGAAGGAACCGGGCAAGGTCATGCTGGTCAAGGGCGGCGCGTCGCTGTCCGACGTGGTGAAAGCCTTGAACGCCATCGGCGCTTCGCCGCAAGACTTGCTGGCCATTCTGCAGGCGATGAAGGCGGCCGGTTCGCTGCGCGCCGAACTCGAAATCATTTGATGGGCACGCCATGATCAGCCAAACCGACCTCAGCAATACCGCCGCCTACGACGTCAAGGGCATGGATGGCTTGCGCCAGTCCGCCAAGGCGAAGGACCCCGCCGCCCTGAAAGAGGCCGCCACGCAATTTGAAGCCATGTTCATCAACATGATGATGAAAAGCATGCGCGACGCGACGCCGCAGGACGGCATCATGGATAGCCAGCAAAGCAAGATGTACACCTCGATGCTGGACCAGCAGACGAGCCAGAACCTGGCCAAGCGGGGCACGGGCCTGGCGGACGTGCTGATCCGTCAACTGTCGTCCTCGAACCAGGCGCTGGCCGCCGATGGCGCCGAAGCGCCGTCGCCCCGCTCGTCGAGCCTGACGCAGGCGCTGGCCGCGTTCCGCCAGCAGCAGGGCGCCCTGACCGACGGTGCAAGCAGTGCCAGCGGCAGCGGCAAGACCCTGAGCGACAAGGCCAATGCCACGCAGGCGCCGCATGTGCGCGCCTTCCAGGAAAAGCTGGGCGTGCATGCGGAAGAAGCCAGCCGCGCCACCGGCATCCCGGCCAAGTTCATGCTGGGTCAGGCGGCGCTGGAGACGGGCTGGGGCAAGCGCGAAATCATCAGCCGCGACGGCAGCAGCAGCCACAACCTGTTCGGCATCAAGGCGTCAAACGACTGGAAGGGCAAGGTCACGGAAGCCGTCACCACGGAATATGTGAATGGCAAGGCGCAGCGCAAGGTGGAAAAATTCCGCGCCTATGACAGCTACGCGGACAGCTTCAAGGATTATGCGCAGTTGATTACCAACAACAAACGCTATGAAAAAGTGCTGGCCAGCGCGGGCGACGCCAGCACCTTCGCCCAAGGCTTGCAAAAGGCCGGCTACGCGACGGACCCGAATTACGCTGCCAAATTAACAAAAATTATCAAGCATTCGCTGGTGGGCTAACCACCAGCCGTGCCCCTGTGCAGGCCGCGCGCTTCAAGTTTTCGCCGCGGCTGCCGTAAATACATGTGACGGTAACCAATAAGACACCATGACTTCGAATCTACTCAGCATCGGTAAGAGCGGTTTGCTTGCAGCGCAGGTGGGCCTGTCGACGACCGGGCATAACATCACCAATGCGAATGTACCCGGCTACAATCGGCAGACGGTGCTGCAGCAGACTTCGCAGTCGAACTTTGCCGGCTATGGCTTCGTCGGCACGGGCACGGAAGTGTCGCAGATCAAGCGCCAGTACGACAGCTTCATGGCCACCCAGGTCAATGCCGCGCAAAGTGCCACCAGTGCGCTCGATAGCTATTACACGCAGATCAGCCAGATCGACAACTTGATGGCCGACCCCACGGCGGGCCTGTCGCCCGCCCTGCAAGACTTCTTCAAGGGCGTGCAGGACTTCAGCGCCAATCCTTCTTCTGTCGCCTCGCGCCAGGCGTTGCTGTCGAGCGCCGGCTCGCTCGCTTCCCGCTTCCAGGGTCTGAGCGCGCGCCTGACGGAGATCGGCGACGGCGTCAATTCGCAGATCACGTCGAATGTGACGGTGATTAATACCTACGCCAAGCAGCTCGCCGACCTGAACAAGTCGATTTCCCAGTTGTCGGTCGATGCCAGCAACCAGCCCAACGATCTGCTGGACCAGCGCGACCAGCTGATCACGGAATTGAACAAATATGTCAAGGCGACGGTGCAACCCGCTGCCAACAATACCGTCACCATTTCCATCGGCGCGGGCCAGCCGCTGGTGGTGGCGGACCGCAGCTTCCAGCTGGCGGCCACGCCTTCTGCGACGGACCCGAACCGCATCGAGGTGGGTTATGTCACGGGCAGTACCGTCAGCGTGCTGCCGGACAGCTCCCTGACCGGCGGCTCGCTGGGCGGCTTGCTCGATTTCCGCAGCGGCACCCTGGACAATGTGCAGAACTCGCTGGGCAAGGTGGCCATCGCGCTGGCCAGTACCTTCAACGACCAGCACAAGCTGGGCCAGGACTTGAATGGCGCCATGGGCGGCGACTTTTTCAAGATACCCGACCCCGTGATCGGCGCCGACCGCGGCAACAACCCCAGCAGCACCACCGTGCTGTCGGCCAAGGTCAGCGACCCCACCCAGCTGACGGCCAGCGATTACAGCCTGAAATACGACGGCAGCAATTATGTGGTGACGCGCGAATCGGACGGTGCACACACCATCATCAATCCGTACCCGCAAACGGCGCCGCAAACCATCGACGGCGTCGATTTCTCGATCTCGGGCACGGCCGCCCAAGGCGACAACTACGTCATCAGGCCGACGGCGAATGGCGCGGCCGGCCTGGCCGTGCTGGTCACCGACCGCAACAAGATCGCCGCCGCCGCTCCCATCGCCACCTCGGCGCCGGTGGCCAATACGGGCACGGGCAAGCTCAGTGCCGGCTCCGTCGACAAGGCCTACTTGAGCCCGGGCAATGCCCTGACGGGTCCCCTGACCTTGACATATGACAAGACGACCACCTCGCTGACGGGTTTCCCGGCCGGCCAGGCGGTAACGGTCAAGGGCTTGAATGGTGCCACCACGACCTATCCGGCCGGCACGGCGAACATCCCGTATACGGAAGGCGACAACTTCAGCTTTGGCGGCATCAACGTCAGCATGACGGGCACGCCGGCGCAGGGCGATACCTTCACCATTGCGCCGAACTCGGGCGGCGTGGGCGACAATCGCAATGCGGCGCTGCTGGCGGGCTTGCAGACGAAGAACATCCTCGATGGCGGCAATGCCACGTTCCAGGGTTCGTATGCGCAAACCGTCAGCTTCGTGGGCAACAAGACGCGCGAAGTGCAGGTCAGCGGCCTGGCCAGCCAGGCATTGCTGCAGCAGACCAGCACCCAGCAGCAGTCCGTTTCCGGCGTCAACCTCGATGAAGAGGCGGCCAACCTGCTGCGTTACCAGCAGTCCTACCAGGCGTGCGGCAAAGTCATGCAGATTGCCAGCACCCTGTTCGACGTAGTCATCGGCCTGGGGCGTTAATCAATTTTCGCCGCGGCGCAGCGCGCGGCGGCTTTCTGGAAGGGCAGCATCATGCGCATCAGCACACGAATGATTTATGACCAGGGCAGCTCGCAGCTCAATACGCTGCAGGGCGCCTTGAACCGTACGCAGATGCAACTGTCGGCGAACCGCCGCAACCTGACGCCGGCCGACGACCCGATCGCCTCGGCGCGCGCGCTGGAAGTGACGCAGTCGCAATCGATCAATACCCAGTTCGTGACGAACCGTTCGAACGCGAAAAATTTCCTGTCGCAGGAAGACCTGGCGCTGGCCAGCACCACCTCGCTGATCGCCGACGTGAAAGACCTGGTCTTGCAGGCTGGTAATCCTTCCCTCAAGGATGTCGACCGCGATACCCTGGCCAAGGAACTGGAAGGCCGACTGACCGACTTGATGGGCATCGCCAACACGGCCGACGGTGCCGGCGGCTACCTGTTTTCCGGCTATAAATCCACCACCCAGCCATTCAGCCAGACGCCGACGGGCGCCACCTATGTGGGCGACCAGGGCCAGCGCGAACTGCAGGTGGGCTCGGCGCGCTACCTCGCTACCAGCGATTCCGGTGCCACCGTGTTCGAAAATAACCTGACCGGCAACGGCAAGTTCACCACGGCGGCCGCCACCGCCAACTTCACGCGCGGCGGCTCGGGCGTCATTTCGGGCGGCACGGTGACGGACCCGTCGGCCTTGACAGGACACAAGTATTCGATCGATTTCAAGGTCACGGGCACGGGTACCACCGCCGTTACCACCTACACCGTCACCGACGCCACCTTGGGCCAGACGGTGCCGAATCCCGCCGTTCCCGTTCCCTACAAAGCAGGCGACGCCATCACCTTCGACGGCCAGCAGGTAAATATCGCGGGCGTGCCGGCGGACCAGGACAGCTTTACGCTGGCGCCGAGCGCCAAGGAATCGTTGTTTACCACCGTGAAAAACCTGATCGGCGTGCTGCGCCAGCCAGGCAGCGGCGATGCGGGCCAGGCGCGCCTGACGAACGGCTTGAACGCCGCGCACAATATTCTCGACACGGCCTACGATAATGTGCTGTCCGTGCGCGCGGACGTCGGTTCGCGCATGAAGGAACTCGATTATCTCGGCAGCGCCGGCGACGACCTCGACATCCAGTACGCCACCACCCTGTCGGACCTGCAAGACCTCGATATGGTGAAAGCCATTTCCACTTTCAGCCAGCAGCAAGTCACCCTGCAGGCGGCGCAAAAATCGTTCACCTCGATCTCGGGCCTGTCGCTGTTCAATTACATCAGCTAAGCCACCCGTCGCGCTAGCGGGCCGGGGTAGGGAGTGCATCTTCCGCCCCGGCTTTTTTGCGTCCGCAATCTGGCTATCCTGGCAAGATATACAGGCAAACTGTGCAGCCTACCTGTCTATCTGTTATAGTGGAGCCTGTTGATCCATTACCTGCCTCCCATGCAAACCCCACAAGAAGAGCACGAACACGTATTGCAACTGGCCGGCGAATTGCGCATCCTGGTCGGCAAATTGCGCCGCCGCCTGCGCGAAGAAGCACACCTGGGCGATGTCAGCATGTCGCAGGCATCCGTGCTGAGCCGCCTCGAGCGCGACGGTCCGGCCACCGCCAGCAGCCTGGCGCGCGCCGAAGGCATGCGTCCGCAGTCGATGGCCGCCACCGTGCAAGCCTTGACGCAAGCGCGGATGGTGACGGGCTCGCCCGACCCGCTCGATGGCCGGCAGACGCTGTTGACCCTGACGGACGGTTGCCGCGCCTGGATCGCGGCCAGCCGCGCCGCGCGCGAAGACTGGCTGGCACGCACGATCGAAACCCGGCTCACGCCGGACGAAGTCACCGAACTGAACCATGCGGTGGCCTTACTCAAACGCTTGGCGGAGTGATCCGCTGAATTTTCCACCACGTCCCCGGCAAGGAGCCCGCACGCCCAGATGAACAACACATTCCGTTCGTTACGCATTCCCAATTACCGTATCTGGGCCGGCGGCGCCCTGGTGTCGAATATCGGCACCTGGATGCAGCGCACGGCGCAGGATTGGCTGGTGCTGAGCGAATTGACGCAGCACAATGCCAGCGCCGTCGGCATCGTCATGGCCTTGCAATTCGGCCCGCAACTGCTGTTGCTGCCCCTGACGGGCATGGCGGCCGACTTGCTGGACCGCAGGAAATTGCTGCTGTGCACACAGGCAGCCATGGGCTTGCTGGCGCTGGGACTCGGGATCTTGTGCATCAGCGGCCTGGTACAACTGTGGCATGTGTATGTGTTTGCTTTCCTGCTGGGCTGCGTGACGGCCTTCGATTCGCCCGTGCGCCAGACGTTTGTTGCCGAAATCGTCGGCGAGGAAGATTTGACGAATGCCGTGGCGCTCAATTCCACCTCGTTCAATGCGGCGCGCATGCTGGGCCCGGCCGTGGCCGGCTTGCTGATCAGCAGCGTCGGCAGCGGCTGGGTCTTCATCATCAACGCCGTCTCGTTTGCCGCCGTGATCGGTTCGCTGTTGCTGCTGCGCGTGGAACTGCTGCGCCGCGCGCCGCGCATCAAGGCCACGCGCGCCAGCCTGGGCGAGGGTTTCCGCTACGTGCGCCAGCGGCCCGACCTGATGGCCATCCTGCTGATGCTGTTCCTGATCGGCACCTTCGGCTTGAACTTTCCGATTTTCCTCTCGACCATGTCGGTGACGGCCTTCCATGCGGGCGCCGGCCAGTATGGCGTGCTCAGTTCCGTGATGGCGTGCGGCTCCGTGGCCGGTGCCTTGCTGGCGGCGGGGCGCGGCCAGCCCACGCTGGCCTTGCTGCTGGGGGCGGCGGCGCTGTTCGGCCTGGCCTGTGCGCTGGCCGCCGTGATGCCCAATTACTGGCTGTTCGGCATGATGCTGGTGGTCATCGGCATCGCCGCGCAAACGTTTACCACCAGCGTCAACAGCAGCGTGCAACTGTCGACGGCGCCTGCCATGCGGGGCCGCGTGATGGCCATCCTGCTGGCCATCTCGGCGGGCGGCACGCCGCTGGGCGCCCCCGTCGTGGGCTGGGTGGCCGATACCTTCGGCCCGCGCTGGGCGCTGGGCATCGCCGCGTTGTCGGGCCTGGCGGCGGCGCTGGTCGGCGTGCGCTACCTGGTCAAGCATCACCAGTTGCGTTTGAATGTCGATGTGCGGCGCTGGCGCATGGCGCTCAGCAGCGACCAGCCCTGAGCCTGGCAATCAGGGCGGCAGCAGGCCCGTGCGGGCGGCGGCCACGATGGCTGCGCTCAAGCCGTCGAGCAGGCCGGACGCGGCGCGTGCCGTATGCCAGTACAGGGCGACGTCGAGCGGGGTATCCGGCAGCAGTTCGACCAGGCTGCCATTGTCAAGATGCGGCTGGATCAGCGCCTGCGGGTGCAAGCCCCAGCCCATGCCGGCCAGGCCGGCCGTGACGAAGGCGTGCGACGAGGGCAGGGCATGGCGCGGCAATTCCACGTGCCGGTGGCATAGGCGGCGCACCCAGCGCGCCTGCAGCTCATCCTTGGCATTGAAGACGAGGCTGGGCGCCAGCGCCAGGCTGGCGGCGCCGACGCCCAGGGGAAAATAGCGCTGCAGGAAAGCGGGACTGGCGGCCGCCAGGTAGCGCATGGCGCCCAGCGGGCGGCTGTTGCAGCCCGATGCGGGCCGTGGCGCTGATCGCCGCCGACGGTGGGGTGGGGTGGGGTGGGGTGGGATTGGGCCTGGGCGCCATCCTGGCCCAGGCGGCGGCGTTTACCTTGCTTAACCCGCATGTGTATCTGGATACGGTATTGCTGGTGGGAAGTATTGGTGCCCAGCAGCCGGGCGCGCTGCGCGGCTGGTTTATCGTTGGTGCCAGCGCGGCCAGCCTGCTGTGGTTTGCTTGTCTGGGTTATGGCGCGCGCCGGCTGGCGCCGTGGTTTGCGCGGCCCCGCGCCTGGCAAGTGCTCGATGGCTTGATCGGCGTGACCATGTTCGTGCTGTCGGCGCTGTTGCTGCGCCACGCGCTGGGCTGGTAGTCCTGATCAGCGCGCTGCCGGCAGCGGTGCCGGCGCAGGCGTTGCCGGGCGCAGGGGATTTGGCGGCGCGGGCGGCGGTGGCCGGTCGCGCGTGGCAAAGCCGCGCGGCAGCAAACGCGCCGTTTCTATGCCGCGCAGGAACATGTTCTGGAACGGCGTGGCCAGGTAGGGCAGGACCATGCCGATCACCAGCAAGCCCACGCCCAGAGTGACGGGAAAACCGATACCGAAAATGTTCAGCTGTGGCGCGGCTCGCGTCAAGATGCCCAGCGCCACGTTGGTCAGCAGCAGGGCGGCGATGATGGGCAGCGAAATCTGCAGGCCGGAACGGAAGATTTCCCCGCCCCAGGCCGCCAATTGCTGGAAACCGCCGCCGCTGATGGGACTCGACGAAATGGGCAGGCTGACAAAGCTTTCCGCCAGCGCCGCCAGCAAGACCAGGTGGCCGTTGACTGTGAGAAACATCAACGTGGCCAGCATGACGAGGAACTGGCTGATGGCGGACGACCTGCCCTTGGTCTGCGGATCGAAGAACGAGGCGAAGCCCAGGCCCATGGTGAGACTGCTGAGCTCGCCGGCCATTTCGATGGCGGAAAACACGATGCGGATGGAAAAGCCCATGGCCAGGCCCACCAGCATCTCTTGCGTCAGGATCAGCAAGCCGGGCAAGGACATCGGGTTGACGGCCGGCAAGGCCGGCACGGTGGGCGCGATGATCATGGCCAGCAGCGCGCCCAGGGTCACCTTGACGGTGGCCGGCACGGCCGCGTTGCCGAACAGGGGCGCGGCCGCGATCAGGCCGAGGATGCGGCTAAGCGGCCACAGCAGTGCTGCGATCCAGGTATTCAGTTCGATGCTCGACAGGGTCAGCATGGCGTATGCCGTGGCCGCATGCCTAGCCCACCAGGTTCGGGATGCCCGTAAATACCTGGCGCATGTAGTCGAGCATGACGGACAGCATCCACGGACCGGCTACGACGAGGGCGACAAAGATGCCGACCAGCTTGGGGATGAAGGACAGGGTCGCCTCGTTGATCTGCGTGGCCGCCTGGAAAATACTCACGATCAAGCCGATGATGAGGGCGACGAGCAGCATGGGCGCGGCCACCATCAGGGTGATTTCCATCGCATGGCGACCCAGGGTCATGACGCTTTCGGGTGTCATCGTATTTCCCCTAGTAAAAACTCTGAGACAAGGAGCCCAGCAGCAATTGCCAGCCATCGACGAGCACGAACAGCATCAGCTTGAACGGCAGCGAGATCGTCGCGGGCGACATCATCATCATGCCCATCGACATCAGCACGCTGGCGACCACCATGTCGATGATCAAAAACGGGATGAAGATGGCAAAGCCGATCTGGAATGCCGTCTTCAGTTCGCTGGTGACGAAGGCGGGCACGAGGATGCGCAGCGGCACATCTTCCGGACCTTGCAGGGCCGGCGAACGCGACATCTTGGCAAACAGCGCCAGGTCGGCCTGGCGCGTCTGCTTGAGCATGAAGGTTTTCAGGGGATCGACGCCCTTGTCCATCGCCTGCTGCATGCTGATCTTGTTTTCCTGATAAGGCAGGTAGGCATCCGTATAAATCTTGTCGAACACGGGGCCCATGACGAACAGGGTCAGGAACAGGGCCAGTCCCACCAGCACCTGGTTCGGCGGCGACGATTGCGTGCCGATGGCCTGGCGCAGCAGGGACAGCACGATGATGATGCGCGTGAAGCAGGTCATCATCAGGAGGGCCGCCGGCAGGAAGGTGAGCGACGTCATCAGGATGAGCGTCTGCACCGGCAGCGAGTAATTCTGTCCGCCGCCCGGCGCCGGCGTGCTGTTGAAGGCGGGGATACCCGGCTGGGCCATGGCCCACAGCGGCAAGGCCAGGGCGACGGCTGCCAGCAGCCAGGTCAGGGGAGTCTTTACGTTGGACCACGCCATCTGCTGCTTATTTCCCATTGCGTTTTTCGATGGTCTGTTTCAGCCACTCGGAAAAATTGGCGGCCGCGGGGCCGTTTTGCGTCGTTGCCAGTTGCGGCAACTCGCCTTCCTGGCGTGGCATGGTGGCCAGCGCATTGATGCGGCCGGGCGAGGCGCCGACGACGATCCACTGGTCGGCCACTTCGACGAGGACGATGCGTTCGCGTCCGCCCAGGTTGAGCGAGCTGACGACGCGCATCTTGTTGTTGCCACCCATCACCTTGGGGCCATAGCGCTTCATGAACCAGGCCAGGCCGATCAGGAGGGCCAGCACGAATACCAGCGCGAAGATGGTTTGCAGCAGGCTGCCGGCCGAGCTCGTCGGCGCCATCGTCATGGGGGCGCCCGCCGGCATGGCGGGCAGGGCGGCGGCAGGCGCGGGTGCCGCTGCAGCGGCGGCGGCAGCGGGTTTTTCAGATGCAACTTCGGCGGCTGCGCTGGCCGCCGCCGTTTCAGCCGGGGCCGAAGCAGGTACGGGCGCCGAAGCGGGCGCCGCCAGCGCAATGCCGCATGCCGCCAGGAGCGGCAGCACGGTGGAAATCAACAGGCCAGGCTTCATTTATTCAATTTTCGGATGCGTTCGGAAGGCGTGATGATGTCGGTCAGGCGGATACCAAACTTGTCATTCACCACCACCACTTCGCCCTGGGCGATCAGGCAGCCGTTCACCAGCACGTCCATCGGTTCGCCGGCCAGGCCGTCGAGCTCGACCACGGAACCCTGTGCCAGTTGCAGCAGGTTCTTGATGGCGATCTTGGTGCGGCCCAGTTCGACCGTCAGCTGCACGGGGATATCGAGGATGAAATCGATATCGTTGTGCGTTTCCGACTTCGACGCCTGCTTGGAAAAGTCCTTGAACACGGCGGCGCTGGCCGCGCTGGCCGTATTGGCGGCCTGGTTTTGCAGCGCTTCGGCTTCCGCCTTGGCCTGCTCGGCAATCGCCGCGCCCCAATCGTCTTCCGCGCTTTGGTCGTCTTGGTTGTCAGACATGTGTTTCTCCTGTTGTACAGATACGGGCCGCAACGCGACCCGGGTATTGATTTAGTGATTATTCATGTTATCGGAATTTGCCAACAACTTTTCAACCTTCAGCGCATATTGTCCGTTCAACACGCCATACGTGCAATCCATCACGGGCACGCCGTCGACGGTGGCGGCGATCAGTTCGGGAATATTGAGCGGAATGATGTCGCCCACCTTCATGTTCAAAATCTCGTCGAACGAGACGCGCGCCGTGCCCAGCGAAGCCACCAGTTCGACTTCGGCGATCTGGATCTGCTGCGTCATCAGGCGGATCCAGCGCTTGTCCACTTCCAGCGCTTCGCCCTGCAGGCTCGAGGTCAGCGAATCGCGGATCGGCTCGATCATCGAATACGGCATGCAGAAGTGGATTTGTCCGGAAACGGAGCCCAGTTCCACCGTAAACGTGGACGCCACCACCACTTCGTTCGGCGTGGCGATGTTGGCGAACTGCGTGTTCATTTCCGAACGGATATATTCGAATTCGACGGGGAAGACCGGCTCCCACGACTTGGTGTAGGCTTCAAAGACGATGTCGAGGATGCGCAAGATGATGCGCTGCTCCGTCTGCGTAAAGTCGCGTCCTTCGACACGCGTATGAAAACGTCCGTCGCCGCCAAACAGATTGTCGACCAGCAAGAACACCAGGCCCGGATCGAAGACCATCAGGGCCGTGCCGCGCAGCGGCTTCATGTGTACCAGGTTCAGATTGGTCGGCACCACCAGGTTGCGGATGAACTCGCTGTACTTCGACACGCGCACGGAACCTACCGATACTTCGGCGCTGCGGCGCAGGAAGTTGAACAGGCCCACGCGCAGCAGCCGGGCGAAACGCTCGTTGATAATTTCCAACGTTGGCATCCGGCCGCGCACGATGCGCTCCTGGGTTGCCAGGTTGTAGGTACGAACTCCCGTGACATCTTCCGGCGCCTGCGCGTCGTCCTGGTCTCCGTTGACGCCCTTCAGAAGGGCATCGACTTCTTCCTGGGAGAGGAAATTATCGGCCATGGCTGCTTATTGAATGATGAATGCGGTAAATAATACGTCCGTCACGTCCTGCTCCGGCCCTTTGTCCTCGAACGGCTGGTTCACCTGATTGATGATTTCGGCCGCCAGTTGCTGCTTGCCTTCCACGGTATTGAGTTCGGATGCCTTCTTGCCGGACAGCAGCAGCAGCAAGCGGCTGCGCACTTTCGGCATGTTGACCTTGATCAAGTCCATTTCTTCCGCGCTGCTGGCCTGCAAGGTAAACGCGATCTGCAGGTATTGCTCGCCATTTTCCGGCTGCAAGTTGACGGTGAAGGAGTCGACGGGCACGAAGACGGGCGGACCTGCCTTGGAAGCGGCATGTTTTTTCTTGCTGGGCGCCGCTTCTTCTTTATCGGCCTTGCCGTGCAGGAAGTACCAGGCTGCACCGCCACCGATGCCGCCGGCCACCAGCACCGAGGCCAGCACGATGATCAGAAGCTTCTTTTTCGAGGCGCCGGGGGGGGCCAGGCCTGCATCTGCTTTCGGATCTGCTTTCATTTTTGGATTTGCTTTCAATGGTACTCGAGTGCATGGAAGTGGATCACGACGCCATTATGTCATTATCGGCAAATTCTGCGCAGAAGGATGCAGTGAAAAGAGGGCGGAAGCGCCCTCAACTCGCTGTTTTTAGACGAAAAGTTACTCCCTGGGGCGCGCCTGCGGCCTGCGGCCGATGAATTGGCCTCAGGCAAAGGTATCCACGGCACTCAGGCTGGGCCGGCTGCGTCCACCCGCCGCCGGCGCGATGGCGATCTCGCCACCGGAGACACCGCCGCCCTGGCCATTGCCGCGGCGTTCGCCCGAGGAGGCACGCTCGCCATTGTGTTGCTGTTCCGGCGTGCCGGCCGAGACGGTGGCGCTGCCGAAGGCGATGCCCGCTTCGCTCATCATCTCGCGCAGGCGCGGCATGGCCGCTTCCAGCGCCTGGCGTACTTCGGGCTGGGCCGACATGAAGGCGGCATCGGCCTGGTCATTGGTGACCGTCAGGACCACTTGCACGGGCCCCAGGTCGGGTGGATTCAGTGTCAGGGTGGCGCTCTGGTCGCCACCGGCCGCCATCCACACGACTTTTTGTCCCAGTTGCTGGTCCCAGGCCGCCGTGCCGACCCGGCCCGTCAGTTTGTCTGCCGGCACGGCCACGGCGGCGGCCTGTTGCAGCGCGCCTGGCTGCAACTGCGCCGCCAGGCGGCTCAGGTCGGCTGGTGCTTCCTTGATGACCGGTTCGGCCACGGCGCTGCCGGCCCTGGCCGTGGCCGCCAGCTGCGCGTCGATGGCCAGCTTGCCCGGCTCGGCCTTGCCGTTCGGCACGCTGGCGCCTGGTGTGGCGGCTGCCTTGCCCTGAGCCAGGCCCAGGCTGTCGGCAAAGTCGCCGCTGTCGGCCTGTGCGATGACGGTGGCGGCGGCCTTGCCGCTGCCCTGGCCGGCTGCCAGCAAGGGCCCTGTGGCCAGACCCTTGGCGTCGGCCTTGACGCTGGCGCGCGCGGGCAGTTCCGGCGCGGCCTTGGCTGCCGGCGGCTGGATCGCCAGCTGGATGTTGCCCACCAGGGCCAGCATCTCGGCGGCCGGATCGGCCGGCGGCGGGACTGGCGCGGCGGGAACGCTGGCCTCGGCCGTGGCGCTGTCGCTGGTGGCGGGCGCCTCGCTGGCCGGCGCGGATGGCTGTTCCTTGTTGGCGGCCTGTTCGGTGCCCGCTTGCGCCGGCTTCGCTTCGCTCGCTGGAGCCTGGGCAGGCGCCTGCGTGGCGGCAGGGCTGGCGGGGCGGGGCGCTGGTACTTGCGCTTGCGCCATATTGCGGCTGGCCTGGCGTTGCTCGATCTGGCGGTTCAAGGTGCGCTGGAAGTCGCCGTCGCCGGATGGCTGCTGGGCGCGGTTGGCCGGGCCTGGCGTGGCGTTCGGCGAGACGATCTGGGAAATCGGGTTTTGCAGGGTTTGCATGATGCTGCCTCAGTGTTGCTTAGCGTTTGTAATAGGCTTGTCGCGCCGCGTGCTCATCCATTGCTTTCTGGTCGCGCTTGTTTTCCAGCTTCAGCGCCTGTTCCTGCGCCCGGTTATTCAAGGTGGTGTACGACATGCGCTTGCGTTCGGCCAGTTGCCAGCGCATTTTTTCATTCTCGCTGCGCGCTTGCGCATGCTCGACCACCTGCTGCTGGCCCTGGATGGCGCTGTCGAGCTTGACCATGAAGGCCTGGAAGTTGCGGTAGGCCATGGGCGTAATGCCGTTGCTCATGCTCGCCTCGAAGCGCTGGGCATAGTCATCGCGGTAGCCGGACAGCATGTCGAGCTTCTGGCGGCAATCGTCGAGCGCTTTCAGGGCCGCACCCAGGCGCTTGGCGCAATCGTCCGTTTCGCGCTGGGCAAGGTCAATCAGGGTTGCAAGTTGGGAAGGAGAAGCCATGCTTGATTATATTCCCGCTATGCAAGCCCTAATCAGTCGAATAGAGCGGTAAGTTGCCCCAAGCTCTCGTCCATGCTGACCCGCTCGGTGATTTGCTGTTGCAAAAACGCCTCGATCTTTTCGTGCAGGGCAATGGCCTGGTCCAGTACGGGGTCGGTGCCGGCGCTGTAGGCGCCCACGCTGATCAGGTCGCGGCTGCGTTCATAGCGCGAATACAGTTGTTTCAATTTGCGCGCCTGCTGCTGGTGTTCATGCGTGGTGATCGAGTGGGCGGCGCGCGAAATCGATTGCTCGATGTCGATGGCGGGATAATGGCCCGCCTCGGCCAGCCGGCGGTTCAGCACGATGTGGCCATCGAGAATCGCGCGCGCCGAGTCGGCGATCGGATCCTGCTGGTCGTCGCCCTCGGTCAGCACGGTGTAGAAGGCGGTGATCGAGCCGCCCCCTTCTTCGCCATTGCCGGCCCGCTCCACCAGCACGGGCAGCTTGGCGAAGACGGACGGCGGATAACCTTTGGTGGCGGGCGGTTCGCCGATGGCCAGGGCGATTTCGCGCTGCGCCATGGCGTAGCGGGTCAGCGAATCCATGATCAACAGCACGTTTTGCCTCTGGTCGCGGAAATACTCGGCAATGGCCGTCGCATACGCGGCGCCCTGCAGGCGCATCAGCGGCGGCGTGTCGGCCGGCGCCGCCACGACGACGGAGCGGGCCAGGCCTTCGGGGCCGAGGATTTGCTCGATGAATTCCTTGACTTCGCGTCCCCGTTCGCCGATCAGGCCGACGACGATCACGTCCGCTTCCGTGTAGCGCGCCATCATGCCCAGCAGCACGCTCTTGCCCACGCCGGAACCGGCAAACAGGCCCATGCGCTGGCCACGGCCCACGGTCAGCATGGCATTGATCGAGCGCACGCCCACGTCCAGCGTGGTCACGATGGGCGCGCGGCCCAGGGGATTGGCGGGGCGCACGTTGATGGGAGCGCTGTCCGTCGTGAGCAGGGGACCGAGCTGGTCGAGCGGGCGGCCCGCGCCGTCGAGCACGCGGCCCAGCAGTTGCGGCCCGACGGGCAGGTGGCGCGCGCGGTCGCTGGGGCGGCGGCGCGGATGCGCCACGCTGCCGGGACGGGGGATGGCCGGTTCGACGGAAAACACGCGCGTGCCGGGCACGATGCCTTCGACGTCGCTTTGCGGCATCAAAAACAGGCGTTCGCCTTCAAAGCCGACCACTTCCGCCTCGACCCGCCCGCCATTCGGCAGCGGCACGGTGCAGGCGGCGCCGACGGCCAGGCGCAGGCCCACCGCTTCCATCACCAGGCCGGCCACGCGCGTGACCCTGCCCGATATTTGCATCGGTTCCACAAAGCCGACCACGGCCGAACAGTCGTTCAGGTAGGCGCGCCAGCGCGCCGCATGGGCCGTGGGGCCTTTGACGGGTTCGCTCACGGCGCCAGCCAGTCCAGGTCCTTGCCCAGCGCATGCGTCAGGCGCTGCCAGCGGGTGGAGCTTTGCGCATCGATCTGGTTGCTGGCCGTGTCGATCTTGCAGCCGCCGCGTTCCACGCTGGGGTCTTCGATGACGCGCCAGCCACCCTTGTCGAGCTCATCGCCGATGCCGTCGCGCACCACTTGCGCATCTTCCGGGTTGAGCATCAGCAAGGCCGGTTGTTGCAGCACAGGCAAATATTCGATGGCTGCCCTTACCATCGGCAGCATCAGCTCGGGGCGCACGGGCAAGGCCGTCTTCAGCATGGCCTTGGCCAGTTGCAAGGCCAGTTCCATGACGTCGTTGGCGATCAGTTCATCGGCCTGGTGCACGGCCGTGCCGAAGTCGACGGCGATGGTTTGCAGATGCGCCAGTTCCACGGCGGACGCCGCCTTGCCTTCCGTATACGACTGCGCATGGCCATCGGCATGCCCGGCCGCGTGGCCTTCCGCATAGCCGGCGGCGCGGCCCTCATCGAAGGCGGTGGCGCGCGCTTCCTCGCGGATGGCGTCGAGCTCTTCCTGCGTCGGGTATTCGAGCGGCGCGGCCGGCTCTGCTTCCGACAGTTCGCCGTATGCATCCATTTCCGGGTCGAATTCCGGTTCGGGATCGGGTTCGAGCAGCTTGCGCGCCGCCACCACGCTGGGACGCTCGTCGCCAAACGAGGTCATTTCCCAGCGCTGGTAGGCGGTTTGTTGCTCCTTGGGAATTAAATTAGACAAACGAATCCTCGCCTTTTCCGCCCAGGACTATCTGCCCTTCGTCCGCCAGGCGGCGCACGATTTGCAGGATCTGTTTCTGCTGCGATTCCACTTCCGACAGGCGCACGGGGCCTTTCGACTCCAGGTCTTCGCGCATCATCTCGCCGGCACGCTGCGACATGTTCTTGAAGATCTTGTCGCGCAGCTCTTGCGAGGCGCCTTTCAGGGCGATGATCAGCATTTCCGACTGCACTTCGCGCAGCAGCAATTGAATGCCGCGGTCGTCGATGTCGATCACGTTGTCGAACACGAACATTTCGTCCATGATCTTTTGCGCCATGTCGTTGTCGTAGTTCTTGATATTGTCCATGACGGAGCCTTCTTGCTCGCCGCTCATGAAGTTGAGGATCTCGGCCGCCGCGCGCACGCCGCCCAGCGACGATTTCTTGATGTTTTCGTTACCGGACAGCAGTTTCGTCAGCACATCGTTGAGTTCGCGCAAGGCGGCCGGCTGCACGCCGTCCAGGGTGGCGATGCGCAGCACCACATCGTTGCGCAGGCGGTCCGTGAAATGGCCGAGGATTTCGCACGCTTGGTCGCGTTCCAGGTGGACCAGGATGGTGGCGATGATCTGCGGGTGTTCGTTGCGGATCAGCTCGGACACGGATTGCGAATCCATCCACTTCAGCGATTCGATGCCGGACGCGTCTTTGCCGCCCAGGATGCGCGACAGCAGCACGGACGCCTTGTCGTCGCCCAGCGCCTTGGTCAGCACTTGCCGGATGTATTCGTCCGAATCGAGGCCGACGGTGGAATTGAGTTCCGTCTGCGCGCGGAAGTCGTCGAGCACCTCGACCACCTGTTCGTGCGCGATGCCCTTCATGGTGGCCATGGCGGCGCCCAGTTTCAGCACTTCGCGCGGGCCGAGGAATTTCATGACCTCGGCCGCTTCGCTCTCGCCCAGTGCCAGCATCAGGATCGATGCTTTTTGCAGTCCCGTTGTCTCACTCATTATTGCCTATCCATGCTTTGATTATGTTGGCCACCACGCGCGGGTCGTCCTGTGCCAGTTTCCTGGCCATCGCCAGGTTTTCCCGGTAGCCACGGGCCGTATCTTCTTCCAGTTCTTCCAGCTCCGCTTCGCTGAGCAGGACTACGTTGTCTTCGCCGTCCTTGGTCAGCTCCGGCTCGATGACGGGCGGCGGGGCGCCGAAATCGTCGATCTTGCGCATCACGGGGCGCAGCATCGGGCGCACGATCTTGATGAAGATATACAGCAGGATCAGGGCCGTGATGAGGAATTTCGCCAGTTCCTTGGCCAGCGGCAAGTTGGCCGGGTCGCGCCACCACTCCAGCTTGCTTTCCGGCGCGCGGTCGATGCCGTCGAAGGGCGAGTTGGCTACGCTGAAGCTGTCGCCGCGCTCCTTGTTGTAGCCCATTGCTTCCTTGACCAGGTTATTGATCTGCACCATTTCGGCAGGCGAAATCGGCTTGACCGCGACCTTGCCATCCTTGTCGAAGCTGCGACGGTAGTTGACGACGACGGCCACCGACAGGCGGCGCAGGCCGCCCATGGATTTCTGCTCGTAGCGCACGGTCTTGTCGACTTCGTAATTTGTCGTCGATTCCTTCTGGGTCGGTGCCGTCGCCGCGCCGGCCGGGGCGCCTGGCGCTTCCGCCGTCAGCGGCGCCGTGGCCACGCCCGGTGGCTGGTTCGACAGCGCGCCCGGCACGCCGGACGGGTTGGCATTGCCGGCGCCCGTCGATTCGCTCGTTTGCTGGCTGCGGATGGTGGACGCTTCCGGCGGCGAGTTCGGCTTGTAGGTTTCGGCCGCCTGCTCGCTTTGCGAGAAATCCACGTCGGCCGTCGCTTCGGCGCGTACATTGCCTTCGCCGACGATGGGCAGCAAGATCGATTCGACTTGCTTGATCACGCTTTGCTGCAATTGCTGCACGTACTTTAACTGGTTCGGGTCCAGGCTCTTGATGCCGTTGGCGCGGTCCTTGTCCCGTTCCTGGTTCGACAGCAAGTTGCCGGCCTGGTCGACCACGGTGACATTGACTGGAAGCAATTCCGGCACGCTGGACGCCACCAGGTGCACGATGGCGCTCACCTGCAATTGATCGAGGCCGCGGCCCGGATGCAGGTTCAGCAGCACGGAAGCCGTCGGTTTTTGCTGGTCGCGCACGAATACTTGCGGTTTCGGCAGGGCCAGGTGGACTCTGGCCGTATCGACGGCGGACACCGATTCGATCGATTTCGCCAGTTCGCCTTCGAGGGCGCGCTGGAAATTGACCTGTTCCAGAAATTGCGACACGCCCAGCTTCTGGTTTTCCATCAGCTCGAAACCCACGTTGCCGCCCTTCGGCAAGCCTTGCGCCGCCAGTTTCAGGCGCGCATCGTGGACTTGCTCGGTGGGCACGAGAATGGCGCCGCCCCCTTCGGAAAACTTGTGCTTGATGCCCAGTTGGTCCAGCGACGCGGTGATGGCGCCGCCGTCGCGGTCCGTATAATTGGAAAACAGGACTTTGTACTCGGGCGGCTGGTTCCACATGTACAGTGCCACGCCGATGGCGATCAGTGCCGCCACGCCCAGGCCGCGCAGGAAATTCTTGCCCATCGGCGTCCTGGCGAACGCTTGCACGGACTCCACGGGCGAGCGGGCAGGCGCCGGTTCCGGCGGTATGCGGTTCACATCGATTTCTTCGGCTACAGCCATGATTGCCTTCCAGGGCGTGTGGTTTGACGGGTATTGGGTAGTGCGTGGGGGTCGCTTCCTCGGGAGGAGGGGCGATATGCAGAATTATCCGCCACTGTCACGCGCTTCAATCGCCCAAACAGAAGGCGCTTTTGCCGCCTGCTCGGCCGAGCGGCTGGCGTTGGCGCTGGTATTGTGGAACCCTGGCAACATGTGACGGAAGTTATTGTACCCGTCGTTGCCTTGCACGCCAGGGTTTTGTTCTCTGGGTGCAACAGGCATGGAACAGATATGAAGCAGACCAGAATCGGGAGGCAAAGTGAAAACAGGCGGTATCGATAGCGGCAGGATCGAGGCGATGATCGCGCAACTGAAGTCGGCGGCCACGCGGCCGGAGGCGAAAATACCGGCGATCCAGACCGAAATGCCGGCGGCGAAGGTGAATTTTGCCGACGCCTTCAAGAGCGCGCTGGACTCCGTGAGCAGTTCGCAACAGGCTTCGTCGGCGATGGGCCAGCGCTTTACCATGGGCGACGAAAAAGTCAGCCTGTCGGACGTGATGGTGTCGATGCAAAAGTCCAGCATCGAATTCCAGGCGACGGTGCAGGTGAGGAATAAGTTGGTTTCTGCGTATCATGAGATCATGAATATGCAGGTTTAAGTTTAATTTACCCCAAAGGCAAATTCTGGGGTCAGACCCGGCGGGTCTGACCCCAGCTTTCGGCTGGGTTATCAGCTGAGTCCAGCCATCCGTGCATTGCGCTCCCGCTCCAGGCGTGTGATATAGCGCTGCACGTGCGCCAGCATGCTGCGCGGCAGGTCGACGAACTGGCAGCCCAGGCGGCGGTTCAGCTTGTTGTTCAGCAGGGTCATGTCCAGCGAATTGCGAATTTGCAAGGTGGCGGTGACGATGCCGACGTCAGGCAAGTCGATGCGGCAACCGGGATAGTCCCTGCCGATGGTCTCGCCCAATATCAGTTTATTGTCCAGGATGGCGATGCCGCCGCAGCTGATGTCGGCCAGCGGAAACAGGGCGTCGGCGCCGCCCAGCGAGGGCGGCAGGGGAATCGCCACGCGCACGGGATTGCTCACGGGCGTCGTCATGCGGTAATACTCGCGCCGCTGCAGGCGGATCAATGTTTCCGGAATGGCAATTTTCAAGGCGGGTGTGGCGCCGTAATTGCACTCTTGCACCTGGGCGCTGGCAAACAGGATGCGGATCTTGTCGAGCGACGTTTCAAACGAGATGCCCTTGGCGGCCAGCATGCGCCGGTTCTGGTCGGCGTTCACGGAACGGTCGAGGATGACGGTATTGTGGTCGGCATCGACTTCCAGGATGGAGGTGACGCACACATCGGATTCACCGTGGATCAGCATGCGGATCAGCTGGTTTTTTTCGCTGATGCTGCGCAGCAAGGCAATGATTTCCCGCCGCGATTCCACTTCAAAGTCATGCCAGTTTTCGAGGCCGGAATCCATAATATGTGCTTGCATTGATGCCTGTCTATGTATCGGTGAGGTTGACGCTGGTGTCGGGCGGCGGCGGGATCGGTCCGCCATTCGCAGATTCAATATGATATAACCAGGCCAGCAGTTCCGCAATCGCCCGATACAGGCCGGGCGGAATCTGGCGGTCCAGGTCGACATCCATCAGCAGCGCCACCAATTCTTTCGATTCATGCACGAAGACGCCGTGTTCGCGCGCCGTGCTGATGATCTGGTCCGCGATCAGGCCGCTGCCCTTGGCCACCACCTTGGGCGCCGGCGTGCCGCTCTGGTAGGCCAGCGCGACGGCCGTCTGCGGCACCTTGCGCCTGCTGTCGTCAAGCATCGCCCGCTCCTACTTCAGCTTCTGCCGCTGGCCCTTCGGCCGCCTCCGGCTTGCCGGCGATCGTCAATGACGACAGGGGCCAGCCGGCGGCGTCCAGCGACGCTTCCAGCCGCGCCGCATGCTGGCGCAGGGTGGCGGCGCTGCCTTCGCTGCCGGCCTGCAGCTGGATGGCCACCCGGCCGCCCTGCAAGACCACGTGCGCTGCCAGGTCGCCCAGCAGGGGAAACTGGAAGCGCACATTGCTGCGCCAGGCCGTCGCTTCCTCGTCGGCCTGCGTGCCAGCGTGCTGCTGTCCTTCCGGCGCATCCTGGCTGATATCCCACTGCATCTTCTGGCCGGGCCAGGCTTCGCCCTGCCACTGCACGCGCGCCTGTTCGTGCGTATGCAGCTGTAAATTGATCAGTTGCGCCGCGGCCAGGTCGGTGCCCATCCTGGGCGTCTCGCCCGGCGCGGCCTTTTGCATTTGCGGTTCCAGCAACAGCGAGGCCAGCGGGCGCTTGCCTTCGGCCCATTCGGCCACGTGCGATTCATAGAACAAGCCGCTGCTGCCGACCGTGTCGCGCAGCTTTTGCGCCACCTGGGCCGGATCGGCTCCCGGCGCTGCCATCAGCGGCGTCTTGCCGACCAGCGCCAGGGGCGCGCCGGGCACGCTTTCCGCCTGGCTCAGCACGCTGCTGATGGCGCGCGCGGTGGTGCTCAGTTCCGGCGCCGGTGTATCGCCTGCCAGGGCGGGCAGCAGATTGGCCGGCGTCAGCGGTGCGCGGCTGAGCAGGGTGGCGGCCGTGCTGCTGGCGCGCGTGCCGGCCTGGGCGGCACCGGTCTGGGGACCGCGCGCTTCAAAGGCGTCGGGTTCGGCCTCCGCGTCGGCATACGTCAGCAGGGCGCTGGCGGGCTGGTCGCGGTTATTGCCAATTTGAAAAGAGGGGCGGGGATTGATGCCGATCAAGGTCAGGGGGATTTCCGTGCCCAGCTGGGCGCCGGCGGGCAGCTGCATGCGGGCCGGCGTGCCGGCCACGCGCACCAGGTAGCTGCCATCGCCCATGCGCGCCAGCACCTGGCCCTGCATGGATTTGCCGATCAGTCCTTGCAGCGAGCGCTGGAACTCGGCCTGGCGCGGGTCGGCGACGGCGTCGGCCGGGCGCGTGCCCTTGACCGGGGGCAGGGGCGGCATGCCGATCACGTCCATCTTCGGCAACATGGCGCCCCCGTGTGCGTTTAGACGCCGTAGGCGTTGGCCAGGCGCCGTTCGGTGCCGGTGCTGTTGATCAGCTTGGACAAATGCGCCATCCACGGCATGGTCAGGTCGCGGATCTTGCGGTCGTCTTCCAGGATCTGCTTGATCAGGGCGACCTTGCGCTGGCGGCCGGCGCTTTCCAGCACGACTTTTGCTTCATTCGCCTTCAGCGCTTCCACATGCGCGCTCACTTGTTGCTCCAGCGCTTCGAGCTCGTCCCAGTCGGCGTTGCTGGCGGCAGTCACCATCCGGCCCGTCAGGGTCTGCATGGTTTCGTAGGTGGTCAGGACTTCTTGATGGGTCATCATGGATCAGGCGCTCGCAAGGCTGGGCATACGTTTCAAATCGGCGCCGGGGATGGCGGCGGGCGTGGTGCCGATGGCATTCCAGGTTTCACGCAGGTCGGTCAGCAGGCGCTGCACTTCTTCCAGCAGGGTAATATCGTTGTTCAGGTTAGCCGTCAGCAGGCGTGCGCTCATATACTCGTACAGGGCGTCGAGGCCTTCGGCGATCTGGCCGCCCGCCTCCTTGTCCAGGCTGGCGCGCAAACCATTGTCGATGATCTGGATGGCTTTCGAGATGGACTTGCCCTTTTCTGGGATATTGCCCGATTTCATGTGTACTTGCGCGCTGAGCACGGCCACCAGGGCGCCGTCGTATAGCATCACGATCAGCTTGTGCGGCGAGGCCGAGACGATGCCCGTTTCCAGGCCGACCTTGGCGTAGGCGTTGACGCCGCGTTGTTGGGTTCCAAACATATATTCTCCTGATGTATGGGCTTAACGGTTGGCGGCGATGGCGGCCAGCTGCTGGGTCAAATAGGTTTGCGTGCCCTGTAATTTGTTCAGGGACACGTCCAGGCGTGTGTACTGGGTGCGGTAGCGTGCCTCGATGTCGGTCAGCTTCGCACTGAACTTGTCGCGCTGGTCAGCAACTGCCTTGATGCTGTCGTTGATGCCTTTGGACTTGTTGGTGATCATGCCGGTCGTACCGAGGAACGATGTCGCCAGGTTGTTGAGCTGATAGGCATAGCCTTGCGAGAAGCTGACCGTGCCGCGTGAGCCGATGACACCGCCGGTCACTTCAATCTTCAACCCGTCGGCCGGCGAACCGGGTGCCCCTGTCAGGGATTGGCCTGAGCCGGTGACAGGCTGGCCGCCCAGAGTGCCGGCCACATCGGTGCCTTTGACAGGCTTGGCTGTGCCAAACAGGGTTTCTATGCCGCTCCCTGTACCGTTGCTTAATGCCAGGTTCGAGACGGAGCCGTAGCGACTCGAGGCCAGCACCAGTTTGCCGGTGCCATCGATCGAAGCGGACACGGTTGAGCCAATATCCGAAAACGCCTTGACGCCGTTGATCGAGGATTGCACCATCGACGCCAGTTGCGCTGCGGTGTAGGTGCCTGCTGGAATGGTCACCTTGGCAGTATTCTTGGCCGCCGAGGGATCCGTATCGTTGAGCGTGACATTCCAGGTGGTATCGCTGGCGATCGTGGTACTGGCTGGCAGTACCGCATCCGATGTGAGCGAACCCTGGCTGGCCATGGTGGTGATGGTCAGGTCATACGTGCCGGGCTTGGTGGCGGCGGTGGAGCTGGTGAAGCCGACATTGCTGTCACTGACTTTACCGATGGCCGAGAACAGGCCGGCGATATCGCCAAAATTGGCGCCGATTGCCTTGTCGAGTTTGCTTGCATCCAAGGTCAGGCTGCCGTCTTTTTGAAACGCAATGCCTACCTGGCTTAAGTTGCTCAGTCCACCGTTCAGGCCGGTAATCGGCGCTCCCAATTGCCGGCGCAGCTGGCTCTGGATAGACTGGACCGTCGAGTCTCCCTGGAGGATGGCGCCGGTCTTGGTATCGGGGTTGTAGGCCGTCATCTTGTTGATGGCGGTATTCAGATCGTTGTAGGCCTTGACGAAGGCGGTGATGCTGCCCTTGACCGTCGAGGTATCTTTGGCTACCGATAAATTGGTCGTGCCGATCTTGGTAATGCCCAAGGTGACGCCTTCGATGGCCGTATCGACGCTGTTCGAGCTGCTGGTGATGGGAATGCCGTTGACGCTGAAGTTGGTGTTTTGCGCTGCGGTGTTCTGTTTCAGATTCTGTGTGCCGGAGGCGTCATAGGACAGCAAATCATTCAGGGCGCTGTCCGCCGGCTGTCCGTTGCTGCCGCTGAGCGTAATCTTCATCGCCGAATTGGCGCCCGTCTTGGTCGAGCTGAGCACCAGGTGATACGGCTTGTCCGTGCCGTCGGAAACGATGCTGGCGGTGACACCCAGGCTGGCGTTATTGATGGCGTCGCGGATGCCTTGCAAGCTGTTGTTGGTGGAATCGATCACCACCGACCCCGTTGCCTGCGTGCCATCCTGGGTGAAGCCCGTATTCATGTAGGCGCCGCCCGTGCCCGCCGTCAGCCCGGCTGCAGCGGGATTGCTGCCGGCGATGGTGATGGGGCTGGCATTGCCCGACGCCAGGGTGATCGAGCTGGCAAGCGTCACATTCGAGCCGTCGTTGGTGGCATTGGCGGCGTGGCCGATGCCGCCCATGACGCTGCCTGTGACCACTTCTTCAATGTTGAGGTTGGAGCCATCGGCGCGCGTAAACTGCAAGTTGCCGCCGGCTGCCGTGCCCGTGACGGTGATATTCGCCGCCGCCAGCGCGTTCGAGACGGCATTCGGACCGGCCAGTGTCGTATCGAGCGAGGCAGCAGTGATGCCGCCGCCTGCGGCGACGCCGTTACCCTGGGTCACGATATCGATACCGCCAACCGACAGCGTATAGGTGCCGTCCGCTCCGGTGGCGATATTGCCGAAACCGCTGAACATGCTGGCATTGCTGGCCGTCGGCTGGGCCGTGGCCGTCACGCCCGTGGTACTGCTCTTGGCGTTGATGGCGTCGGCCAGCGCGCGCGCGCTCTTGGTGCCGGCATCGGTCGGAATGGCCGTGCCGTTGATGTTCAAGGAGCCGTTGCTGATGCCCGTGAGCAGGGTGCCGCCGCTCAGAGCCGTGCCCGTTACGCCAAAGGTGCCGCCGGCCAGCGCGCCCAGCTGGAAGGAAACCGTGGTCTTGGCGCCACCGCCGATGGTCGACAGTTTGCTGGCCATGCCGCCGGACGTCAGCGTCTGCGCCTGGGCCAGCTGGGAAACGTTGATGTTGTAGCTGCCCGCCACGGCCTTGGCGCCGGCGCTGGCCGTCAGCACCAGCGGGTCCGATGGCGTGGCGCTGACGGCGCGGAAGTTATTCGAATTGGTCAGCGCGGAAAGCGAGCCCTGAAAGGCGCCGACGGAGCCGCTTAGCGTACCCATCGCGCTGAGCTTGGCCTGGTAGGACGCTGTTTTCTTGTCAAAAGTAGCCAGTGGCGCTGATTCGGCCGTCATCAGCTTGTCGATGATGGAGTTCACATCCAGGCCGCTGGCGCCGGCGCCGATGCCAACGGATGAGATTGTAGGGGTAATGGCCACGGCATGCTCCTAGGAAAACACTAATATAAGCTGTTATCGGCAGAATCAATCAGGACTTGAGAGGGGGATTTACCGCGTTGTTTTCAGCGGGAGCGAAAAACTAGCTAAGAGAGGGGGAATTGACTGCGCTTGCATACAAAATGCGGGGCCGGATAGCCAGGCTAGCAGGCCCCGCTGTGTTGCCTGCATATCTCTTGCCATGATGCCGCGCCTGCGAGGGCAAGCCCATGCTCACGCACTCTGGCTGATCAGGGAACCTTTGGCCGAGTCGAAGGTTTTGGCCAGCGCCAGGGCTTCCTTGGAGGGGATCTGACGCAAGACTTCCTTGGTTTCCTGATCGATCACTTTGACCACCGTGCGATGGCTGTCCTCATCGATGGAAAATTCCAGGCCCTGCGTCTTCATTTGCGAAGACTGGTTCAGTGCCGAGACGGCCTTGTCCAGTTGTTCGCGGCTGGGCTCTCGGCTGGCTTGCTGCGGCGTGACGGCGGCATTTTCCGTGGCGGTGCGCGCTGGCGCTGCCGCTCGTGCCGGTACTGTGTCGGTAGGGGCGTAACTCTTGTCAACTCTGGCCGCGGAGGCGGACGTAATCGCATCGATAGTCATGGTGCTCTCCTAGTGAAAATTCCCCTGCCGAAAAAATCCGGCAGGGGAACCTGAGTCCAGCGATGTTACGGGGCTAATTGACGATTAGCCGCGCAGCAGGCTCAGGACGCCGTTCGGCAGCGAGTTCGCTTGCGCCAGCATGGCTGTACCCGCTTGTTGCAGGATCTGGCCGCGCGTCAGGTTGGCTGTTTCCGAAGCAAAGTCGGTATCGACGATGCGGCTGCGCGATGCGGACAGGTTTTCCGTGGTCGATTGCAGGTTGGAAATCGCCGAGCTGAAGCGCGATTGCAAAGCACCGTACTGGGCGCGCTGGCTGTTCACCGAGGCCAGCGCGGCGTCGGTGATTTTCAGGGCGGTTTGCGCGCCGGCGAAGGAAGTGACATCCAGCGACGAAACCGATTGCAGCTTCGAGGTGCCGCTCAGGGCCAGGCCGGAACCTGCATCGGTGACCGAGAAACCGCCTGGCGAGTCGAAGGTCAGCGTGCCGTTGGCAAACGCGGTGGCGCCGGCGGCGGTGGCTGCGCCTGCTACCAGTGCGCCAGTGTTGCTGTAGCCTGAAGGCGTGAACGAGTTCGCGCCGCTGGCAGCCGCGCCATTGACGATGCTGATGTCATTGCCGGTCGAATTGGTCAGCTTCATGCCGCCTTTGACCGAATCGTACTGGGCGGTGACGCCGGTGTTGGCCGTTTGCGCATTGATGGCGTTGATGCCGGCGGCGTAGTCGCTGGCGGTAGAGCCGGTGCCGGTCACGGTGAAGGACATCGTCACGGCAGTCTGATTATCCGATTGGAGCGTGAACGATTGCGAGCCGGCGGCCATCGTCAAGTTCAGATCGGTAGTCGCGGTGGCGGTGACGCCGGTTTTGGCGGTCAGCGCATTGACGCCGGCAGCCACGGAGCGGGCCGTGTCGGTGGCCGTCGTGGTGTACGTTGCCAGGCCTGTCGAGCCCGCCACTGCGATGGCCTGGGCCGTGACCATTTTTGTTCCCGTGCCAGGTGCCACGCCGCTGCCTTGCACTTCGTTGTTGCCGTAAGTGCTGGTCAGGAAGTTGGCGCCACTGGCGGAAATGAGCTGGTTGGCGTTGGCGCCAACCTGGAAGTTGGCCGTGCCCATGGTGCCGTCCAGCAGTGCCTGGCCGTTGAACGAGGTGGTGGTGGCGATGCGGTTCAGTTCCGAACCCAGCTGACCTACCTCGGTTTGCAGCGCCTGGCGGTCGCTGGCCGAGTTGGTGGCGTTCGACGATTGCACGGCCAGTTCGCGGATACGTTGCAGGATGTCGCCCGAGCTCGACAGTGCGCCCTCAGCCGTTTGCGCCAGCGAGACGCCGTCGTTGGCATTGCGGGTGGCTTGGCTCATGCCGCGGATTTGCGACGTCATACGGTCGGAAATCGCCAGACCAGCAGCGTCATCCTTGGCGCTGTTGATGCGCAGGCCGGAGGACAGGCGTTGCAGCGAGGTGCTCAGGGCCGATTGCGAGGTCGACAGGTTGCGTTGTGCATTCAGGGACGAGATGTTGGTATTAATTACTGCAGCCATGATAATTCTCCAAACAGGTACTACATTGCGCTATGTGCTAGTCACTTTGGCCTGCCCCGCTGTTCCGGGACAATCAAGCCGCTGTTATTTAGGGTAACGGTTGCTGTGCGGGAAAATTTATGGCGAAAAGCGCTTTAAATTTTAATTTTCAGCCCTTCAGTTTGTGCCTGACCGCGCGCTAGACGGCATGATTTAAAGAAACTTGAGGGTAAAAATAGTTTTATTTTCATCTCGCGTGCATGCCGGCGAAGCGCAGGACGGGGAATAATTGTTATTGTTTTTATATGAAAAATGCCGTCCGGCCGGGTGGCGGGACGGCATGGCGTGCAGTGGGCCGTAGCTATTCCGCCACCACCACGCGGTTCTTGCCCGTCTGCTTGGCCTGGTACATGGCGCGGTCGGCGCGCTTGACCAGTTCGGCCTGGTCTTCGTTGGGCAGGCGCAGGGCCACACCGGCGGAAAAGGTGATCAGGACCTTTTCGTTGTCGTGCAGGAAGAAATGCCGGGTCAGCTCGCGCTGCAGGCGCGTCATCGTCGACGAGGCCGCCTCGACCGTGGTTTCCGGCAGCAGGATGAGGAATTCCTCGCCGCCGAAGCGGGCGATGACGTCCATCGAGCGCAGGGTTTCCTTGACGATTTTCACCAGGTGTTTCAGCGCGGCATCGCCGGCCAGGTGGCCATAGGTGTCGTTCAGGCGCTTGAAATCGTCCAGGTCCAGCATGGCGATGCACAGCGGCGTGCCGCGGCGGTCCGAGCGGGCCGTCTCGCGCTCGAACACATCGTCCAGACCACGGCGGGTCAGGCTGCCCGTCAGCTGGTCTTCCCGCACCAGTTCGCTCATATGCTGGAGCTTCGCTTCCAGCGTGTGGATGCGCTGTTCCGCATCCTGCACTTCCTGGCGCGCCAGCACCATTTTGTCGCGCGCGCGCAAGGCCTCGTTCTGCACCATGCGCGTTTCGCGCAAGACTTCGTCGAGGACGCTGTTCAATTCGCTGATATTTTCCGCCTGGCTGATCTTTTCCGAATAGCCGCCGATCTTTTCATGGAAGTCGCCCGTGCTGGCCGCCACTTGCCCCAGGCGGTCGATGAAGGTCATCATCATGTTCTTGACCGTCAGCTTGACGTCGGACAGGCTGTGCTTGAGCTGGCTTTGCTTGTAGATGACTTCCTTCAGGCTGCGCGTGGCGTCTTCCAGCGCGCGCTGGTCGAGCGGCCCGGCGATCAGGTTTTGCACGGCATCGACCTGGCCGCGCAGCCAGCTGTCGTCGTCGAGCAATTGGCTGACGTTGTCCAGCAGCAACTTGAACAGGCGCAGCAGCAATTCCTGCTGCTCGGCCGTATCGCCGCTTTTCAGTTCGATCTGGTAGCACAGCTGCTTCAGGCGCAGCGCCGCTTCGTTCAGCGCCTCTTCCGTGTGGGCCAGTTTGATGGCCGCGCCCAGCGATTCGGCTTCTTCCACCAGCGCGGGCGTGCCCGTCAGCAAGGTGGCGACGGCAAAACCCAGGGTGCGGCTGAGCAATTCACGCAGGGTGCGCGTCTGTTCGCCGTCCGGCAGGGGCGGCAATTCGATGCCGCCGCCTTTCTTGACCTGTTTTTCCGCCAGTTGCGCCAGGGTGCGCGCATAGCTGTCCCAGTCGCGCGCCTTCAGTGCCCGCTGGAATCGGCGGCCAAAGTCGCCCAGTTCGCCCGCCGATTCGCTCATTTTGGCGGCAAATTGCGTCAGGACGTTTTCCGCGCCGCTCTCCGTGGGAGCGCTGGCGGCCAGCACGGCTGCCGGGGCGGCAGGCGTATCGGCCGGTTCGCTGATGCCGGCGATTTCATTGTAGATGTCGCGGTAGGCGCTGGGCGTGGGGGCGATGCGGCGCGTGGCCAGGCGGCGAAACGCTTCGCGGGCGATATCGGCCGGATTCATCGCCGCGGCGGCGGTGTTCGTGGCGCCAGCGGGAGCGCCTGCTGGTGAAGATGGCAATTTACTGGACATGTAGACACAGCCTTTTCAGATATTTCTCATTATCCCCATGATAGGCGAGTTGGCAAAGAACTTATTGTGCGAGAAGCAAGGAGAAGTCCTGTCAATTCGCCCGATGCCAGCGGGCATGCCGCTTTGCCGTCAATCGACCAGCTGGTTGCGGATGGCGTAATGGGTCAGTTCGGCGCTGTTCTTGAGTTTCATCTTGACCAGCAAGCGGGCGCGGTACTCGCTGACGGTTTTCACGGATAATTTAAGCTCTTCGGCGATGGCGCCCACCGCCTTGCCCGAGGCGATCATCACCAGGGTCTGGTATTCGCGGTCCGACAAGGTGTCGTGCAAGGCCGTTTCGTGGTCTTCGCCCACCGTGTTGGCCAGTTCCTGCGCCAGCGAGGCACTGATGTATTTCAAGCCCTGCGCCACCTGGCGGATGGCCGTGACCAGTTCGCGCGGTGCGCTCTGCTTCGTCAGGTAGCCGGCCGCGCCCGCCTTGAGCGAACGGATGGCGTACTGGTCTTCGCGGTGCATGGAGAGCATCAGCACGGCCAGTTCCGGCTTTTCCTTCTTGATCTGCTTGAGCACCTCGATGCCGCTGCGGTCGGGCAGGGAGATGTCGAGCAGCAACACCTGGCATTTCGAGCCGCGGAACAGTTTGATGGCGTCGTGGCCATTTTCAGCCTCGCCGGCCACGATGATGTCCTTCGTATCGGCGAGGATTTGCTTCAAGCCTTCGCGCACGATCGCATGATCGTCGGCGATGAATACCCGGATGGTGGCTTTTTCTTTCATGACTGCGTTGTTTCCTATCTAATTCACCCACTAGGCCGCGTCTGGCGGCGGCCCGCTGTGCGCGGGCGCACTGGCTGCAGCCGCTATTATCGCCTCTCGCGGCGTGGTCAGCCGGATTTTTATGCTCAGGAGGGTGCCGCCATCGGGCCCGTCCACCAGGCTCAGGGTGCCGCCCAGCGCGGCGGCGCGTTCGGCCATGCCGCGGATGCCGAACGACTGCGGCTTGGCGCGGTCGGACAGGCGCATGCCGACGCCATTGTCGGCGATCGACAGGCTGATATGCTGGCGCTGCCGGGCCAGGCGCACGCTGACCTTGCTCGCTTGCGCATGCTTGGCGATATTCGTCAGCGCCTCCTGGGCGATGCGGAACAGACTGGTCGCCTGGTCCAGTTCCAGGTCGATATGCTGGCGGTTGGAAATGAATTCGCATTCGATGCCGGCCTGGCGCGCGAATTCCTTCACCTGCCAGTCCAGCGCGGCAACCAGGCCCAGGTCCAGCATGGAGGGGCGCAAGTCCAGCGAAATGCGGTGCACGGCGTCGATGCTGCGGTCGACCAGGGCATCGACATAGTCGGCTTTTTCCTGCAGCAGCGGGTCGTCCGGCGGCAGGCGGCGCGCCAGCATGGCCAGCGCCATCTTGATCGCCGTCAAATTGCCGCCCAGGTCATCGTGCAGTTCGCGCGCCAGGCGCGTGCGTTCGTGTTCCTTGACCTTGTCGATATGCGCCGTCAGCTCGGCCAGGCGCGCGCGCGACTGGCGCACTTCGATCTGTTCCAGCCGGCTTTCCGTGATATTCGTCATGATGCCTTCCCACTGCACCGTGCCGTCGGCCAGCGCGCGCGGCGTGGAGCGCAGGTTGATCCATTTGACATCCTTCCAGGCATCGATCCAGATGCGGCCTTCCCAGTTCCAGCTCCACAAGGCGTTTTTTGACGCCTGCATCGACTCCAGATACGAGGCGCGGTCGTCGGCCAGGATCAGCTGGTAGAACAGTTCCGGGCGCGCGTGCAGCTGTGCCGGCTCCAGGCCCAGCAGCGCCTGGCAGCCGTCGCTCAGGTAGGCAAACGATGCCCGTCCATCCGCATGCAGGCAGAACTGGTACACCAGGCCCGGCGTGTTCGAGACGATGGCGTTGAAGCGCGACTGCACCTGCGCCAGGGCGGCGGCCGTCGCCTGCGGCGTGCGCAAGTCTTCGCCCTCGGCCAGCAGCAGGGCGCGCCCCTGGCGCTGGGCGCGCGACAGGTGCAGGCTGAGCGAATACAGGCTGCCATCGCGGCGCCGTTGCTGCACGTGCAGCCGGACTTGCGCGCCGATGCTGTCGTCCAGGGTGGCCAGCACGGCGGCCAGCTGCTGCGCGTCGAGCTGCGGCGCCAGCGTGAAGGGCGTCATCGCCAGCAATTGCTTGCGCGCGTACTGCAAGTTGTCGCAGGCGGCATTGTTAGCGTCCAGCAATTGCAAGCTGGCCGCGTCGTACAGGTAGATTTCCGGCGCCGCCGCGCGCAGGGCGGGGGCGAGCCGGGGAGTATCGTGCATGGGATGGCCTTTCTTCATCAGCGGCGGGCGCGCCAGAAGGCGGCGAAGCGGCGCAGCACTCTGGCCGGGCGGGAATTATGACGGCCTGGCGGGCCCTTGTGCAAGCGCTGCCACCAGGCGCGGCGGGCGCGGCCCAGCGCGGCCGACAGGCGGCTGACCCTGCGCCACGGGCGCGTGGCGCGCAGGCGGGCGATCCAGCGGTCCTTGGTTTCCATGAACCGGCCATGCCAGCGGGCAAACCACGGCAAACTGAGCAGGGTAGGGCGCGTCAGGTTGTACAGGCGCGCGACGGCGGCCGCGCCGCCCAGCTTGGCGAGGACGATCACGCCGATGCCGGAAAACGCATGGCCGCGCGCGATCGCCAGCAGGGCCAGCAGCTTGACGGGAAACAGCAGCACGGCCGGCAGCACGAAGATGGCCAGCGCCCAGTACGGCGGCAGGCGCTTGATCCACGCTTCCAGCGCATGCAGCGGTGGAAATTGCGCCACCACCTGCATGATGCGCGCACCGGTGGCCCACAGCCATTCCTCGATCAGCAGGCAGATGGCGGCCAGGTAGACCAGCGGCGCGAACAGCCAGCGCCTGACTCTGTAGAATTTTTTCATCCGTCTCCGTGTGGCGCTCCGGTATGGCTGCCATTGCCTCGATGATACGTCAAAAAAGCCCGGCTGCCCCCGCATCCGGTGTGCCCGTGGCTCCCTGGCGGGGCTACAATAGGCGGATGAATAAAGCCTTTGTAAAAGAATCCGACAACGACGACGATGAAGAAGCGGCCGCGCTGGCGCTGGCCATTCCCGCCGGTGCCAAGAATTACATTACGCCGGCCGGCTACCAGCGCATCAAGGAAGAGCTGCTGCAGCTGATCGACGTCGACCGTCCGGAAGTGGTGCGCATCGTGCATTGGGCGGCGTCGAATGGCGACCGCTCGGAAAATGGCGACTATATCTATGGCAAGCGCCGGCTGCGCGAAATCGACCGCCGCATCCGCTTCCTGACGAAACGCATGGACCTGGCCGCCATCGTCGACCCCAGCGTGCACCATGGCAACGACCAGGTGTTTTTCGGCGCCACGGTAACCTACCGCACCAGCGACGGCGCAACGCACACCATCACCATCGTCGGCATCGATGAATTCGACCCCCTGAACGGCAAGATCAGCTGGGTCTCGCCGATGGCCCGCACCATCACCAAGGCGCGCGAGGGCGACCTCATCACCCTCAACACGCCGCAGGGCGAGCAGGAGCTGGAGTTGCTGGAAGTGACGTATCCGGCGCCGGGGGAAGGGTAAGCTTGCGGTGACGCAGGGCGCCTGAGGCGCGCGCGGGCACAATGATCATTCAGTTGGCATCAGGAGTTGCCATGCCCCGTCGCCTCCGGCTTGTCTTGCCCGGCGTTCCGCTGCATGTGGTGCAGCGTGGAGTGAATCGCCAAGCATGCTTTCTTGATGGGCAGGATAAGCAGCGCTATCTTGACTATCTGCGTAGTTGTTTGGCGCTTGCGCCGTGCTATCTGCATGCGTATGTGGTCATGAGCAATCATGTGCATCTTTTGCTTTCCACGCAAAGTACAGACTCCTTGTCGTCGATGATGAAAATGCTGAACCAGCGTTATGTGCAGTATTTCAACTGGCGTTATGGTCGCACCGGCAGCTTGTGGGAAGGCCGCTACAAATCCTGCCTGGTGCAGAGCGAGCGTTATTTATTGATTTGCCAGCGCTATATCGAATTGAATCCCGTCAGGGCCGGTATCGTGGCATTACCTGGGCAATATTGTTGGTCCAGCTATCGGAGCAACGCACAGGGTATGCATGATGATTTGCTGTCCCCGCATTCCTTGTATTTGATGCTTGGGCATGATGCGTTTGAACGGCAAAAAACATACCAGTCGTTATTCCAGGATGCATTAGGCGAGAGTTGCATCGGGCAACTGCGAGAAGCAGTCAATGCTGAATTTGCGCTAGGAGATCAGGCGTTTTTACGGCGCGTTGCAGAACTGAGCCGGTAGTCCGCAGCGGAGATCCGGGGTCAGACCCGCCGGGTCTGACCCCAGCTTTTTGCCGCGTGAATCAGTTGCGCTCGCGCAGGATGCGGTTGACACCGGCGACCCGGCGCACGTTGCGCAGCAGGGCGGCCAGGTGGACGCGATCCTTGACCTGCACGGTGAAGCGCAGCTGGTCGAGCACGTTGTCCTTGTCTTCGTCCATGCCCACGTAGATGATGTTGGCGTCGGACTCGCCGATTTCGGCGGCGACTCTCGCCAAAATGCCCCGTTCGCTGTTGATCAGCACCTTGATGCGGCAGTCGAAGCGGCGGTTCAGTTCGGTTCCCCAGCGCACGGCGATCCAGCGGTCCGGCTCCTTGGCGCGCTGGCGTTTCGCTTGCGAGCAGTCGCTCGTGTGCACCAATAGTCCCTGGTCGCGGCGCAGCTGGCCGATGATCTGGTCGCCGGGAATCGGCAAGCAGCACGGCGCCAGCTGCACCGAGACGCCTTCGGTGCCGCAGATGGTAACGGGGTCGAGTTCGCTGCCGCTATTGTGTTCCACGGGCATGCTGGCCGCTTCGCCGCCGATCAGGCCGAAGATGTGGCGCGCCACCAGGGTGGCCATGCGCTTGCCGATGCCGATGTCCGCGTACAGCTCGTCCATGGAATTGGCGCTCGATTCGTTGAGCAGGCGTTCCACCAGCGGCGCCGGCAGGTCGGCATCGATGTTCAGGGTTTGCAGCGCCTGCGACAGCAGCTGCTGGCCCAGGGCGATCGATTCGGGCAGGTTGATCGTGCGCAGATGGTGGCGGATGGCCGAACGGGCCTTGCCGGTGCGCACGAACGACAGCCACGTCGGGCTGGGGCGCGACGAGGAATCGGTGATGATCTCGATGATGTCGCCATTGTGCAGCTCGGTGCGCAGCGGCGAGGTTTCGTTGTTGATTTTCACCGCCACGGTCTGGTCGCCGATGCCCGTGTGGATCGAGTAGGCGAAGTCGATGGCCGTGGCGCCGCGCGGCAGGGCGATGATCTTCGACTTCGGCGTAAACACGTAGACGGAATCGGGGAACAGGTCGACCTTGACGTGTTCGAGGAATTCGGCCGAGTCGCCCGTCTGCTGCTGGATGTCGAGCAGCGATTGTAGCCACGCATGGGTGCGCTGCTGCAAGTCGGACGGGTTCGATTCGCCGCTCTTGTACAGCCAGTGCGCCGCCACGCCCGATTCGGCCGTGCGGTGCATTTCCTGCGTGCGGATCTGGAATTCGACGGGGGTGCCGTATGGGCCGATGACGGTCGTGTGCAGCGACTGGTAGCCGTTCAGCTTGCGAATCGCGATGTAATCCTTGAACTTGCCCGGCATGGGCTTGTACAGGCTGTGCAGGGTGCCCAGGGTCACGTAACAGTCGGCAAAGCTGCCCACCACCACGCGGAAGCCGTACACGTCCAGCACTTGCGAAAACGACAAATGCTTGCTGCGCATCTTTTTATAGATGTCGTACAGGGTCTTTTCGCGGCCCGTGACGTCGGCCTCGAGTTCGGCCATGGACAAGGTGCTTTTCACCGCTTCCATGATCTTGTTGACCACTTCGCGCCGGTTGCCGCGCGCCGCCTTGACGGCTTTCGCCAGCGTGCGGTAGCGCATCGGATACAGGTGCGAGAACGACAGATCCTGCAGCTCGTGGTAAATATTGTTCAGGCCGAGGCGGTGCGCGATCGGCACGTACACTTCCATGGTCTCGCTGGCGATGCGGCGTTTTTTGGCCGCCGTCATGAAGTCCAGCGTGCGCATATTGTGCAGGCGGTCGGCCAGTTTGATCAGGATCACGCGCACGTCGGACGCCATGGCCAGCAGCATCTTGCGGAAGTTTTCCGCCTGCGCTTCGATCTGGCTCTGGAATTCGATCTTTTCCAGCTTCGACAGGCCGTCGACCAGGTGCGCCACCGGTGCGCCGAAGCGTTCGATCAATTCTTCCTTCTTGACGTCCTGGTCTTCCATGACGTCGTGCAGCAGGGCGGCCATGATGGCTTGCGCGTCGAGTTTCCAGTCGGCGCAGATTTCGGCGACGGCGATCGGATGCGAGATATACGGCTCGCCCGAGCGGCGCATCTGGCCCAGGTGCATTTCGTCGGAGAAGCGGTAGGCTTCCTTGACTTTTTTCAGGTCGGCGGGGGACAGGTATTCGGCCAGCTTGTCGGCCAGGTGGCTGACGGAGGCCACGCCCAAGGCGGGTGCTGGCGGTGTCGCGGAGGTGGTCCCGGCGGACGTGCCAGCACCGGACGCGGAAGCGCCCTGTGCTTTTGCCGCCTGGCGCGAGGCCAGCGGCGGCAGTGATGCGGAAGTCGTGTCGGCTGGAGTCAGACTCATAAAACGTCGCGTTGCTTTACAGTGTGAATAAACGATACGGTAGAACCAGGGGTCAGCACTGTTCCGGCACGCGGCTTCCCAATTACATCGGGACCTTTTTCAGCATTTCGATGCCAACTTTACCGGCAGCGATTTCGCGCAGTGCGACAACGGTAGGCTTGTCCTTGGCTTCCACTTTTGGGGTGTGGCCTTGCAACAACTGACGTGCGCGATAGGTCGCAGCCAGGGTCAGCTGGAAACGGTTAGGGATCTGCTTCAGGCAATCTTCGATTGTGATACGGGCCATGGTAACTCCTAAAATTTTTGCGTGGTGCTGTGTGAATTGGCGTGCAGGCTGATTACTCTGCGTGCAGGCCCAGCTGGGCGAATAGCGATGCGTTGCGGGCCGCTTGTTGCGCAAACCGGCAACGGGCCGCTCTCACGATCGCGCTCAGTTCGGACGAAGCGACCGTAAACTCTTCATTGATAATAACATACTCGAACTCGGGAGCGTGTGCGATTTCGCCGCCGGCCGCCAGCAGGCGGCGCGTGATCACGTGCGGCTCGTCCTGGCCGCGCTTGTTCAGGCGCTCTTCCAGCGCATCGATCGATGGCGGCAGGATGAAAATACCGGCCGCGCGGGGGAATTGCTTGCGCACCTGGCGCGCGCCCTGCCAGTCGATTTCCAGCAGGATGTCGGTGCCAGCGGCCATTTGCTGTTCCACCATGATGCGCGAGGTGCCATAGTAATTGCCATGCACTTCCGCCCATTCCAGGAACTCGCCCTGGTCGGCGCGCGCGACAAAGTCTTCCGCCGTCGTGAAGTAGTACTCGCGGCCGTGCTGCTCGCCCGGACGGGGCGCGCGCGTGGTGGTCGAGATCGACAGTTTGATGCCGGGCTCTTGCGCCAGCAATGCATTGACCAGTGTCGATTTGCCGGCGCCCGATGGCGCGGCGACCACGAACAGGCTGCCGGAGAAGGCGGTAGGGTGGCTCATGCGGATCTTTCAATAATCGTGTTGTTGGCGCCGATGCTCGCGCAGGCGGCGCCCAATCCGGTATTTTACCAAGAGGCAAGGCTGTGAGCCAGTCCCAAAGAGGCCGGCATGGCTGGCGGCTTACTCCAGGTTCTGCACCTGTTCGCGCATCTGCTCGATCAGCAGCTTCAAGTCCATCGAGGCGTCGGCCAGTTCCTTGACGGATGCCTTGGCGCCCAGCGTATTGGCTTCGCGATTCAGTTCCTGCATCATGAAGTCGAGGCGCTTGCCCACTTGCCCGCCCTTGGTGAGGATGTGGCGCGTTTCGCCCAGGTGGGCCGACAGGCGCGCCAGTTCTTCCGAGACGTCGATGCGGATGCCGTACAAAATGACTTCCTGGCGGATGCGCTCCATGGCGTCCTGGCGCGACAGGGCCGAATTCGAGCCCTGGCTGGCCAGGCCCAGCGCATCCTGCATGCGCTCGATGGCTTTTTGCTGGAAGGCCGCCACCACTTGCGGAATCAAGGGCGTGATGCGCTTGACGATGGCTTCCATCGCTTCGATGCGCGACACCAGCACCGCTTCGAGCGCCGCGCCTTCGCGCTTGCGGCTGTCGACGAAGGCCGCCACGGTGCGTTTGGTCAGCGCGCCCACGTCCGCCTGCAGGGACTCTTGCCCCACTTGCGCTTCTTCGATGACGCCAGGCCAGCGCAGCAGTTCGGCCACCGTCATGACGGGGGCGGAGACAAAATGCTGGCCCACTTCGTTTTGCAGGCGCGCCAGTTCGGCCAGCAGGGGCACGTTCAGCGCCTGCGTGCCGGCGGTCGCGGCCTTGCGGCCAAAGCTCAGGCGTACCTCGACTTTGCCGCGCGTGATGGCGGACATGACGGCGGCGCGCAAGTCAGGCTCCAGCGCCCGCAGATCGTCGTTGATGCGGAATTGCAGGTCGAGAAAGCGCGAGTTGACGCTCTTGATTTCAATTGTCAGTGTGCCTGCAGCACCTTCGCTGGTGGCAACCGCGTAGCCTGTCATGCTTGAAATGCTCAAAGGATTCCCCGATTTGGTCTTGTATACAGTCACTTATACACTTAATCAGCCAGCGCAGGCAATACCGCCCGCGCCGCGAAACAGGACCGAACTGCGCGATGGCCTGAAAATTGCTGAATAGTGTGCGTTTTACGGCATTGTAAAGAAAATTGTGTTTGGCGGGGCAGGATTGTAGGGATCTTGTGCGCGGGCCGCCCTGCGCCGTGGCATGGCGCCGCGGTGGTAAAATCGCGGCCGCAACCCCAATCACACAGGACATCCCCATGACATTTGAATCCCGCCCGAGCGGCCGCGCCGTCGACGCGCTGCGCGCCATCCGCATCACCCGCCAGTACACCAAGCATGCCGAAGGCTCGGTGCTGATCGAGTGCGGCGACACCAAGGTCATCTGCACCGCCAGCATCGAAGACAAGGTGCCGGGTTTCCTGAAGGGCAAGGGCCAGGGCTGGTTGACGGCCGAGTACGGCATGCTGCCGCGCTCGACGCACACGCGCATGGACCGCGAAGCGGCGCGCGGCAAGCAGTCCGGCCGTACGCAGGAAATCCAGCGCCTGATCGGCCGCTCGCTGCGCGCCGCCTTCGATCTGCAGGCCTTCGGCGAACGCACGCTGCACCTCGATTGCGACGTGATCCAGGCCGATGGCGGCACGCGCACGGCCTCGATCACGGGCGCCATGGTGGCCGCGTATGATGCGTTTTCGCAGCTGCAGGCGCGCGGCGCGATCGCCGCCATCCCCGTGAAAAGCTTCGTCGCCGCCATCTCGGTGGGCGTCTACCAGGGCATGCCGGTGCTGGACCTCGACTATGTGGAAGACTCGGGCTGCGACACGGACATGAACGTGGTGATGACGGAAGCGGGCCACTTCATCGAAGTGCAGGGCACGGCTGAAGGCGCCGCCTTCGACCGCGCCGGCATGAACCGCTTGCTGGACCTGGCGCAGGGCGGCATCGCCGACCTGATCGCCCTGCAAAAGCAATCGCTCGGCATGTAATCTTTACCTAGATTTACATGTTATTGCCCGCCGCGCCGGGCAAAAAGCCCACACCTGCCGCCGTTGAGCGCGGCGGCGGGGCGCGGTGAGGGGGGCGCAAAAGGTTTACAATGTCGGCACTTCAACCGGACTACTGACATGACCCAACGCCTCATCCTCGCCTCCAACAACGCCGGCAAGCTCAAGGAATTCAACGAGCTGCTCTCGACCATCGGTTTTTCCGTCCACGCCCAGGGCGAGTACGCCGTGCCGGAAAGCGACGAACCATTCCACACCTTCGTTGAAAACGCCCTGCAAAAGGCGCGCCACGCGGCGCGTTTGACGGGTTTGCCGGCGCTGGCCGACGATTCCGGCGTGTGCGTGAATGCGCTCGGCGGCGCGCCGGGCGTGTATTCGGCCCGCTATGCGGGCGAGCCGAAATCGGACGCCGCCAACAGCGCCAAACTGATCGCCGACCTGGAAGCGCATGCCGACAAGTCCGCGTACTACTACTGCGTGCTGGTGTACGTGCGCCATGCGGACGACCCGCAACCGGTGATCGCCGACGGCCGCTGGAATGGCGAAATGATCGCCATGGCGCGCGGCACCGGCGGCTTCGGCTACGATCCGCATTTCTTCATTCCCGCGCTGGGCAAGTGCGCGGCCGAACTGACGTCTGATGAAAAGAACGCGCTGTCGCACCGTGGCCAGGCCCTGCGCGCGTTGGTGGAAAAACTGCGATGATCCCGATCAAACTGGTGGGCGCCGTTGCCAAGTCGGCAGCCAGGCCCGGAGCGTCGCCGGCACCGCAGGAAGGCATTTCCGGCGCGGCCGGGGCGGCCCTGAAATACCTGCAGCCGGGCGCGCTGAACCTGACGGCCTTGCCGCCGCTGTCGCTGTACATCCATTTCCCGTGGTGCGTGAAAAAATGCCCGTATTGCGATTTCAATTCGCACGAGGTGCGCGGCGACTTGCCGGAAGCGGAATACCTGGCGGCCCTGCGGCTGGACCTGGAAATGGCGCTGCCGCTGATCTGGGGCCGCAAGATCCACACGATTTTCATCGGCGGCGGCACGCCCAGCCTGATGTCGGCGGCGGGGCTGGACCGGCTGATGTCGGACGTGCGCACCCTGCTGCCCCTGGAACCCGACTGCGAAATCACCATGGAAGCCAATCCGGGCACCTTCGAAGCGGAAAAATTCAAGTCTTACCGGGCCAGCGGCATCAACCGCCTGTCGATCGGCATCCAGAGCTTCAATGGGCGCCATTTGCAGGCGCTGGGGCGCATCCATGACGACAACGAAGCGCGCCGCGCGGTGGACATCGCGCACGCCAATTTCGACAATTTCAATCTCGACCTGATGTACGCGCTGCCCACGCAAACCTTGGACGAGGCGCGGCAGGACCTGGAAACGGCGCTGTCGTTCGCGCCGCCGCACCTGTCGCTGTACCACCTGACCTTGGAACCGAACACCCTGTTCGCCAAGTATCCGCCCGCGCTGCCGGACGACGACGCCAGCGCCGACATCGCCGACATGGTGGCTGAGCGCGCGGCGCAGGCCGGTTACGGCCGCTACGAAGTGTCGGCGTATGCGCAGCCTGGCCGCCAGGCCAGGCACAATCGCAATTACTGGGAATTCGGCGACTACCTGGGCATCGGCGCGGGCGCGCACTCGAAAATCTCGTTCCCGCACCGCGTGCTGCGCCAGGCCCGCTACAAGCAGCCGCGCGCCTACATGGACGCGGTACTGGCCGGCAACCCGGTACAGGAAGAGCGCGAGCTGGCGCGCGAGGAGATGGGTTTCGAATTCATGCTCAATACCCTGCGCCTGACCCAGGGTTTCTCGCCGAACCTGTTCGCCGAGCGCACGGGCCTGGCCATCAACGCCATCGAGCAGCCGCTGAATGCGGCCGAAGCCAAAGGCTTGCTGTACCGCGACCACCAGGTCATCCGCCCGACGGAACGGGGATTGTGCTTCCTGAATGACCTGCAGCAGATGTTCCTGGAGGATTAATGCGCAGTGGCGGCGCGCAGCCGTTGCAGCTTGGCCGCATACAGCCCGTGCTCGCTGCGCGTGGTGCTGTTGTCCATCGCCAGTTCCAGCTGCCGGTCCGCCTGCGCCAGTTGGCCCATGCGCGCATACGCCTGCGCCAGCCAGAAGTGGAATTCGTGGTAGTACGGGTCGCGCGCGATTTCGCGTGAAAACAGGCGGATCGCCTGGACGTAATCGTTTTGCTGCATGGCCGCCTTGCCCAGGTTGAAGTAGTGGAAGGGCGGCTGCGGCTGCAGCGCCAGCAGGCGCCGGCGCAGCGGCAGCGCTTCATCGGGCAGGCCGGACGCTTCCAGCGCCTGCGCCAGGTTCGACAGCAGCAGCGTGTTGTCCGGCGCGCGCATCAGCGCATGGGTCAGCGTGCGCCGCGCTTGCGCCAGGTCGCCATGGCGCAGCTGGATCACGCCCAGGGTGTTGTAGGCGCCGTTGAACGAGGGATCCTGCAGGAGGGCCGCCCTGGCCCACCAGTACGCCTGCTCCAGCTGGCCCTCGCTCATGGTTTCGGCGGCGCGGTTGTTCATGTACATGGCCAGCACGGTCGCTTCGCTGATTTCGCGCGTGCGGTAGCCCGCCACGTCGCCGGACGGCAGGAAGTCGATCACCATCATGCCCTTGGCGTCGTAGTTATTCGGGTTGTCGCCCAGGCGCTGGCCCAGCACCAGGTTGACGTGGCCGGCGACAAAATACATGTCGCCGCTGCGGCTCCAGCTTTCTTCGCCCAGCACCTCCTGGTAGCGCACCTGCAAGCCCAATTCATGCGCCAGCGCCGCCGTCATGATCACCAGCGACAGGCAGTTGCCCTGGCGCGCGGCGAACGTTTCGCGCGCATTGCGGGTCATGGCCGCATCGTATTCGAGTTTCAGCCTGGATTTGTCGTACAGCGCTTCGTACAGCGCCGTGCGGGGATTGCCGTTGTGCGTCGCTTGCCGCACTTGCGTCTGCACATACTGGCGCATGGCGTCGCTGAGGGCGAAGACCTGGCCGGCATCGATGGCGGTGGCCGGCGCAAAATCGCTGTCGTTGAAGATGGGGGGCAAGCTGACGGGCGGCGCGGCGGCGCAGGCGGCCAGCGCGGCGCAGAGCAGGGCGGCAAGCAGGCGCATGAAGCAAGCGGCGGAAACAAGATAGGGGCGCACGGTCTCTCCCTGAAGGCGCCGGCTGTCTCATGTCGCGGTGGCGCGCCAGTCCCACCTGAAACCAGTATCGGCGCGCCTGGCGCCGCTGTCAAATAGTTTCAAGCGCCTTGCCGCCGCCTGCACGGTGCCTGAGGCAGGGCTTAACACCGCGGGCTTAAAACTCTTCCCAGTCCTGCTCGCCGGCGACGTGCGATGGCGTTTTGTGCGCCGCAGCACCGGCTGCCCTGGGTGCGGCCGGCTTGCTGGCCGTCGCCTGGGACTGGCGCCGCGTCGCCAGCCGCGGCGGCGCGGCGGTGGCGGTCCTGGCCGGCCGCGCGGCGCGTACCGGCGCCACTGCCGGCGTCACGTGTTCGAGCTGGAAGCCGGCCGCCACCTGCGCCAGGCGCGCCGCCTGATCCTGCATGCTTTCGGCCGCCGCCGCCGCTTCCTCCACCAGGGCCGCATTTTGCTGCGTTACCTGGTCCATCTGCGCGATGGCCTGATTGACCTGGTCGATCCCCATGCTTTGCTCGGCGCTGGCGGCGGTGATCTCGGCCATGATGTCGGTGACGCGGCGCACGCTGTCGACCACTTCGTCCATGGTGTTGCCGGCCTGCTGCACCAGCCGGGTGCCGTTGTTGACCTGTTCCACCGAGTCGCCGATCAGGGTCTTGATTTCGTGCGCCGCCGCGGCCGAGCGCTGCGCCAGGCTGCGCACTTCCGTGGCCACGACGGCAAAGCCGCGCCCCTGCTCGCCGGCGCGCGCCGCTTCGACGGCCGCGTTCAATGCCAGGATATTCGTCTGGAAGGCGATGCCGTCGATGACGCCGATGATGTCGACGATTTTCGTCGACGCCGTGTCGATGGCGCCCATGGTATCGACCACCTGGCTGACGATGCTGCCGCCCCGTTCGGCCACGCTGGACGCGGCGACCGCCATCTGGTTGGCCTGGCGCGCATTGTCCGCATTCTGTTTCACGGTGCTGGTCAATTCTTCCATCGACGACGCCGTCTCTTCCAGCGAACTGGCTTGCTGCTCCGTGCGCGCCGACAGATCCTGGTTGCCGGCGGCGATTTCGCCCGATGCCGTGGCAATCGCATTGGTACCCGTCTGCACTTCCGACACCACCTTGCGCAGTGCCTCGTTCATGCCGTGCAGCGCGCGCATCAGGTCGCCGATTTCATCGCTGGCCGCCGTGCCGAAATGCGTGCGCAAGTCGCCCGCGGCGACCGTTTCCGCCACCTTCACGGCCGCCTGCAGGGGCGCGGTGATCGACCGTGTGATCAGCCAGGCGCAGACGCTGCCCAGGGCCACCACCAGCGCGCACAGCAACAACAACAGGGTGATGCTGCGCTCATTGGCGGCCTCGATGGCGTACGCCGTCGCGTCGATGGCCTGGCGCTGCTGCGCCAGCAGCGCCTTGACGTTGTTCTGGTACCGGGTGGCGGCGGGCGCGAAGCTGTCGCGGTACGCACTTTCCGCCAGGGCCGCATTGCCGCCCTTGCGCGCGTTCATCACCTGGGTCTTGGCATCCTGGTATTTGACGCGTTCCGCGATGGAGGCCTTGAAGATGGCTTTTTCTTCTTCACTGACGAGCAGGGTTTCGATTTGCTTCAGCAGTTCGCTGCCCTGTTTCGTGCTGTCGGCGATGGTGTCGGCAAACACGCTGGACAGGGTTTCATCCGTGCTCCGGGCAATCATCGAGGTGCGCGCGATGGCCGAGTAAATCAGCACATACCAGTCCGATACCAGGCGTTCCTTGGCCAGCGGTTTTTCCATCATTTCCCGCGTCGCTTCGGCATTCGCGCGGGCACTGTACAGCGCGTACGAGGTGGAGATCACGGACAGCAGCAGTACCAGCGCGAAGCCTGCCGCCAGGCGGGTGCCGATACGAAGGTGGGAGAGGGCGTGCATGGTCATAACTCCTGTCGCAGAGGGGATTTAATTGCCTGTGCGACATAGTATGCACCGATAAGTGACCAAGAGGTGAGCGAAAAAAGTGCCTGTTTTGGTGACTGTTGCAGCCACGCCCGTGCTACAGATCGCCCGCCTGGCGCCAGTCGCGCATGGGCGCCAGGGCGAGACGAAAAAAAGCGGCGCCGTGCAGTGCACGGACGCCGCTTTTTGCGGGGGCATTGGCGATTAACGCAGCGCCGCGATCATCTGTTTCAGCTTGCCGGAATCGACGCAGAAGGCGCGGATGCCTTCGGCCAGCTTCTCCGTCGCCATCGCGTCTTCATTCATCATGAAACGGAAGGCTTCTTCGTTGAGCGACATGTGCACGACGTTGGTTGATGGCGCCGCTTCGGCGCTCAGCTTGCGCTCCACGGGTGCATCGCTGTCGGCCAGCTTTTGCAGCAGGTCGGGGCTGATGGTGAGCAGGTCGCAGCCGGCCAGTTCGAGGATTTGCGACGTGTTGCGGAAGCTCGCGCCCATCACCTCGGTCTTGTAGCCGAACTTGCGGTAGTAGTTGTAGATGCGCCGGACCGACTGCACGCCCGGGTCTTCCGCGCCCATGTAATCGATGCCCGTCGATTTCTTGTACCAGTCGTAGATGCGGCCGACGAACGGCGAAATGAGCTGCGCGCCCGCTTCGGCGCAGGCGATGGCCTGTGCCAGCGAGAACAGCAGGGTCATGTTGCAGCGGATGCCTTCCTTTTCCAGGATGGCGGCGGCGCGGATGCCTTCCCAGGTGGAGGCGATCTTGATCAGCACGCGCTCGCGTGGAATGCCCGCGTTCGAATACAGGGCGATCAGGTCGCGGCCCTTGGCCACCGTGCCATCCGTGTCGAATGACAGGCGCGCATCGACTTCGGTGGAGACGCGGCCGGGGATGGTTTGCAGGATTTCCACGCCAAACGCGATCAGCAGGCGGTCGATGATTTCGGCGGTGGAGGCGTTCGGATGGTCGCGCACGGCCTTTTCCAGCAGCGGCTTGTATTCATCCTTCTGCACGGCCTTCAGGATCAGCGACGGATTCGTCGTCGCGTCGCGCGGCGTGTAGGCCTGAATCGATTGGAAGTCGCCGGTGTCGGCCACCACGGTAGTAAATTGCTTCAGTTGTTCGAGTTGGTTCATGGCTGCACGGGAAAGAGTGAATGGGCTTGCCGGACTATTGTACCGAATCCATTGCATGTGGGATCCACTATTGTCTTCCCCTGGCGCTACTTGCCTAATTGAATCTTGCTTTTTTGGGAATGCACGCATAATTGCCCGGACTTGTCTGTTTTATACATTTTTCCGATCATGAAAAAAATTATCCTCATCCTGTTGTCCCTGTCCATGCTGGCCGCCTGCAATGTCAGGGAGAACGATGATCGATTGCAAACAGAGTTAAGTGAGCAAACTTTTACGACCACTTCCTATAACTACACGCCGTACGACCTGTATTCCATTGCGTACAAGGAAATCTCGCTGCCCTTCAATATCGATGACGCGCCCAGCGGCGGCTCGATTTTTTTTCGCGACGCCAGCGAGAGGATACTGGAGAATGGTGAAAAAGTTGCCGTCAGCATTGGCAATTGCTGTTTAAGCTGGGACCGGCCGGTCGACAAGCCGCTGAGGGTGCGGGTGGTGTGGAGCGTGGTGTTCGACACGAGCTACCACGATGGAAAATCGAGCATGTCTTATGATAAACGCACTTCCAGACAAGGTTCTCCTGGCAGCCGCTGGTGCCAGGCCATGGTCGACATTCTTCCCGCGACAGGTCCAGATCGCCCGGACACCGTGCAGTTGCACTTTCTTGCCGATGGCACGGTGCAGGCACGGCTGGGAACATTCAAGACCGATGCGCCGCTTGCTGCCGCAGAGGTGAAATTGCATGCCACGCGCCTTCCCCAGGGGCAGTTCTGCAGGCAAGAAATTGAGAATCCTTTCTATGCCATCCCCCGCAAGCCGCATCTGGAATGACGGATGGGCAAAGCGACTGCGCCGCTCAGCGCGGCTGGCGCCGATCGGAGATCAACCGATGAAGGAGTCGAACTGCATGTCGAATTCCTGCAAGGCCTTCTGTGCATTCTGCATCTTCTTGCGGAATTCAGGCCCGCGCTGCAGGGCCAGGCCCACGGCCAGCACGTCGATCACCACCAGGTAGGCCAGGCGCGCGGAAATCGGGGTGTAGGGATCGGTGTTGAAGACCAGGTCGATCGGGATCAGCACCGTCGCCAGGTCGGCCAGCGGCGTGCCCGATGGGGCCAGCACGACGACGTCGGCGCCGCCGCGGCGCGCCAGTTTTACTGAGCGTACCAGGGCGGGACTGTTGCCGCGCTGCGAGATGGCCACCAGGCAGTCGCCGCCGCGCAGCAGGGCCGCCGCGATGCTGTGGATGTTCGGATCGCTGTAGGCCACCGTCGGCACGCCCGAGCGGAAGAACTTGTGTTGCGCGTCGGCCGCGACGATGCCGGACGTGCCCTGGCCATAGAATTCGATCTTGCTGGCGCGCGACAGGATGTCGAGCGCGCGCTGGATCGCTTCCGGGTTCAGGTTGTTGCGCAGGTCGAGCAGGGTATTGATCGAGCGGCTGCAAATCTTGTTGACCAGGTCGGCCGCCAGGTCGTCCTGCGCCGGCTGCTCGTTCGCGCCCGGCATGGCCAGGGCCAGGCCTTGCGCCAGTTTCAGCTTGAATTCATGCCAGCCGTCATAGCCCAGGGTGCGGCAAAAGCGCACCACGGTCGGTTCCGACACCTGCGCGCTTTTCGCCAGCGCCGTGATGTTCTGGCTGACCGTCTGGTTCGGCTGGTCAAGCACGGCCAGCGCGACCTTCTTCTCCGACTTGGAGAGCGAATCGAGCTGGGTGCGGATGGAGTCGAGTAGCATTGATTAATCTTCTGGCGTAATGCCGTAAGTTTGCGTCCTTTTCACCCCAAAAGCAAAGTTCCGGGGTCGGACCCTCAGGGTCCGACCCCAGTATTTCACCGTTCAGGGTTAAGCCAAATCTTAACGGCTTCAGTCCTCTGGCAAGGCTTCTTCACGCCATTGCAAGCCGTCGCGGCCGATCAGGGCGCTGGCCGCGGCCGGGCCCCAGGTGCCGGCCGTGTACGGAATCGGCGCGCTGTCGTTCTGTTCCCAGTTGTCGAGAATCGGCTCGACCCATTCCCAGGCCGCTTCCAGTTCGTCGCCGCGCATGAACAGGGTCAGCTGGCCGCGCAGCACGTCGAGCAGCAATCGCTCGTAGGCGTCCATGCGCGGCGTCTTGAACGATTCGCGGAAATCGAGTTCCAGTTCCGCCGGTTTCAGGCGCATGCCGTCGCCCGGGGTTTTTGCCATCAGGTTCATGCGCAAGCCTTCGTCCGGCTGCAAACGGATCACCAGGCAGTTCGGCTGGAAGCTCGACGTGGGCTGGTTGAAGATCGAGTGCGGAATCTGCTTGAAGCGCACGACGATTTCGGCCAGGCTGTCGGCCATGCGCTTGCCCGTGCGCAGGTAGAACGGCACGCCGGCCCAGCGCCAGGTGTCGATTTCCGCCTTCAGCGCGACGAAGGTCTCGGTGCGCGAATGTTCCGGCGCGTCCGGCTCGTCGCGGTAGCTCGGCACGGTGGCGCCATCGACGTGGCCGGCGCGATACTGGCCGCGCACGATGTTTTGCGCCAGCGTGGTGGGCGTGAATTTTTTCAGCGAGCGCAACACTTGCAGCTTTTCATCGCGCACGGCGTCCGGCGCGATCGAGGTCGGCGGTTCCATGGCGACGATGCACAGCAGTTGCAGCAAGTGGTTTTGCAGCATGTCGCGCAGCGCGCCCGAGGTGTCGTAGTAACCCATGCGGTTGCCCACGCCCAGTTTCTCGGCGATGGTGATCTGCACGTCGGAAATCCATTCGCGGCGCCACAGCGGCTCGAACAGGATATTGCCGAAGCGCAGGGCCAGCAAGTTCTGCACGGTTTCCTTGCCCAGGTAATGGTCGATACGGTAGATCTGCGATTCCTGGAAGACCTTGCCCACTTCGGCGTTGATCTGCTTGGCGCTGGCCAGGTCGCGGCCCAGCGGCTTTTCCAGCACCACGCGCGAATTCGGCGTGACCAGGCCGTTGTCTTGCAGGTTGTCGCAGATCAAGGCAAACAAGTGCGGCGGCGTGGCCAGGTAGTACACGCGCGTCAGCTCGGCATCGCCGCGCAGCGCTTCGACCAGCGGCGCGTACGTTGTCGCATCGCTGGCGTTGAGCGACACATACACGATGCGCGCGCAGAATTTGCTCCAGGTGGCGGCATTCAGGGTGCTGGCCTTGATGTGGGGACGCGAATTGGTCTCTACCATCTTCAGGAAGGCATCCTGGCCGCTGTCCTGGCGGCCCACACAGATGATGCGCGCCGTCGGCGGCAAATCGTTCGCGACGTCGCGCGCATACATTGCAGGCAGCAACTTGCGCATTGCTAAATCGCCGCTGCCGCCAAACAGGACCAGGTCAAAATCGGTAAGTGCCATAAGTGAGTGTCGTCGCAAAAGTAAAAGAGCCGGAGCGGGGAGGAGGCCGACCGGAAGTGCCAGTCTGTCGCTACTATCATTCTGTGGTGTAAATTTACTACGTAGAACCGGCAATTGCAAGAAATTTTACTACATTACATGCGCTGGCGTCGCCATTTTGCCCCGTATGCTTGCAGGCGGCGCTGGCAGGACCATTATATGCCGTTCGCTGGCGCAGGTACGTCGTCATGGATGGCGCAGGGCTTTTCAAAGCAACCATGGTTGCCAGGGAAATTTTCGGTTCTCTCCGTCATCATTTGCGCTGTAGCAACAAGCAAATCAAGAAATGCTGTCAGGATCGCTGTTAGCAGCGTAAAGTAGCTTTGAAGAAAGTAAAAAACCGTATAATTCAAGCTAAAATCGATAGCAACTATTGGTTGTACTACACTGCACTGTTAGCGCCGGCCATGCCCCGAACCCGCCATCCGACGTCTGTGCGACGTGCAGTCCGCACTGTCCGCAGTATCATGGGTAGGCAGACTTAACTTTACAAGACGGCTTAAGGGGACACAATGAATTCAATGCAGCAAGATGTCGATGAACGCACCAGCCTGACAGGCAATAACAAATTCGAACTGTTCCTGTTCAAGCTGGGCACCAGTGATCACTCGACCAGCCGCGAACTGTTCGGCATCAATGTGTTCAAAGTCCGTGAAATCATGGAAATGCCGGCCATTACGGCGGTGGCCGGGTCGCACCCGCACATGCTGGGCGTGGTCAATATCCGTGGCCAGATCGTGCCCGTGATCGACTTGCCGATGGCGGTCGGTTGCAAGAGCAGCGGTTTGAAGATCCTGATGGTGACGGAATTCGCCCGTTCGACGCAGGCGTTTGCCGTGGAAGAGGTCGATGAAATCGTGCGCCTCGAATGGAACCAGGTGCTGTCGGCCGAATCGAGCGTCGGTGGCGGCCTCGTCACCAGCATCGCCCGCCTCGATGGCGACACGGACAAGACGCGCCTGGCGCAAGTGCTGGACGTGGAGCAAATCCTGCGCAACGTGCTGCCGTCGGGCGACCCGGACGTGGACGAAAGCAGCATCGGCCCGCAAGTGCGCTTGCCGGCCGGCGCCGTGATCCTCGCGGCCGACGATTCCTCGCTGGCCCGCTCGCTGATCGAGAAGGGCCTCGAAGCGATGGGCGTGCCCTTCATCATGACCAAGACGGGCAAGGAAGCGTGGGAACGCCTGCAGGCGATCTCGGCCCAGGCGGCCACCGAAGGCAAGACGGCGAAAGACAAGGTCGCGCTGGTGCTGACCGACCTGGAAATGCCGGAAATGGATGGTTTCACCCTGACGCGCAACATCAAGAACGATGGCCGCTTCTCCAACATCCCCGTGGTGATCCACTCGTCGCTGACGGGCTCGACCAACGAAGACCACGTCAAGGGCGTGGGCGCCGATGGTTATGTGGCCAAGTTTGTGGCGGCGGAATTGGCGGAAACCATCCGCAAAGTGCTGGCGCGGTAAGCTGAAGCAACTGTAGGTCGGATTAGCGGCGTACGCCGCGTAATCCGACACCGCCATGGACAACAGTGAGCGTAAAAAAAGCGCCGGTACCCGCGAGGGTCCGGCGCTTTTTCATGCTGGCAAACGATTACGCCTGATACAGGTGTTCCGGCTGGCCCGCCACGTCCACGCGCACGGACAGCACGTGGCCCGTCAACGGGTAGTCGGCGAGTTCGGCGGCGGAACGGTTGTGGCTGGCGCTGGTGATGTACAGCGTGCGCAGGTCGGGGCCGCCGAACGTCACCATGGTGGGGCAGCGCACGGGCACGGTAATTTCACCGAGCAAATGGCCATCGGGGGCGAAGCGCAAGATCTTGCCGCCTTCAAACATGGCCGACCAGTAATTTCCTTCGCTGTCGACGGCCGCGCCATCGGGGCGCCCGCCGTAGTCAGCTGCTTTCTTGTCCGTGGAAAAGCGCTGGAATGGTTGCGGCGCGGAAATGGCTCCCGTGGCCGCGTCGAAGTCGAAGCGGTCGATGCGGTGCGTGGTGGTATCGGCGTGATACATGGTGTGTTTGTCCGGGCTGAAGCCCAGGCCGTTCGACACGGTCATGCCGCCCGACCAGACCTTGCGTACTTGTCCCTTTTCCAGCACGAACATTTCCGCCGCATCGGCGCTGCGCGGCTCGAAAATCGTGCCGACCCAGAAGCGGCCCGCCGGGTCGACCTTGCCATCGTTGAAGCGCGTGGTGGCCATGTCGAATGGCGCCGGGGCGATTTCCGCCAGGCTGCCCGTCTTTGTGTCGAGGTGGGCAAAGCCGCTGCGCAAGGCCACGATCAGGCCGCCGCCCGCATTGATGGCCAGCGCCGACGGTTCCGTCGGCATGCTCCACTGTTCATGCTTGCCGCTGGCCGGGTGCAAGCGGTGCACGGCGCGGCCATCGATGTCGACCCAGTACAGGGCCGCTTCCTTGCCATGCCATAGCGGGCATTCGCCCACTTGCATGGGTTTGTCGCTGACTACCTTGATCTCGTAAATATTCATCTATCTCTTTTTAGTACACCGATCAAAACCTACTGCGCGTCGTGATTTACGGTCTGCGATGCTCACTGTACCTTCGTACAGTTGCGCTTCTCGACCGCAACTCCCTTCCGCTCGCTACGGTTTTGTTCGGTGTTGTTAATATGCGGCTTTTGCTGCTTTCGCCAGGGCAATCAAGCCATTGGTCGAGCTGTCGTGGTGGTCGGGACGGGCTTCGCCCGTCAGTTCGGCCTGGATTTTCTTGGCCAGCACCTTGCCCAGTTCCACGCCCCACTGGTCGAAACTGTTGACGTTCCACAAGACGCCCTGCACGAAGGTCTTGTGCTCGTACAGCGCGATCAGGGCGCCCAGGGTGGTCGGCGTCAGCTGGTCCATCAAAATGGTGTTGCTGGGGCGGTTGCCGGGGAAGGTCTTGTGCGGCACCAGCGCCTCGATTGCGTTTTCCGGCAAGCCTTGCGCCTGCAGGTCCATGCGCACTTCCTCGCCCGTCTTGCCCGTCATGAAGGCTTCCGACTGGGCGAAGCAGTTGGCCAGCAGGGCGTCGTGGTGGCCCGGCAAGTCGTGCGTGGCGCGCAGGGCGGCGATGAAGTCGATGGGGGTAATATCGGTGCCCTGGTGCAGCAGCTGGAAATACGCGTGCTGCGCATTCGTGCCGCAATCGCCCCAGATGACGGGGCCGGTGGGCACGTCGACGGGCACGCCATCCTTGGTGACGCGCTTGCCGTTGCTTTCCATGTCCAGCTGTTGCAGATAGGCGGCGAAGCGGCTCAAGTCCTGGTGATACGGCGCGATGGAGACGGAGCCGCAATCGAGGAACTGGCGGTTCCAGAAGCCCACCATGGCCAGCACGACGGGCATGTTCTGTTCCAGCGGTGCCTGGCGGAAGTGTTGATCCATCGCATGCGCGCCGGCGAGGAAATCGCTGAAGTATTCAAAGCCCACGGACAGCGCCACGGCCAGGCCGATCGACGACCAGACGGAATAGCGGCCACCGACCCAGTCCCAGAACGGGAACATGTTTTCCGGCGAAATGCCGAAGTCGACGATGGCTTGCGTGTTGGTCGAGACGGCCACAAAATGTTGCGCCAGGTCCTTTTCTTCGCCTTCGAGCAGGAACCAGGCGCGCGCCGTGTTGGCGTTGAGCATGGTTTCAGCGGTAACAAAGGTTTTCGAGGCCACGATGAACAAGGTCGTTTCCGGATCGACTTTCGACAGGGTCGCTTCCATGTCGTGCCCGTCGACGTTGGACACAAAGTGCATTTCCAGGCCCGGGTTGGCATACGAGCGCAGCGCCAGGCAAGCCATTTTCGGACCCAGGTCCGAGCCGCCGATGCCGATGTTGACGATGTCGCAAATCGGCTTGCCCGTGTGGCCGAGCCAGCTGCCATTGCGGACCTTGTCCGTAAATGCCTTGACGCGCTGCAGCACATCTTGCACGTCGGCATCGATATCCTGGCCATCGACCACCAGCGCGGTGCCGCGTGGCGCGCGCAAAGCGGTATGCAGAACGGCCCGATGTTCGGTAAGATTGATTTTCTCGCCAGTGAACATGGCTTCGCGCTGCGCTTCCACGCCGCGTTCGCGGGCCAGGTCCATCAGCAGCGCCATGGCGGTGGCGTCGACGCGGTTCTTCGAGTAATCGAGCAGCAGGCCGGCCGCATCGACCGTCATCGTCGAGAAACGCGCGGGGTCAAGAGCGAACAGCTGGCGCAGATGCACTTCGCGCAGGCTGGCGCTGTGCGCTTGCAGGGACTGGAAACTGGCGGTGGCGGTGATGGCAGGAGTAGGTGCTGGCTGGCGCATGGCGGTCGGCTTGGGTGCTTGTCTCGGTTGAAAGGAGCGCGGCGCGTTCATCATGGCGAACGTGGGTGCCGGCGTTGGTATGAGAATAATACATCACAAAAACGTAATTTCACTACAGTTTATGACGTGAAGCCGATTTTGTCGTGCTTTTTTTAGCGATTGCGGCAGTCGCATATAAGAGATAGGTTGGCGGCTGCGGATACGCGATATTGCCTGGGTTGGCTTTGAGACGCCGCAATTTGTGGCTTATTTCTGTTGTTGGCCCATGCAAGAGTGCTTCTTCTTCACCGTTTTGTAGTAAAATTTCACGAAATACTCATTTTTAAGGAAATCCATATGGCGCTGCATCCAGTAGTCGAATCCGTAACAGCGCGCATCATCGCGCGCAGCCGGCCATCGCGCGGCGCCTATCTGGCGCATCTGGATGCGGCCCGCATCCAGGGCGTGCAGCGCGGCGCCTTGTCGTGCACCAACCTGGCGCACGGCTTTGCCGCCTTTCCCGTCAACGACAAGCTGTCGCTGAAAGAATACAAGAAGCCGTCCGTGGCCATCGTTTCCTCGTACAACGACATGCTGTCGGCGCACCAGCCGTTCGAAGGCTTCCCGCAGATCATCAAGCAAGCCGTGCGCGAAGTGGGCGCCGTGGCCCAATTCGCCGGCGGCGTGCCCGCCATGTGCGATGGCGTGACGCAAGGCCAGCCAGGCATGGAATTGTCGCTGTTTTCGCGCGACACCATCGCCATGTCGACCGCCGTGGCGCTGTCGCACAATATGTTCGACGCCGCCCTGTACCTGGGCGTGTGCGACAAGATCGTGCCGGGCCTGTTGATCGGCGCGCTGCACTTCGGCCACTTGCCGGCCGTCTTCGTGCCGGCCGGTCCGATGACGTCGGGTCTGTCGAACCAGGAAAAAGCCAAGGTGCGCCAGCTGTATGCGCAAGGCAAGGCCACGCGCGAAGACTTGCTCGAAGGCGAATCGAAAGCCTACCACGGCGCCGGCACCTGTACTTTTTATGGTACCGCCAACAGCAACCAGATGCTGATGGAAGTGATGGGCCTGCACTTGCCGGGCGCCGCCTTCATCACGCCGAACACGCCGCTGCGCGATGCGCTGACCAAGGCCGCCGCCCAGCGCGCCGCCGGCATCACGGCGCAAAGCGCCAATTACTTGCCAGTCGGCCATATCGTCGACGAGAAATGTATCGTCAACGCCGTCGTGGGCTTGCTGGCCACGGGCGGTTCGACCAACCATACCTTGCACCTGGTGGCGATCGCCAAGGCGGCCGGCATCGTCATCGACTGGAACGATTTTAACGAACTGTCGGCCATCGTGCCGATGCTCACGCGCATCTACCCGAACGGCGACGCCGACGTGAACCATTTCCACGCGGCCGGCGGCACCGGTTATCTGATCCGCGAATTGCTCGATGCGGGCTTGCTGCACGAGGACGTCAACACCATCCTGGGCCACGGCTTGCGCGCGCACTGCATGGAGCCGTTCCTCGGTGAAGACGGCAAGGTGTTCTGGAAAGACGCACCGGCCGCCAGCGCCGACGAAAACGTGCTGCGCCCTGCCTCGAACCCGTTCGCGCCGGACGGCGGCATGGTCCTCGTCGCGGGCAACCTGGGCCGCGCCGTGATGAAGGTGTCGGCCGTCAAGCCGCAGCACCGCACGGTCGAAGCGCCTGCGCTGGTGTTCAATTCGCAGGAAGAGTTCATGAACGCCTACAAGGCGGGCATCCTGGACCGCGACTTCGTCGCCGTGCTGCGCTTCCAGGGCCCGCGCGCCAACGGCATGCCGGAATTGCATGCGCTGACGCCCGCGCTGGCCAACCTGCAGGATGCGGGCCGCCACGTGGCGCTGGTCACCGATGGCCGCATGTCGGGCGCGTCGGGCAAGGTGCCGGCCGCCATCCACGTCTCGCCTGAAATCCTCGCCGGCGGCCCGCTGGGCCTGGTGCGCGACGGCGACATCATCCGCCTCGACGCGTTTACCGGCGTATTGGAAGCGCTGGTGCCGGCCGACGTCTGGCACGCGCGTGCGCTGGTCACGGCCGACCTGTCGCCGAACCACGTCGGCATGGGCCGCGAGCTGTTTTCCATGTTCCGTTCCACCGTCAGCGCGGCGGAAGAGGGTGCCACCACCTTCGGCCTGCCGTCGCCGATTCCCACCACCGTCGCCTTGCACGACGCCGACAATGTCGGTGATACCGTACCCGGTTCCGATGAAGACTTTTTGGCTAGGAAATAAGAGATGACCATGACACTACTGGAAATTATGCGCACTTCGAGCGTGATCCCCGTGATTGCGATCGACGATCCTGAACACGCCGTACCGCTGGCGCGCGCGCTGGTGGCGGGCGGCATCCGCGTGCTGGAAGTGACCCTGCGCACCAAGCACGGCCTCGAAGCGATCCGCGCCATGTCGGAAGTGCCAGGCGCCATCGTCGGCGTCGGCACGCTCACCCGCCCAGAGGAATTTGCCCTGGCGCGCGATGCGGGCGCCGTGTTCGGCGTCTCGCCAGGCCTGACTTCCGCCCTGGTGGCGGCGGCGAAAAGCAGCGGCCTGCCCTTGCTGCCAGGCGTGATGACGCCAGGCGAAGTGATGGCGGCGCGTGAAAACGGCTTCCAGCAGCTGAAACTGTTCCCGGCCGTGCCGGCCGGCGGCATCGGCATGCTCAACGCGATTTACGGCCCGCTGCCGGACATCACGTTCTGCCCGACGGGCGGCATCTCGCAAGAGACGGCGTCGCAGTTCCTGGCATGCAAGAACGTCGCCTGCGTGGGCGGCTCGTGGCTGACGCCGAAAGACGCGATCGCGGCCGGTAACTGGGACCGCATCACGGAAATCGCGAAAGCGGCCAGCGGTTTACGATCCGCGTAAGCGGCACCGGCGCGGCAGGCTTGCATGCCTGCCGCGCTTTCTTCTCTTCTTCTTATGCGAGTCTTGCGCCGCCCCCTCACCATCGGCGAAACCGCCATGGCCCGCAGCGTCTTCCAGGGCGCCATCGACTACGCGCGCGTGCGCGTCGTGCGCGGCTCCTTTCTTCCTTTTGGCTTGCAGGACCAGAACACGGCGATGACGCCGCGCGGCAGCCTGCACTTCATGCCGGCCCAGTACCGCGACGATTTTTCCCGCGAAGGCAATAGCGGCAAGCTGTTCTTCATCCACGAAATGGTGCATGTGTGGCAGTACCAGCTCGGCTACAGCGTGCTGCTGCATGGCGTGCTGCTGGCGCTGCGCGGCGGCTACATCGGGCAGCGCGCCTACCGCTACGACGCGCAGGCCGGCGGCATCCTGTCCGACTTCAACATGGAACAGCAGGGCGACATCATCGCCCACTATTTCGGCGCGCGCCAGCTGGGCATTCCCGCCTACGTGGCGAAGCTGCCGCAGCTGCAGGATATCCTGCAAGGCTTCCTGATCGACCCCGCCGACCGCCGCCTGCTGCCGCGCTAATTTTATTTCCCTGCTCATTTTCGAGCGCACCTGATTTGCCCGCATTCAGACCTTGACTTTCGTCTCAGCATTACCTAAATTAAATTATACAAAGAACAATTTATTTGATTTTATTGCAACTTCGGCGCGAGACCGAGAGCAACCTGTCCAAGCGAGTAAATCATGCAGACTAGAAACAGCTGTAGGGGAAAGTTGTGTCTGAAAAAAATGCCGCGCGGCGCGGCCTTGGTGGAATTTGCCTTGATCGCGCCCATCCTCTTTTTCCTCATCGCCATGATCATGGAACTGGGGGTCATGTTCTGGGTCAACCTGACAATGCAATACGCGGTGCGCGAAGGGGCGCGCTATTCCATCACGGGACAAAGCAACCTCGACCCCGCCACGGCGAACAAGCAGCGTTACGAAGCGGTATTGCAACGAATCAAGGATAGTTCGCTGGGGCTGTATGGCATGCTCAGTCCCGTCATCGTCGTCAATGGCGTGTCGCAAACGCCATCGGCGTACAACAACAATATGTTTGGCGCCGCCGGCGACATCGTCGTCTTGCAGGTGAACTGCACCTGGCCTGTCATCACGCCCGCCTGGCGCTTGATGGCGCTGCTCAACCCCAGCCACCAGACCAGTGCCGGCTCGCGCAGCCAATACACATTCAGCGTGGCTGCCACCATGCGCAACGAGGCCTTCTGATGAAAGCGCGCAAACTGCCAATCCGGCGCCAGAAGGGTGTGGCCGCCGTGGAATTCGCTCTCGTGCTGCCATTCTTGCTGATGCTGGCCGTCCCCGTGTTCGACCTGGCGCGCATCGTGCAAGGCGACATGATCCTGACCAATCTGAGCCGCGAAGGCGCCAACCTGGCATCGCGCTCCTCGCAAGACCCCCAGACCATCATGACGGCGCTGGCCATGACGACGCCGCCGCTGGACATGGCCACCAATGGCAGCATGTACATCAGCAAGATCATGGGCAATGGCCCTGGCAAGTCGAACGTCATACTGGAACACTACCGCTGGACGAAGGGGGCGCAGCAGCCGAGCCGGGTATGGACTTGCAACAGCTGGGCCACCGATGGCAGCGGCAAGTGCAGCAACATCCCCAGCGCCGGCTCGGCCATCAATGACGCCATGAGCAACCAGCTCGCTGATGGCGAAGTGATTTATGTCGTGGAAACGCTGTACCGCTCGACCATTCTGTTTGCAGGCATGAACCTGGGCTTCGGCGCCAAAACGCCGCAGCTGAGCGGCAACCTGTACGCCAAAACCATCTTCTGACATCCGGACGCCATCAGCCGGTACCTGGAGGGCATCATGAAAAAACGTAACACGCCTGGAAAACAGGCCAAGGGACAGGTTCTGATTGTCGTGGCATTGTCGCTTGTCGTGCTGATAGGCACCGTGGGTCTGGCCATCGATTCGGGCCTGGGTTTCATTGTCCGCTCCAAGCTCAACTCTGCCGTCGATGCGGCCAGCATCGCCGCTGCCCGTTCCGTCACACAGGGCGTGGGCGAGGCCGCGCAACGGGCCAGCGCGCAGGCTGCCGCGCGGAAATTCTTTGCCGCAAATTTCCCCACCGGCTATCTGGGTGCCACGCCCAGCTTTCCCGATCCGACCATCACGTTTGACGCCGGCAAGGTCACAGTCGACGCGTCGGCCACGGCATCGGTGCCGGTGACCCTGATGCGGGTGTTGGGCTTCAATTTTCTCAATGTCAGCGCAGCGGCGCAAACCATCCGCAAGGACCTGGACCTGGCGTTTGTGATGGATACCTCGGGGTCGATGGCGTCCGTGGGGCCGACCGTGATCAGCAGTGCGAAATTGTTCCTGACCAAATTTAACAAGGATCTCGATCGAATGGCCCTGATTCATTTTTCGTATGGCGCGGTACTCGACAATACAATACGTACCAGCTCACGCGGCTTCGCCCTGAACGATACGGATGCGCCGACCGGCTCGGCGGACGGCAAGGGCATGAATACCCACATCGGCAATTACGTTTTTGACGGCTTGACCAATTCCGCCGAAGGCATGTGGAATGGGCGCAACCAGCTCAACAGCATTCCCCTGGCCCAGCGTTCCAGCCTGCGCGTCATCGTGTTTTTTTCCGACGGCACGCCGAATACCCTTTCTTCCGTTTTTACCTTCAAAAACCCTGCTGATTGCACCACGCCCGGCTCGCTGATCACGAATGATGCCGCCACCGGCACGCCGGCTGGCCTGTGGCTGATCAACATGCAGAGTTCGACGGCTGCGGGGAAGTGCTACCAGGGAAGCAATATCGTCCAAAACCTGAATGCTGCCGCCTTGCCAAAATGGTACAACGCGCACAATCTGGCCGACCAGGAGTTCGCCATTTATCCTGGCACCACGCTGCGGCCCGTGACCAACGATACCAGTACCAATGCCAAGACCTGGGTCAATGTCAACAATGCATCGCGCAACCTGCTCGAAGCGATGGCCGCCAAGGCACGCTCGGAAGGCATGTATGTATTTACTCTGGGCCTGGGAGCGCAGTTGACCACCGTCAATGGCCCCGTCGCTGGCGACACGGGCGAGAGTATCCTCAAGTGCATGGCCAACACGACCGATGCGCCATCGCGTTGCGCCACGCCGACGCAGCCGGTGGGCATCTATTGCCACGCGGCCAATGCCACCGAGCTCAAACCGTGCTTCGAGAAGCTCGCCTCGGCCATCTTGCGCATCAGCATGTAGTTGCTCGCCAGGCAGGCAACAGGGCCGGACACGCAGTCCGGCCTTTTTTTTGTGCCGATGCATGGCGCTGGTGATTGCCGGGGCAGGCAGGCGCCTTCACCGCATCAAGTACGCGCCTGCGACGCAAGCGCGCGTAGTTGGCGCCATACTGCCAAGCCGGACAGGTTGTTCGGGCTCGCCAGCGCGGCACTGGCCAGGCATGCGGTACTGCGGCAGGGGCAGGCGGCGAGAAAGGGCAGGGAGGGACGCGATGCTGGCGGGGAAGGCATTGCTCCCGGCAGTGGCTGCTGCCGGGAGTCGTAGGGAACGCTCGTCTTAATTGCCGCCAGCCATGCCTGGCAGCAGGATGCGGTAGATTTGCAGGAACGCTGGCCCCATCAGTACCACCAGCAGCGAGGGGAAAATGAAGAAGATCAGGGGAAACAGCAGCTTCAGGGCGATTTTCGCGGCTTGCTCTTCGGCCAGCTGGCGCCGTTTGGTGCGCAGCTGATCGGACTGCACGCGCAGCGAGGAGGCGATGCTGGTGCCGAAGCGTTCGGCCTGGATCAGCATGGACACCAGGGCTTCGACATCCTCGACGCCCGTGCGCAGGCCCAGGTTGCGCAAGGCGCGCTCCTTGGAATTGCCGGCGCGCAGTTCCAGTGTCAGCAAATGCAGTTCCTCGGCCAGCACCACGCATTTCAGGCTGATCTCGGCCGCTACCCGCGCCAGTGCCGCATCCATGGCCAGGCCCGCCTCCACGCAGACGGTCATCAGGTCGAGTGCGTCGGGAAACGTTTCAAAGATCTCGCGCTGGCGCAGGCGGATGCGCCGGTTCAGCCAGAGATTGGGCAGGTAGTAGCCGAGGCCGGCTGCCAACAGCAGCCACAGCAGCAAATCGATGCCGTCGTTATGTACCCCGGCCAGGCTCAGCCCGAGGAACAGCAGCACGGGCAGGGCGATGGCCAGGCCCGTCTTGGCGCCGAAGTACAGCAGGGGCGCCGACGGATGGCGCAGGCCCGCATGCATGAAGCGCAGGCGTATCCTGGACGTTTCCCAGCCGTCTTCCGGCAAGGACAGGCGGGCCAGCGGTCCGCTGAACTTGACGAAGTGCGCCAGCCATTGGCGCGCACCGCCTGGTTCGCTGGTACCCACACTGTCGAGGCGCTGGCGTAGCGGGTCGGGCATGGCCAATAGCAGCACGAACATGGCGCCGCCGAAGACGGCGATGAAGAGCAAGCCCAGAAATCCTATTTGCACGGTAGTCATGATGTTTTCTCCCTCGACACTACACCCGGATGTGGATGATCTTGCGCATGATGAGGATGCCGACCAGCATCAGCATCGCAGCACAGGCCAGCATTTTTTGTCCACCGGGATCGTCGTACAGCACGGCCAGGAAAGTCGGATTACTCAGGTGGATCACGGCCGCCGCGGCGAATGGCAGCAGCGACAGTATCCAGGCCGACAGGCGCGCCTCGGCCGACAGCACGCGCACCTGGCCCAGCAGTTTCATGCGGTCGCGGATAATGTGGCTGATGCTCTCCAGCAGTTCGGCCAGGTTGCCGCCCGTCTCGCGCTGTATCAGTACGGCAATGACAAAATAACGCATGTCGGTGCTGGGCACGCGGGTGGCCAGGTTCATCAGGGCATCCGGCATGGCGATGCCGAAATTGACTTCGTCGAAGGCGATGCGAAATTCCTCGGCCAGCGGCGCGTTCATTTCATCGCCGACCATTTTCAGTGCCGTGGGAAAGGCATGGCCGGCGCGCAGTGCGCGGCTCATCAGGTCGAGCGCGTCGGGCAGCTGCATGCCGATGCGCAGCAGGCGGCGCGCCTTGGCCCGTTCGATGTAGTACAGGGGCAGCAGGGCGCAGGCGGCCGCCACCAGCAGGCGCAGCAGCCAGGGCAGGTTGATGAAGCTGATGGCCACCAGGGCGACGAGGAAGGTCAGCAGTACCAGCATGGCCCATTGCGCCACGCTCCATTTCAGGCCCGACTGCTCCAGCAGGCGGTCCAGGGCATGCACGCGCGGCACCTCCAGCAGCAATTTCTGCAGCGCCGGCGTTTCACTGAGCAGGCGCTGCTTGATCATGGTGGTGTTTTGCTCGCCCGCGTGGGCGCCGGCCGACAGCACCCGCAGCCGATGCGCCACCCGCTCCGATTCGGGGCCGCGCGCATTGTTCCAGCTGTGATACAGGCCCGTAATGAACAGCACCACGGCGAGGAAGATCAGCGCGCCGAAGACGTAATAGCCATAGTCCATGACCCTTCTCCTTAGTGGTATTGGCGGCTGGGATCGAACAGGCTTTCCGGCACGACGACGCCGAAGGCGCGCAGGCGGTCGAGGAACTGCGGCCGCACGCCGCTGGCCTGGAAGTGTCCGCTGACGGTGCCGTCCTGGGCAATGCCGGTCTGGCGAAAGGTGAAAATTTCCTGCATGGTGATGATCTCGCCTTCCATGCCGGTGATCTCCTGGATCGCCACCACCTTGCGCTTGCCATCGGTCAGGCGCGCCACCTGCACCACCACGCCGATGGCGGCGCTGATCTGCTGGCGCATGGCCTTGCCCGGCAACATCGAGGCCGCCATGCTGATCATGTTTTCCAGCCGCGTCAGCGCGTCGCGCGGGGTATTGGCGTGAATGGTGGCCATCGAGCCTTCGTGGCCCGTGTTCATCGCCTGCAGCATGTCGAGTGCTTCGGCGCCGCGCACCTCGCCCAGGATGATGCGGTCGGGCCGCATGCGCAGCGCATTGCGCACCAGCGCGCGCTGCGTCACCTCGCCCTTGCCCTCGATATTGGCCGGCCGCGTTTCCAGGCGCACCACGTGCGGTTGCTGCATCTGCAGTTCGGCCGCATCTTCGATGGTGACGATGCGCTCGCTCGTGCTGATGAAGCCGGAAATCGCGTTGAGCATGGTGGTCTTGCCGCTGCCCGTGCCGCCCGAGATCAGAATATTGACCTTGGCCTTGCCCAGGCCTTGCAGTATCTGCGCCATTTCCGTCGTCAGGCTGTGCCGTTCCACCAGGTCGGCCAGGCGCAGCGGCTGGGCCGAGAAGCGCCGTATCGACATCACCGGGCCATCGATGGCCAGCGGCGGGATGATGGCGTTGACGCGCGAGCCATCGGGCAGGCGCGCATCGACCATGGGGCTCGATTCGTCGATGCGGCGGCCCACGCGCGAGACGATCTTGTCGATGATTTTCAGCAGGTGGGCATCGTCGGTGAAGCGAATATTGCTAAGTTCTAACTGGCCATGCCGCTCGATATACACCTGGCGGTAGGTATTGACGAGTATGTCGGAAATTTCCGGATCGGCCAGCAGCGGTTCGAGCGGGCCGAAGCCCAGCACTTCATCCTGGATGTCGCGCACCAGCGTGCGCCGCTCGATGTCGTTGATGACGACATTGTCTTCATCGAGCAGGCGTCCGACGAGGGTTTTCAGGTCCTCGCGTATCTGCTCCTGCGACAGGCGCTGCATGCCCTCCAGGTCGATCCTGTCGAGCAGGGCCTGGTGCACATGCTGCTTGAGTTCGTGGTAGGCCGGATTGTCGGCGCTGCCAGCGCGGGCTGCGCCGAACGGCGCGTAGCCATTCGGCGCGGCGGCGCTGCCGAGGCGTTCACGCAGGCTGGGATGGCCGCCATGGATATCGGTACTCATGCTGTTTCCCCTCGAAGGTGAATGGGCCGGCTACGCTGGAACAGGCGCGAAAACAGGCCCGCCGGGGCGGGCGCGCGCCCGCCCGACAGCTTGCTGGCACACTCCTGCAGCGACTTGGACAGCGGGCTGCCCGGCGCCAGCTTCAACACCGGCACGCCCTGGTTGACAGAAGCGGCCGCGGCCGCGTAGTGATTCGCGATGGTATGGAAGATGCGCTGGCCATACGCCGCCTCCAGGTCGCGCAGGCGGATTTCATCGCCGCCTGCGTAGCGGTTCAGGATCAGGTGAATCTTGCTTGCCGGATACTCCAGTGACTGGAACGCCTGCAGCAGGCGCTTGCCGTCGCGGATATAGGGCAGCGTTGCCTGCATGACGGGACAGATCATGTCGGCATGGTCCAGCGCGCGCACGCTGATGGCATCGAGGCCGCGCCCCAGGTCCAGCACGATGAAATCGTACTCGCTGCGCGCCAGGTGCAGCAGCTGGTCGATGTGTTCCGGCTTCACGTCGCTGGAATGGGCCGGATCTTCGGGCGCGGCCAGGATGCTGAAATTCGGCGTCACCTGCACCATGCTGGCGGCCAGGAAGGACGCGTCGAGGCGGTGGATTTGCTGTGCCACGTGCGACAGGGTCGCCGTCGGCTTCTGGTCAGAGACAAACAGCGCCGCATCGCCGAACTGCAGGTTCAGGTCGAACAGTGCCACGCGCTGATTGTCACGCGACAGGGCATAGGCCAGGTTGGCGGCGATGAAAGTGGCGCCGCTGCCGCCCTTGCACGAGGCAAAGGCGATCACCTTGCCATTGCGCTGCACGTGCCGCGCGCTCTTGTCCTCGAGACGCTGCAGCGCCGCATTCAGGGCCGCGCCGCTGTCGGCTCGCGGCAGCACTTCGCGCACGCCGGCGCGCATGGCTTTCAGCAGGAAGTCGCTGCCCTGGTGCTCGCATTGCAGGATGATGGCCATGCCCTGCTGGCGGCTGGCCAGGCGCTCGATGCGCGCCAGGTCGGCATCGTCGATGACGGGTTGCGCCAGCAGCAGCACGTCGGGCGCCGCCATTTCGGCCGTGCCGGCAAGCCGCTCCAGGCTGCCGACGGCGCTGTCGATATCGTCGCCGGCATGGCGCTCGCGCAGCAGCGCCGCCATCCCGGCCAGTTGTTGTTCGTTACTGGAGATAATGAAAATTTTCACGGCGGGCTCCGGCTGTGGATGGGATCAAAGGGCGGGGCGGCAGTGTCAGCGTTTGCTGACGCCGATCGTCAGTACGTCGGGCAGCGGTTCGGGCGCGCTGAACGACTTCTGATACAGCTTGTAGCCGCTGATGGCGCTCCTGCCATCGAGGCCCAGCACGGGATTGGTATTGCTGGCCGCAGCGGGATACAGGATCTGCTGTTGCTTGAGCAGGGTCACCGCCTCGCCGAAATGGCTGTCGAGCACGGGAGTGGTCGTGGCGGCACAGCCAGCCAGCGATACCGCTGCGCACAACAGGCAGCGGGGCAGGGTGCGTGTGAAGGTAAAGGTTTTCATGGGGCGCTCCTATTTGAGATCATCGATGATGCTGGCCGACGGCGTGGCCGCATCGGCCTTGGGCACGGCGCGGTATTGCGGCAGGTCGTCGCTGGGCGGCGTCGGCATGGCGGGCGGCATGGAAGCCGGTGCTGGCAGCGGCGCTGGCATGGGCATCGGTGCCGGCTGCTGTATCGGCTGCGGCTGCGGCTGCGGTGCGGGCGCCCGGCCTTCCATTTTTCCCTGCAGGAAGACGTCGCCGCGCGTCGGCGGTATGTACTCGTCGGTGGGCAGCTTGTAGTCGGCCGGCAATGGCTTGACCAGGTGCGGCGTGATGATGAAGACCAGTTCCGAGCGGTCGGTCTGGAAATCCGTGCTGCGGAACAGCGCGCCCAGCACCGGCACTTCGCCCAGGCCCGGCAAGGCCTTGATATTGCTGGTGACATTGTTCTTGATCAAGCCGCCGATGGCGAAGCTCTGGCCGTCGAACAGTTGCACCGTGGTGGTGGCGCGCCGCGTGGTAAACGAGGGCAGAATGGCGGTCGTCGAGATGCCCGTGGCGGTGATGCCGATGCCTTCCTTGTTCAGGTCGGATACTTCCGGCGACACTTTCAGGTTGATGCGCCCCCCTTCGAGCACGGTGGGGGTAAATTTGACGGCCACGCCAAACTCTTTTTCTTCCAGCGTGATCGTGGGCGTGCCGCCGTTATTGGTCTGGCTGACGGGAATGAAAATCTTGCCGCCGGCCAGGAAACTGGCTTCCTGGCCGCTGATGGCCATGATGTTCGGCTCGGCCAGTACCTTGATCAGGCCATCGCGTTTCTGTGCGTCGAGATTGAAGAAGTTATTCTTGCTGGCGCCGCTCAAGCCGCTGGGATTGTTGCTGAGCAGGCTGGACAGCAGCGAATACGACCAGCTGCCGATGGTCTTGTTGATGCCCAGGCTGGCGCCCAGCTGGTCGACCAGGGTTTTCGATACCTCCGCCACTTTGACTTCCAGCATCACTTGCTGCGGCGCGGCGATGGACATCAGGTTGATCACGCGCGGCGAGGGCGCTGGTCCGCCCGAGGGGTCGGCGGGGCCTCCAGCGGCGGGCGCTGGCGCTGCGCCGGCGCCCGCCGCCGCGGCCGTGCCGGTGGCAGGACGCGAACCGCGCTGGGCATAGGCATTCGCCAGCGACATCGCCTGGTCGGCCTTGACGGTATCGCTGACCATGCCCGACAGGATCAGCGTATCGCCAGCGACCGTCACATGCAGGTCTTTCTCGTTCGGCAGCAATGCGCTCAGGCGCGCCTGCAGCAGGCTGCTGTCGATGCTGACGGACAGGTCGATGATGCTGGCCTCGTTGCTGCGGTTCCAGATGATCAGGTTGGTGGTGCCGACGGATTTTCCCAGCAGATAGACATCGGTGGTATTGAGCAGGATCACATCGGCGATGCGCGGGTCGCCCACCGAAACGCGGGCGACGGGAAACGGCAGGTGCATCAGGGTCGACTTGCCTTCGGCCAGGGCCATGTTCCGGCTGACGTCGGCGTGGCCGCCGGCCGTGTCCGGCATGGCTTGCGGCGCGATGGCCCTGGCGCGTGGTGCGCGGTGCACCACTTTCGGCGGCGGTGACATGGCCGCCGTCGAGGCGGTCGCTGTGGTCGTCGCAGAGGCGCCAGCCGTCTGCGGCTTGGCGCCCGGAGGCGTCGGCGACAGGCCGGGCGAGGCCGCTGGTGGCGCCGGCGCGGCCACTTCGCCATAGGCGGCCGGAATCAGGGCGCCGCTGGCGGCGATGGCGAGGGCCATGCGCAGGATGCGGCTCCCGTTTGCTGTGCTCAGTTTGCTCATGGTGCTCATGGCATGCTCCTCGTGGTGCGGATCGGGCAGGAATCCGCGTTGTTCAGAATTGTTGGGAACTGCGTTCCAGTCCCTTGATGACATCGACTTGCGGCCCGGCCGGCCCTTGCACCACGCGGTGGCGCACGACAGGGCGTGGTGCTGGCGCCGGTACCTGGGCGGCGACCTTGGTGTCGAGCAGGCTGGTCTTGGTGGCGCCTTCAGTGTTGACGGGTTTGTCTTCGATCTGGTTGCGCAGCACCAGCGAGAGCGTGCCGACGCTGCGCGCCAGGTCGAGCTTTTCCGCCTGGTCCGGCGTCAATTCCAGGGTCACGGCATTGACCACCTTGGGCTTGGTATCATCGCGGTTCGATTCCTGTGCGATCGCCAGCACGAGGATGCGTTCGAGGACGATCTTCGAAATGCTGGGGTCGCGTCCGCTGGCATTCTTGGTCATCTCGTCCTGGGTGTTGACGAGAATGTCGACATAGTTGCCTGGCAGGGCAAAGCCGGCCACGCCCACCACGTCATTGACGCGCACGGTCATGGCGCGCTTGCCTTCGCCGACCACGGCCGACAGGCCACCCTGGGTGCCGGGGGGCGCCAGCTTGCTCTCCATGATCGGTTCGCCGTGCTGGATGCTGGTGCGCGTGACGCGCGCGTCGAGCAGTTTCGGATCGTTGAAGGCGCCCGGCGGCAGCGCGTTGGCGGGCCAGTCGACCATGCGCACCATTTCAGGCGAGATGCGCGCGCCCAGGCTGATGTCGAGTAGCGCAACGGCCACCTTGTTGGTATTGCCCGAAGCCTGGGCATTGATCCAGCGCGCGGCCACGATGACCGCCACGAACGCCAGGATGACCGCGAAGGCCATCATCGTCAGAGCGCGTGCGTTTCTCATTTTGATACTCCTTTATGCAGGACCGATGCCGATCCGTTCTGTATGCCGGCGGAGCCGTCGGCGGCGCCGAAATAGTTGTTCCAGGCCCAGTGCAGCGCATCGGCTTCCAGGCGTGCCGGACGGCCTTCGTAGCACGCCACGTCGCACAGCTGGGACAGGATGTCGCGTGGATAGCAGGCCAGCAGCGGCCGCGCATGCTGGCCATGCAGTTGCAGCAGGTAGTGGTAGCTGGCGTGGTTGAAGACCATGCCGAATTGTTCGCAGGTGTGGCGGAACACGGTTTCGTAGTGGTAGCCGCTCAGTTCGCCGATATGGATCTTGTAGCCGATGCGGCGCAGGAAGGAGTCGTCGGCCAGCTGCCGCGGCGCCAGGTTCGAGGAAAACACCACAATGACGTCGAAGGGCACGGGAAACTTGTAGCCCGTGTGCAGCGACAGGTAATCGACGCGGCGCGACATCGGCACGATCCAGCGGTTCATCAGTTCCACGGGCGAGCAGCGCTGGCGGCCCAGGTCGTCGATGATGAAGATGCCGTTGTTGGCTTTCAGGTGCAGCGGCGCCTGGTACAGGCGGGCGCCCTGGTCGAATTGCAGGTCCAGCATGTCGAGCGTCAGTTCGCCGCCGGTCAGCACGGTGGGGCGCAGGGCACGCACCCAGCGCGGGTCGGCCGGCGGCGCGGCGTCGCTGGCCAGTGTGTGCAGCATGGGGTCGAGGAAGGGCAGCACTTCACCATCGACCATGACCGCATGCGGCAGGGCGATGGTCCCGCTGAGCAAGCCATGCAGGCGCTCGGCCAGATAGGTCTTGCCGCTGCCGGCGGGACCGTGCAGCAGCAGCGCCCGGCCCGAGTTCATGGCCGCGCCCAGTTGGTCGAGTACGGCGGTGCTGGCCACCACGGTATGAAACTGCTGCAGCACGGTTTCGCGCGTGACGTGCATGCGGGCCACGCTTTGCGCCAGCACCTGCGCGCTGTAGTCGGCCAGCGTGACCGGTGCGGGGCCGCTGTAGGCATTGCGCCGCAAATAGTCGGCGGCGCGCAGGCGTCCCTGGTCGCCCAGGTGATACTGCTGGTCGGCGTCGGTGCCGCTGTAGCCGGTGCGCTGCACCTCGCACAGTTTTTCGGCGCGCATGAAGGTCAGCAGCGGTTCGAGCACGCCGGCGCCCAGCTTCACGTGCGCCGACAGGGCCGGCAAGCCGATCTGGCCGCGCAGGAACATGACTTTCACCAGCAGTTCCACCAGGAACAAAAAGGGCAGGCCGGTCTCGGCCACATTGCGCGGCGCGCGCATCGCCGCCGGCGTGATGCTGCCGTCGGCGGGGTCTTCTGGATAGGTGTCGGGCATGATGGCTCCTTGTTGCTGGTCGATCTGGGCTGGCGATCAGAAAATGAAAGGCAGCAAGCGGTATTTCACCTGGCGCATATAGGCGCGGTAGCGCACGTCGGCAGCCAGGAAGCGCTCTTCGCGCAGCAGGCGCGCCAGTAGCAGCGACATCGTCGCGACGTAGATGAGAAGATTCGCTGTCGAGGTATTGGCCAGCACGTAGCCGGTCGTGGAAATCAGGTAGCTGGCATACAGCGGGTGGCGTACCACGCGGTAGACGCCGCGGGTCTTGATGGTGCGCTGGGCAGCCACCAGGCCGAAGCTGCGGTTCAGTGACAGCAGGCCCGTGAGCAGCAAGGCGCTGCCCGGCAGCAGCAGGTAGCGTGCATCGGCCCAGAGCGCCATGTCGGAAGGACTGAAGAAGAAAGGCGCGAAGGTGGCGCCGATGGCCAGCAGCCAGTCGCGCATGTCGGTCGAGACATTGTCCGGTGCCGTGCGGATCAGGAAAAACAGCGCGGAGACGGTTTCCGTCATGCAGAACAGCAGATAGCTCCAGTCACCGATGTGAATGTAAGCGAGCACGTGGGCATAGGCAAACACGGCCCAGATGCCCGCCATGAAGGCGTTGCCGAGCAGGCTGGCGTGCCGCGAGTGGCGCAGGGTGCTGATGGCGTTCATGATGGCGTCCCGTTCTGGTTGCGGTCATGGAGTTGCGCTGTTCAGCGCAAGCTCCACAGGTGGTTGTACGTCAGGAAAATTTGCAGGGCCGTGCCGCTGGCGATGGCAAACGCGTAGGCCAGCTTGCCGGTGACGGCAGGCGGCTCGGCCACGGTAGCGGGGCCGCCCGCGAGGCTTTGCAGCAGCGTGCCGAGCAGCATGTGATAGGCGTTTTTCAGCACCTGGCGCAAACGGCGTCCCAGCAGGGCGGCGGCGATGGCCAGCACGCCGCCAGCGAGCAAGGTCAGCAGCACCGCTTCGAGCACGGCAAGCGGCCCCAGGAAGGCGCCGCACATGGCCATCAGCTTGACGTCGCCGGCGCCCAGGGCGCGCAGCAGATACATGGGCAGCAGCAGGGCCAGTCCGGCAGCGGCGCCGGCCAGCGACTGCGGCAGGCCCAGGCCGCCAAACGGCTGCTGGAACAGGCCGGCGCCGGCCGGCAGCATGCTGTTCAGGAGCACGCCGCCCACCGTGCCCCACAGCACCAGGCGATTCGGGATGCGCCGCGTGCGCAGGTCATGCCACAGGGCAGCCCCCAGCAGGCCGGCCAGCAAGGCCAGGCACAGCAGCGAGGTCAGGGCGGCATTCATGACAGCAGCCCTCCCTTGCTCATGCATGGTGCCGCGGCGCCCACCGTGCTGACGCAGACGCCGCCGGCACGCAGCATGCGGCCCACCACATGCCAGACCAGCGCCGCGCCGGCCGCACCGACATAACCGTCGAGCGCATAGTGCCAGCCCAGGTGCACGGAGCCGAGCATGATGAACATGGCGAAAACGCTGAGGGCGATGCCGGCGGCGCGACTGACACGCCAGCCCAGCAGGGCCATCAGGACGGCGGTGGCGACATGCATGCTGGGCATGGCCGAGATGCCCAGTTCGCTGGAAGCACCCCTGCTCTGGTAGTCTTGCCACAGCATGTCTTGCACCGACAAGGCCCAGATGGGGAAGTGCTGGTTGGCTTCGTGCAGATAGGCCATCAACGGGGCGTAAGGGTCGCTGCCGTGCAAATGACCGTAGTAGCAGGGGCCGACGGAGGAAAACAGCAAGGCCGCGACGCTGCCCAGGATGATCCAGGAAAGCACAAAACTGAGCAGGAATTGCATGCGCAGCAGCGGGCGGCGCATGTCTTGCGCCAGCCAGTAGATCGTGGCATAGAACAGGAAGAACCACAGGTGGTAGCTGACGTTCAGCAGGCCCGTCATCCATGGATAGCCCAGCAGCGGTTGCAGCCATGCCCATGGCGCGGTGCCGCCATGCAGGGCGATATCCCAGGCGGACAGGCGGCTGTCCCAGGTGTAGGGGTGCAAGCGGGGAATGGCCGCTTTGAAGGCGGTGAAGCTGGCGGCAAAGATGGGAATGAGCAGCAACACGGGCAGGGCGCGCAGCAGGCGTTCCCTGCTCAGGTAGCGGCGCAGCACGTGGTAGAGATAATGGCACAGGCGATCTGGGCGCAGCATGAGCATCACATACAGGCTGTAGCCACATAGCGCAAACACGGCGCACAGCAGCGAAATGAGGAGAAAGCCGGAAAGTATCGGCACGCTGTCGCGCAGCGTGGAGAGGCTGCCAAGGAGTAATGTGACCGCGGCGGCATAGCCAAGCACGATCAGGTACAGGGGGCGATGGCTGTGCAGGGCGTTCATGATAGTGCCAGGATGATCTGGTCCTTGATATGGCCGTACATGAGCAGCACCTGGTCGCCGACCAGGCTGATGCTGGCCACCACTGCCACTGCCAGCAGACTGGCCAGCAGCGCGTATTCGATCGCGGTGACGGCTGAATCTTCATGCAGGCAGGAGAACAGGCGTTTCATGGCGTACCTCGGAAACTGGACAATTGCCAACAGCCGGGCCGCACAGGGCCAGCCCGGCTTGTGGTCTGTTACGCGGCGGGAACCAGGGCAGTAGCGACCTTGTTGAAGATGATGTTCAGGTTCGTGCCGATGAGCTTGACGGCAACAATGATCACGACGGCGATCAAGGCGGCGATCAGGCCATATTCAATGGCGGTCACGCCATCTTCTTCGCGGATAAAGTTTTTGATGAGGTTCATGACAACTCCTGGTGGTTGAAGAACTACGGTGGATGAAACGGCATTGCTGTCTTGCAGGGGTATTTCCGCGAAACGCTGCCTTACGGGCTTACTCCCAGTGCCAGCAGCCCGATGATGCAGATCACGGCCAGTAGTGCGGCGACCAGGGCATAGCGGTAGAAGGCGGCCTTTTCCTTGCCCTGCAAGTAGGCGGATAGTGATGCAGGAAGAAACTTGGCTAGGCGCATGCCGTGCTCCGTATCGTGGTGGACCGTGGCGTGTGATGTGCACCCCGGTAACACCAATATAGAAGTGGGCAGCTTGATCTACATCAGAAGAACCTCCCTTTCCGGCCGGGAGGATATGCTCGATTTTTTCGGGACAATTGTCATGGCTGGGCTTGGCACGCGCAGGCGCAGGCCGAACGCATGCCTGGCGCTACGCCGGCAAAGCGGGCGCCCTGTGAGGAGGTGCGGCTGCGGAAACGGGAATCAGCTGGCGGGCGGCAATTCGCCCAGCTGGTGCTTGCTGGCGTAGGCGTACAGTTCCAGGCGGTTGTACACGCCCAGCTTGCGGTAGATCGACGTCAGGTGGTTGCGCAAGGTGTGTTCCGAGATGCACAGCTGGTCCGCCAGCAGCTTGGTTGGCGTGCCGCTGCCGTGCACCAGCGCGGCGATGATCTTTCTTTCCTTCAAGGTCAGGCTGGCCACGGCGATGGCGTGCGCCGATGCGCCGCCCGGCTGCGTCAGCTGGGTCATCATGCGTCCCAGCATGGCTTGCTCCAGCCACAGTTCGCCATGGTAGACCTTTTCGATGGCCTTGAGCACCATCTCGGCCGGCGCATCCTTGCTGATGACCCCGCGCGCGCCTTTGAGGATGGCCTGGTCCAGCGTGGCCTGGTCGTGGCTGGCCGTCAGCACCAGCACGCGCGTGCTGCCGCACTGCGCCAGCGCGGGCAGGATGGCCAGCGAGCTGACGCCGCCCAGGTCCAGGTCCAGCACGATGACATCGGGTTGCAGCGCCAGCGCCTGTGCCAGCGCTGCTGCGCTGTCGGACGCCGTCGCGACCACGCGCATGCCCGAGTGTTCGCCGCCGATCAGCCGTTCCAGGCCCCACAGCATGGTCTTGTGGTCGTCCACCAGCATGACGCGGATGCTGGTGTGGGTGTGGACGTTGGGCAGGTGCTGGCGTTCATTCATGTCGGTCATATCGGGATCTCGATCTGCACGGAAGTATGGCCCAGGCGGCTGTGGGTGACGCGGGCGCTGCCACCGAGGGCGGCGGCGCGCTCGGCCAGCGAGTCGGGCAGGAAATCGGGCACGTGCGCGGCGGCGCATTCATTGTCGATGCTGATGTGCAGCGCGCCCTGCACGCAGGTCAGCTTGACGGCGCCGTGGCGCGCCGAGGTATGCTTGCGGATATTGCTCATGCCCTCATTGACGATCTGGAACACCTCGGCCGCCAGGCGGTCGTTGATATGCAGGTCGCCCTCGATATGCAGGGTGATGTCGATGCCATAGAATTCGTGAATTTGTGCCGCCTGACGCCGTAGCGCCACCAGCAATTCCGGCTCGCTTTGCACCTGGCCGTTCTTGAAGGTGCGCGCGTAGCTGCGCAGGTCGGCGATCACCTGACCCGACATGAGGATCAGTTTTTCCAGTTCGGGCAGCAGCGGATTGCCCGGCGTGGCTTCATTGCGCAGGGCGGCCAGGCCGTGGCGCAAGCCGATATACGGCTGCACGGCCGTGTCATGCAGATCGCGCGCGATCTTTTCGCGCTCGCGCGAGGCCGCCTGCGATGCAAGGCGGTCGAGCAGATCGATGTTTTCAATGACGGGAAACGCCTGCGCGCCGATATGGCTGAGGAAAAGGGCGTCGGTCTTGCTCATGCTGGTGGCGGAGACGATCAAGATGTGGCCCTTGCCATTGCGCAAGGGCAGTGGCGCGCTGATGAAGGCGTGCGCTTCGAGCAGTTCGGCCAGGCGGGCGCCTGCCGCGTCGTCATGCCGCAGCCAGCGCCCGCTGTGGGAATCGAGCATGCGCGCGCCGCCGGTCCACGGCAGCCAGGAGCTGACGGGCTGGTTGTACAGCGCGATTTTATCGTGCGCGAAAGCGAGCAGGGGACTGGCCGCGTCGTCGCTGAGGAGCGAGCTGGTGTGCACGACGCCCGTTGCCGTATGCAGTACGCTGCGCAGCGACCAGACGCGTGTGCCCTTGTCCTGCATGACCAGCAGGCAACTGCTGCCGTTAAAATAACTGCGGGTTTTTTCCAGCACCGAGCTAATGGTCTGGTCGACGCCAAAGCGCGGATTGGACAGCTGGCTGACATCGCGCAGCAGCGCCAGGTGGCTGCGCTGCGTGATGGCCGAGCCGCCCCAGTAGGCGATCATGTAGCCGAGCGCCAGCAGGAAGGTGGCGCGCAGCAGCAGGCGCGACAGTTCCGCATCCGTTTCGCCGAACAGGGCGGTGGCGGCGAACAGGCCGGCCGAGGCCAGGGTGATGCGCGCGCCTTCCTCGAAGCCCCGCTGGAACGACGAGGTCAGGATGGCAAAGAAAAAAAACAGGAAAAACAGGTTGTTGTGATTGCTGCTGGAGAATACGATCAGTGCATACCAGGCCACGTCCAGCCAGTACAGCAGTATATCTTCCGGCAAACTCAGGCCCAGCACGGCCAGCACATACAGCAGCAGGCTGTGCAGGGTATACGCGGAAAAGATCAGCCAGGTGATCTTGCTCAGCTTGCCGGCGCTTTCGGGGTCGATGAACAGGGTCAGCAAGGTAGCGCTCGACAGCAGCAGGCGCATGCCATTCACCATGGTCGTATCCATGCCAGCACCCGGCAAGCCGGATTTGAAGGGAGGATCGAGATTCACAAGCGCTCCTGGCCGTATCCCGCATGGGCAGGCCAGGCGCATGGATAGATACCAAAGATAAATTCTTGTTGTTGCTGCAATTAGTTACGAGTCTACGCACACGCCGTAAAGATGTCTACTGGAATCCTTTGCCGGCGTTGCATTTTCTACAATGGCTGTAGCATCACACGGTTGCGCCCGGCGCCCTTGGCCAGGTACAGGGCGCGGTCGGCGGCGCCGATCAGGGCGGAGATGGCCAGTTGCTGCTGCGGGTGCTGCGTGGCGATGCCGATGCTGACCGTGATGTGCTTGACCTCATTGCCCGTCTTGGCATGCGCAATGCGCAGCCCGGCCGCCCGTTCGCGCAGCGCCTCGGCCATGCGCAGCGCCTGCGCGGCGTCCGTGTCGGGCAAGATGGCGGCAAATTCCTCGCCGCCATAGCGTGCCAGCAGGTCGGTGGGGCGCTGCAGCATGGCGGCCAGTTCGGCTGCCACGCGGATCAGGCAGTCGTCGCCCTGCTGGTGCCCGTAATGGTCGTTGTAATCCTTGAAATGGTCAATATCGATCATCAGCAGCGACAGGGGGCTGCCCGTGCGCATGGCGCGCCGCATTTCCTTCTCGATCGCCACGTCGAAGTGGCGGCGGTTGGCAATGCCCGTCAAGCCGTCGGAAAACGTTTGCGAGCGCAAGACCATGGTCTGTTCGCGCAGCAGCTTTTCGCGACCCACGGCGATGGTGACATCATTGATCTGGATCAGGCAGTGGCGCGGCGAACCGGGTAGATTGATCGGCGTGACGGCGATCGCCTGCTGCATGCGTTCCTGGCCTTCCGCCGTGCCAGCGGCCACGCCATGCGTGTACAGGGCAAATGGCGCCTTGTGCAGGGTTTGCGACAATAGCGACTGGAAATTGTCGCGCAGGGCCTGGGTGATGGCCGAATCGATGCGCTTGTGCCGCAGTTCCGGATAGACGGCGAAGAAGTCCTGCCCCAGCATGGCGTCGGCCCGGCATGCCGAGTGGCGCGCCATCCAGTGGTTCCACAGCACGATGCGGTGCTGCTCGTCGAGCACGATGGCGCCCAGGTTGACGGCACCGAGTATGCTTTCGAGCAAGGCGAGTCGGTGTAAGGCATCCGGCATGATCGTCACGCCTGTCCCAGGACCTTGGCCAGATAGTGGCTGACCTGCTGTTTCAGGTCGTGCAAGGCGGACAGGTCGAGCACGAAGGCGACATAGCCGTGGATCTGGTGCTTGGACAGCACGAAGTCGATATGCAGCATCAGCACGACGGCTTCGTCATCGCGGCCGCCGAACGAGGACAGGATTTCCGCGCTGGTGCCCACGTGGTACAGCGGCAGCGAACCATGCAGTTCGCTGTCGAACAGGTTGGCCAGGGTGCCCACGCAGGAGTTGAGGATGATGTTGCCGATTTCGCTCATCGCCTCCTGTTCCATCTCCGTCAGTTCCTGCAGCGGCATGGCATCGCCCACCATCAGGCGCACGATTTCCAGGCTCTTGTCTTCCGGGAACATCAGGATGGCTTCGGTGGCGAAGGCGCCATCGTAATGCTGGCTGACGCCGCAGATGCGTTCGCCATCCTTCTTGCTGCCCAGCAGGGCGGCCGCGTCGGCACGGTTCAGGAACGTGATCGACGGCACCGACATGGTCACTTCTTCATTGACGATCTCGCTCATCGCGGCGGCGGCATGGCCCACCCCGATGTTGAATATCTCTACCAGGGCATCGTTTTCGAGTTCGGAGAGATTGATCATGCTCACAGTCCCAGTGATTCGATCAGCTGATGGATGCGGGTTTCCGTGATCGGTTTTTCCATGAAGCCGACGCCGAGCTCGCTGGCACGGTTGCGGATGGCGTTTTGCACATTCGCCGTGACGAGAATGATGTGCGTTTGCGGACACAGCACGCGCAATTGTTCCGCCGCCGCCACGCCGCCCATGCCGGGCATGTTGACATCCAGTAATATCAGGACAGGGTTGACTGTCTTGACTTTTTCCAGGGCTTCTTCACCCGTCGCCGCCTCAATCACTTGCCAGTCGGCATGTTTGCTGAGGATGAACTGATGCGACATCAAACGTGAAACCCGGCTGTCATCGACAACAAGTACCTGTTTACTGTGATTCATGTGCTATTCCTGAAACGTCATATCGGTCGATCATTCCATTTTCGCATATTTTAAAGGCCATAGAGAGTAATTGAATGGGGAATTGCCCTATGGCAAGGTTTTCCCGCTTAGCTGTTGTATCTCATGGCATGGTCGGTCATCATGGCCGGCTGGCCGGGCTGGCAATCCGTTAAAATAGCGCCATTCCCCACTTTAGCCTGAATGTCATGACCCAAGACGAATTGAAGCAAGCCGTAGCCCGCGCCGCCATTAACTATGTAGTCGATGGTGAAATCATCGGTGTCGGTACCGGCTCCACAGCTAACTTTTTCATCGATGAACTGGCCAAGATCAAGCACCGCATCAAGGGCACGGTCGCCTCGTCCGAAGCGACGGCCGCGCGCCTGGCAGGCCATGGCATTGCCGTCTTTGACCTCAACGACGTCGAGTCGATCGCCGTCTACATCGACGGCGCCGATGAAATCACGGCCAGCGGCGCCATGATCAAGGGCGGCGGCGCGGCATTGACGCGTGAAAAGATTGTTGCTTCCGTAGCGAAACAATTTGTCTGCATCGCGGACGGCTCCAAGCTGGTCGAGACCCTGGGCGCCTTCCCGCTGCCGGTGGAAGTGGTGCCGATGGCCCGCGCCGCCGTCTCGCGCCAGCTGGCCGCACTGGGCGGCACGCCCCGCTTGCGCCTGAAAGCGGGCAGCACCGAAGCCTTCATCACCGACAACGGCGGCGAAATCATCGACGTGCTGGGCTTGCAGATCGCCGACCCCGTGGCGCTGGAACAGCAGATCAACCAGATCGTCGGCGTCATCGCCGTCGGCCTGTTCGCCGTGCGCGGCGCGAATGTTTGCCTGCTGGGCATGCCGGAAGGCGTGCGTACGCTGGCCTACTAAGGTGATAGCCGGCGTTCGCCGGCGTTTGTACCTGTCTTACACGGCGGCCCCTTGCGGGCCGCTTGTCATATGCGCCTGGCGGTACACGGCCACGGTGCGCAGCAAGCCCCCGAGGAAGATGCCGCTGAAGCCACCGTAGGCGAGGCAGACTGGCACGCTGAAGCCGGTCGCATGGGCATAGGCCGGCACGATGGACAGGGTCACGGCGACCGCATATTTCATGCAAAAAATACTCATCATCAGGATCAACGGCACCCAGCTGCCGGGGCGCTGCACGCTGGCCCGCTCGGGTATGGCGACGATCTTGCGCGCATCGACCAGCGTCCAGGCCAGCGCCGCGCCGGCCACGGCGCCCGCCACCCAGGCGAATGGCGCGCTGCCGGCCAGGCCGAAGCTGCCGTACACGCCGCTCAGCGACAGGACCAGCATGACCAGGGGGATGATGCACAGCTTGCGCAAAGTCACTTCGCGCGCGCGGCTGGCCAGCACGCCCCGGTACACGAGAAAGCCCAGGATGGCCCAGACGTAGAGGGGGGTGTGGCTGAAGATGTGCTGCAACATGGTGTCCGCCTTGGTGTGAGGTTGTCGATGGACGTACTGTGCCAGCCGGCGGCATGGGCGGCGAGCGGTGTGCGACGAAACGGGGAGGCGGTGCCGTGAAACGGCGGGGCAGGGCGTGAAACGCAGGTGAAACTGCCCGTGGCGCGGCGGCCACGGGCGGGAATGCTTGACACTTACTCGGTAGGGGGCACGTAACCCATGGCCGCATCGGCGCCATCGCCGAAGAAATGCTTTTCCATTTGCGTGGCCAGGTATTTGCGGGCGCGCGCGTCGGCCAGGTTCAAACGGTTTTCATTGACCAGCATGGTCTGGTGCTTGAGCCAGGCGGCCCACGCTTCTTTCGATACCGATTCGTAAATCTTCTTGCCCAGTTCGCCCGGGTACGGTGGGAAATCCAGTCCTTCGGCTTCCTTGTTGAGTTTGATGCAGTGGATCGTGCGGGCCATCTGTGCTCCTGAATCAGTGTAGAGATAAAGCGTGATTATAAGGTACTTTGCGCCTGCCCTCGCGGGGCCGTCGCGGCCTGGCCACGCGCCGTTTGCCGCGCCCTTGCGCTGGATCAAATTTGATCTGCGCCGCCCTAGCTAGTAAGATGCCTTATCGCGCCAGCCGCTGGCTGCGCCTCGTCCAAGCAAGTAGTAACAATTAACTAATATGGAATCCCTATGACCTCAGTGAAAGTCCATGGCATCGACGTCAGCAATACAGGCAGCTTCGTGCTGTTTGGCGGCATCAACGTGCTCGAATCGCGCGATCTTGCCATGCGCGCCTGCGAAGAATATGTGCGCGTGACGCAAAAACTGGGCATTCCCTATGTGTTCAAAGCCAGTTTCGACAAGGCCAACCGTTCATCGATCCACTCCTACCGTGGCCCGGGCCTGGAAGAAGGCATGCGCATCTTCCAGGATGTGAAGGCGGCGTTCGGCGTGCCCGTGATTACCGACGTGCATGAGCCATGGCAGGCGCAGCAGGTGGCCGAGGTGGTCGACGTGCTGCAGCTGCCCGCCTTCCTGGCGCGCCAGACGGACCTGGTCGTGGCCCTGGCGAAAACGGGTAAAGTCATCAACATCAAGAAGCCACAATTTTTGAGTCCTGGCCAGATGGCCAATATCGTCGAAAAATTCAAGGAAGCGGGCAACGATCAATTGATCCTGTGCGACCGTGGCACCTGTCTCGGCTACGACAACCTGGTGGTCGACATGCTGGGTTTTGGCGTCATGAAAAAAACATGTGACGACCTGCCCATCATCTTCGACGTCACGCACGCGCTGCAGCAGCGCGACCCCGGCGGCGCCGCTTCGGGCGGCCGCCGCCAGCAGGTGGCGGACCTGGCCCGCGCCGGCCTGGCCGTCGGCATCGCCGGCCTGTTCCTGGAAGCCCATCCTGACCCGGACAACGCCCGCTGCGACGGCCCCAGCGCCTTGCCGCTGGACCAGCTGGAACCATTCCTGGCGCAATTGAAGGCGCTCGACGACCTGGTGAAATCGTTCGCCCCGCTGAATATCAGGTAATGATATTTCAGTAAAGAAAAAGCCCGGCATGCCGGGCTTTTTCACGTGTTACAGGGTTTTAATTAATACTTGGGATTTGCGCTGCCAGTTATACATATGCTGGCGGTCCTTCGGCAAATCGTCGACGGTGGCGGGCACGAAACCGCGTTTCTTGAACCAGTGCGAGGTGCGCGTGGTCAGCACGAACAGCTTGTTCAGGCCGGCGGCGCGCGCGCGGTTTTCCATGTGTTTCAGGATGCGTTCGCCGTCGCCCTGGGCTTGCACTTCCGGGTTGACCGTCAAGCAGGCCATTTCCGCCATCTTTTGCGCGGGGAACGGGTACAGGGCGGCGCAGCCGAAGATCACGCCATCATGCTCGATGACGGAGAAATAATCGATTTCGCGCTCGATCAGCTCGCGGCCCCGCTTCACCAAAGTGCCGTCCGCTTCCAGCGGTTCGATCAGTTTGATGATGCCGCCCACGTCTTCGATGGTGGCCTGGCGCAGGCTTTCCAGGTTTTCATGGCTGATCATGGTGCCCACGCCATCATGGGTAAACAATTCCAGCAAGGCGGAACCGTCCATCGAGAACGGCACGATGTGCGAGCGCTCGACGCCGTTGTGGCAGGCCTTGACGCAATGTTTCAGGTAGAACGCCGTGGCGTCGGGCAAGAAACCGGCCATCAGCACGGCTTCGGCCTGGTGCGACGACAGTTCGCGGATTTCCACGCCCGTGGCGTCTTCCATCATCGGCGTTTCCGTGATGAAAATGAGCTTATCGGCGTGCAGGGCGATGGCGGCGCTGCACGCCACGTCTTCCATGGTCAGATTGAACGCTTCGCCGGTCGGCGAGAAGCCCAGCGGCGACAGCAGCACCAGGCCGTCCGAACCGAGGATGGAATGGATGGTTTCGGCGTCGACCTTGCGCGTGATGCCCGTCAGTTCCAGGTCCACGCCATCGATCACGCCCAGCGGGCGCGCCGTGATGAAGTTGCCTGAAATGATACGGATGGCCGCATGCGACATGGGGGTGTTCGGCAAGCCCTGGCTGAACGCGGCCTCGATATCGAGGCGCAGCTCGCCGGCGGCTTCCTTCGCGCATTCCAGCGCGGCGATATCCGTGATGCGCACGCCGTTGTGGAAGCGGCCTTCGACGTTACGCAAGGCCAGTTGTTCCGCCACTTGCGGCCGCGAGCCGTAGACAACGGTGACATTGATGTCCAGCGCATGCAGCAGGGACAAATCATGGGCCAGCACCTGCAGCGCCCCGGCGCTGACGAGTTCACCGGGGAAGGCGACCACGAAGGTCTTGCCGCGAAAGGCGTGGATGTAGGGTGCGACTGAGCGCAGCCATTGGACGAATTGGGTAGGGTTTTCCATTAAGCGCATTATAATTCGCTGCGCGATGTGCGCGCTTAAAATACCTGTAAAAAAACAATGTCTTCAGCCAGCAATAAGTCTTCCCCTCCTTCCACCGTTGCAAATGTGCCCGCCAGCGCGGATATTGCCACGCCTGCCGCCGCGCCTGCGCAGGGCCGCCAGCGTCCGCCCGTGAGCCAGCAAAGGCAGCAGCCGCCGGGCGCGGAGCAGCCGAAACTACAACAGCGGCAGCAACAGCAGCAGCGCGCCCCGCGCGAGGGCCAGGAAAGCCGTGACGCGGCCCGCGCCGCGCGCGAGGCGGAAAAGGCCTTCCGCAATCCGCTGCCACCGATTACGTATCCGGAAGACTTGCCCGTCTCGGGCCGGCGCGCCGAAATCGCCAAGGCCCTGATGGAAAACCAGGTGATCATCGTCTCGGGCGAGACGGGGTCCGGCAAGACGACGCAGTTGCCGAAGATTTGCCTGGAACTGGGGCGTGGCCAGAAGGGTATGATCGGCCACACGCAGCCGCGGCGTATCGCCGCTTCCTCGACGGCCAAGCGCATCGCGCAGGAGCTGGGCACGCCCTTGGGCGAAACCGTGGGTTTCAAGGTGCGCTTTACCGACACCCTGAGCCGTGGCGCCTCCGTCAAGCTGATGACGGACGGTATTCTGCTGGCCGAGACGCAGACCGACCCGTTGTTGAAAAATTACGACACCATCATCATCGATGAAGCGCACGAACGCAGCCTGAACATCGACTTCCTGCTTGGTTATTTAAAGCAGCTGCTGCCGCGCCGGCCCGACCTGAAAATCATCATCACCTCGGCCACCATCGATGCGGAACGCTTCTCGCGCCATTTCGGCACGCCGGAAAAGCCGGCGCCCGTGATCGAAGTGTCGGGCCGTCTGTACCAGGTGGAAGTGCGTTACCGTCCTGTGGAACGGGAACAGGTGGCCATGCCGGGTGCCGCGAACGCCGACAAACCGGGCCAGCGCACGGCCGCCGCGCGCGAAAAGCGCGACTTGATGGATGCCGTCGTCGATGGCGTGGAAGAGTTGTGCCGCATCGGCTCGGGCGACGTGCTGGTGTTCTTGCCCGGCGAGCGCGAAATCCGCGACTGCGCCGAAGCGCTGCGCAAGCACCATCCGCCGCACGTGGAAATTTTGCCCCTGTTCGCCCGCCTGTCGGCCGAAGAGCAGGAGCGGGTCTTCAAGACCAGCAATGCGCGCCGCATCGTGCTGGCCACCAACGTGGCGGAAACCTCGCTGACGGTGCCCGGCATCCGCTACGTGGTCGACGCGGGCCTGGCGCGCGTGAAACGCTACAGCTACCGCAATAAAGTGGAGCAGTTGCAGGTCGAGCCGATCGCCCAGTCGGCCGCCAACCAGCGCGCCGGGCGCTGCGGTCGCGTGGCCGATGGCGTCTGCATCCGTTTGTACGAGGAGCAGGATTATCTGCTGCGGCCGAAGTTCACGGAGCCGGAAATCCTGCGCTCCTCGCTGGCCGCCGTCATCCTGCGCATGAAGTCCTTGCACCTGGCGGACGTGGAGACCTTTCCCTTCATTGAGCCGCCGCTGGCGCGCGCGGTGGCCGACGGCTACCAGCTGCTGCAGGAGCTGGGCGCCGTCGATGAGGTGAACCAGCTCACGCCGCTGGGCAACAAGCTGGCCAAGCTGCCGCTGGACCCGCGCGTGGGCCGCATGATTTTGGCCGCGCTCGATAACGCGTGTCTGACGGAAGTGCTGATCGTCGCCTCGGCCCTGTCCGTGCAAGATCCGCGCGACCGCCCGATGGAACACCAGCAGGCGGCCGACGAGGCGCACAAGAAGTTTGCCGATGAAAAGTCGGAATTCCTCAGCTATTTAAAAATCTGGCGCTGGTTCGAGTCCGCCATCGAGCACAAGAAAACCAACCGCCAGTTGCAGGATAATTGCCGCACGAATTTCCTGTCGCAGATGCGCTTGCGCGAATGGCGCGACGTGCACTCGCAGTTGTTGACCATCGTCAAGGAGCAGGGCTGGCGATTGAATGAGGCGCCGGCCACCTACGACAACCTGCACATGGCCTTGCTGACCGGCTTGCTGGGCAATATCGGCTTCAAGGGCGAGGACGAGCCTGGCGCGGGCTACCTGGGGGCGCGCGGCATCAAGTTCCATATCTGGCCCGGTTCCTCGTTGCTGAAAAAGCCGGGCAAGTGGATCATGGCGGCCGAACTGGTCGACACGACGCGGCTGTACGCGCGTTGCGTGGCGCAGATCCAGCCCGAATGGCTGGAAAAAGTCGGCGAACATTTGCTGAAAAAATCGTGGGGCGAGCCGCGCTGGGAAAAACGCTCGGCGCAAGTGACGGCCTCGGAGCGCGCGACTTTATATGGGCTGGTGGTGTACAGCCAGCGCCGCATCAATTACGGCAATTTCAACTTGCCGGAAGCGCGAGAGATTTTCATCCGCGATGCCCTCGTCGGCGGCGACTTCGACACGCGCGCGCCATTCTTTGCGCACAACCACAAGCTGATCAAGGACATCGAAAACCTCGAACACAAGTCGCGCCGGCTGGACGTGCTGGTCGACGATGAACTGATCGCCGCCTTCTATGACAAGCTGCTGCCGGCGGACGTGTGCAATGGCGCCGGTTTCGAAAAATGGCACAAGGAAGCCACGCGCGAGAACCCGAAGCTGCTGTATCTGAACCGCGAAGAGCTGATGCGCCACGAGGCGGCCGGCGTGACGACGGACCTGTTCCCGAAAACCATGTCCGTGACGGGCCTGGAAATGGGCCTGACGTATCACTTCGAGCCAGGCAGCGTGCGCGATGGCGTGACCTTGAGCGTGCCGCTGTATGCGCTGAACCAGTTGCCGCGCGAGCGCTGCGAATGGCTGGTGCCGGGCATGCTGAAGGAAAAAGTGCATCTGCTATTAAAATCCTTGCCGCAAAAGCTGCGCCGCCATTGCGTGCCGCTGCCCGACTATGCGGCGAAATTCTGCGAGCGCGTGCATGAAGCGGGCGTGTTCGGACGCGGCGATTTGATCGACGCCATCATTCTCGATATCCGCACGCAGATCACGATCAACGTGCTGACGACGGACTTCAAGCCGGAAACCCTGCCTGCCCATCACTTCATGAATTTCAAGGTGATCGACGAGCACGGCCGCCAGCTGGACATGGGCCGCAACCTGGCCACCCTGCAGGCGGAATTCGGCGGCCAGGCGCGCCAGAGTTTCCAGAAGCTGGCCGAAGTGTCGGGCGTGTCGGGCACGGGCACGCCCGGTGCCAAGGTGGCGGGCGCGCAAGTGGCGTCGCGGCTGCAGGCGCAGAACGCCACAGTCGCGGCAGGCAAGGGCGCAGCTACTGCCACTGCGGCCGCGCCGGCGTCAAGCAATGCCACCGTCTCGCAGCACATGGGCTTGACGGCCTGGACCTTTGGCGAATTGCCGGAGCTGCTCGAAATCGTGCAGGGCAAGCTGACCCTGATCGGCTTCCCCGCGCTGGTCGACAAGGGTACGCATTGCGACCTGGAAGTGTTTGACGACCCGACCGTGGCCGCGCGCACGCACAAGATCGGTTTGCGCCGCTTGTTCGCGCTGCAAATGAAGGAGCAGATCAAGTACGTCGAGAAAAGCATCCCTGGCCTGCAACAGATGGGCATGCAATTCATGGCCCTCGGTTCGCAGGAAGAGTTGCGCGAGCAAATCATCAACAAGGCGCTCGACATCGCTTGCCTGCAAGATCCGCTGCCGCTGGACGCCGCCTCGTTTGCCAAGCGCCAGGCGGAAGGCAAGTCGCGCCTGGTGCTCTTGGTGAATGAAATCGCCCGCCTGCTGTCGCAAGTACTGACGGAATTCCACGGCTTGCCCAAGCGGCTACAAAATATTCCCGCAGCGGCGGCCACCGATATCCAGTCGCAGTTGCAGGGCCTCGTGCATAAACGCTTCCTGACGGAAAACGAGTACACGCAGCTGGCGCACTTCCCCCGTTATTTGAAGGCGATCAATGTGCGCCTGGAAAAACTGCGCGCCGACCCCGCGCGCGATACCAAGTTGATGGCCGAATGGCAGTCAGCGGCTACACCCTACCTGCGCCAGGCCAAGGACCGCCAGGCCGGCAAGAACACGGACCCGAAACTGGTCGAGTTCCGCTGGATGCTGGAAGAGCTGCGCGTGTCCCTGTTTGCGCAGGAACTCAGGACGCCGATGCCTGTTTCTGCCAAGCGCTTGCAGAAGGTATGGGAATCGATGCAGCGGTAGATACTGTTATCCCCGTCAAGCGGCATGCAAGGCCGGATCAAATATTTTTCCCGACCTGAGCACACCAAATGCCACATGCACCAGCTTGCGCATCATGGCGCCGATGATCAGCTTGGGCGCCTTGCCGGCGTCACGCAGGCGCTGACCGAAGCGCTTGCCCCAAGGCGTCTTATGGACTGCCACCATGGCCGGCATGTACAGTGCCTTGCGCAGGAAGCTGTGGCCAACCTTCGACATGCGTGGCTTGCCACGCACGCTGGAACCCGACTCGTGCTGGCGCGGGTCGAGTCCCGCAAACGCTACCGCCTGCTTGGCGCTGTCGAAGCGGTCCGGATTGGCGTAGTAGGACAGCAGTACCGGAATCGTCCGCTCGCCCAGGCCAGGGATGCTATCGAGCAGTTCGCGCTTGTCGCGTAAATCCGGGTCGTCATCGATATGGCGGCGGATCGCCAGGATCAGCGCCTTGATCTCGGCGTCGAGCCAGGCAATATGATCCGCGATACCCTGGCGTACCGCCGCGCGCGCGACTTCAAGCCGGTTGCTTTCCTGCAGGCGCATCGCCTGCAGGGCATCCAGGCGCAGCACCAACGCGCGCAGCGATTGCTCGGCGGGCGATGGCGCCAGCCAGGGCTCTGGCTGGCGTTCGTGGGCGAAGTCGGCGATCAGTTGTGCGTCGACCTTGTCGGTCTTGGTGCGCACCAGGCGCGAAGCGCCGAAGGCCTTGATCTGGGCCGGATTGATGACACTGACCACCATGCCAAGTCCAGCGAGATATTCGGCCACCCCTTCCCAATAGGTGCCAGTCGCTTCCATGCACACCCTGGGGTTGCCGGCAGCGTGCTTCAGCAGCCATGCGTTGAGTGCAGTGAATCCTGTGTGGTTGTTCTCGACAACCTTGTTACGATGCTTGCCGTTGGGTAGGCGCAGCGCGCAGTCGAGCTTGGCCTTGGCAACGTCGATTCCTAAATTAAACATGCTGTGTTCCTCTTGCGATCTACCTTGCAAATGCGGGCTAACCGGCATGCCGGTGCCAAAGATACTGTCCGATCTTGACATGGAGGATGGGTAACTGGTGCGAGATCTACGGAGCTGGCTCGGGGCCTAAGGGCGGATACGGCATCCAGTTACCCGGTCTTGATATGCCTACCAAGATTTTGACAGCGGTCGATGCCGTTCGCAATACCACGAACGGCATGAGGGGAATAATACAAGGTCGGATTAGCGGGGCGAAGCCACGCGTAATCCGACGCCATCGTTGGCGCGACCGATGGTGCTGTGTTAGTGGTGTCAGCCGGGTTAACGGTTTGGCGGTTTGGTGGTGTTAACCGTGCCGCTGGTGGTGTCGGATTACGCGGCTGCGCCGCTAATCCGACCTACCCGACCTACCCTACCTACCCGACCCAGGTTCTACCTACTCATCATCGCTGAGCGATGAGCGCGAGCCGCCCTGGTTGCTGCCCGTGCCGGCGCGGCTGCCGCTCATGGAGGTGCCGGACATGCTGCCTTCGCTGTCTGATTGCACGCTGGCGCCGCCGCGCAGGTCGCTGCCCGATGGCATGCGGCTGCCCCCCATGCTGCCATAGCGCGTGCCGCTGCCATAGAACGCTTCCATCTGCTGGTTCCAGGCGTCGCTGCCCATGTCGGGCCAGTTGTTCTTGTCGAAACCGGGTGCGTCTTTCAGCTGGTTTTTTTCCACGTTCAGCAGGAAGCGCTTGTTGACGGGGTCCAGGGTTAGGCGTTCCCAGGGCACGGCAAACAGCTTGTCGCCCATGCCCAGGATGCCGCCGAAGGACAGCACGGCATAGGCGATTTGCCCCGTGCGCATGTCGAGCATGATTTCCTTGATGTCGCCCAGTTCCTCGTCGTTGTGATTGTAGACATCGTCGCCGAGCAGGGTGTCGGCCCCCATCAGGGCCGGCCCCGGGCCGTCGTGGTTGCGGTACATGCCCAGGATGTCGCGGTCCAGATAGCTCATGGTGTTTTCTCCTCTGGTGAAATGCTGATCGAACACCTAGCGTAAGCATACGCCCAAGGTCACGCTTGATCTGCCTCAATGGTGCCGGGGGCACTTTTATCGGTGCGCAAACGAACGGTGTTGTCAGCCAATTGCGGTACTCTATGCGTTCTACGGAGGAGGCCGCACATGCTGACGATGCAACGATGCAGAGGGATGAACTTGCGGTACGCTCCACCACGACACGCGCGCCGCTCGCCATGGTGAAGCCCGCCACCAAATGGCTGCGTGGGCTATTGCGCGCCGGTAAGGCGCAGCAGCGCACGGCGACCAAACTGGCCAAGGTGCTGTTCGGGCCCGTGCCCGCCAAGCCCAGGGTCCGCAAGGCCGTGGCCAAGACCGCGAAGGCGAGTCCCAAGCCGCGCGCCAGGCCCGCCAGCGATGCCGTGCCCGCGCTGGCGCCGTTTGCCACGCCCCTGTCTCCCCCGCGCGTGCGCAAGCGAACGGCGCCCCCGCCGGGCAAGTGGCTGGCCGCCCACTATGCGCCGTTGCCGGAACTGGGGCAGTTGCCGGGCCGGCGCCTGCCGTATTTCCTGTACCTGCCCGAGAAGGCGCCGAGCGCCGCCATGCGCAGCCGGGGCCGGCCGCTGCTGGTGATGCTGCACGGCTGCGAGCAGAGCGCCACGCAGTTTGCCGAAGGTACGCGCATGAACCGCCTGGCCGAACGCAAGGGCTATGCCGTGCTGTATCCGCAGCAATCGTTGCGTTCGCATGCGCGTCGCTGCTGGAAGTGGTACGACAAGCTGACGCAGGAGGGCGGCGGCGACGTGCGCCTGATCGTCGGCGCCATCGAGCAGGTGGCGGCCCGCTATGCGATCGACCGCGCGCGCATCTATATCTGCGGCATTTCCGCCGGCGCCGGCATGGCGCATATCGTGGCCCTGAACCATCCCCATCTGTTTGCCGCGCTGGGCCTGCACTCGGGGCCCGTGTTTGGCGCCGGGCATAACCTGATCGGCGCGCTGGGCGTGATGCAGCATGGCGCTGCCGCCCGTGCCGACGCGGCCATCGATGAAGTGCTGGCGCGCCAGCCCGCGTTTCCCCGCCTGCCGACCATCCTGTTGCAAGGGCTGGCCGACAAGGTGGTGCGGCCCATCAACCAGACGCAGCTGGTGCGCCAGAGCGTGCGCGTGAACCGCATGCCAGCCGATACGCTGGTGACGGTGCAGCGTCTGCCGGGCGGGGCGGCGGGCGGGCGCAATCCGGCCCATGCGTATGCGCTGCACGATTATCAGGTGGGCCAGGAGGTGCTGCTGCGCGTGGCGCAGGTCGAGCACCTTGAACACGCGTGGAGCGGCGGTGACGCCAGCCTGCCGTTCAACGACAAGGCCAAGCCCGACGCCAGCAAGATGCTGCTCGATTTCTTCGCCAGTCACCGCCGCCGCTAAGCCAGCCTGCCGCGCGCCGCAACGGCACGGCAGGCACTGGTACGCATGGCTCTTCTTTTTTTCCGCATGGCGGCGCTCTTTTCAGCCCGGCGCCATTGCTGCAGCGCCGTGTATTTGGCGTAAGTGGTATTGTTGCGGTATTTAAAAATCACAAAATCAAGCGATAAAAACCCTAACTGGTATACAATTGGTACACGTTTCAGTGTGATCCGTATCCGCCGTTCCATGCCCCGACGGCAGATACGCACTGACGGCAGCCACCCACGTTACGGAACGCGCCATGTCCATCAAGTCCAGGCAGTTGTTGTGGTTTTTTGCGTTTTTTCTCGTTTTTGAGTTGAATATCTATCTGTCGAACGACATGATCATGCCGGCCATGCTGGGCATCGTCGACGAATTCAAGGCGGAGGCAAAATTCGTCCCCCTGTCCCTGAGCCTGTATCTGCTGGGCGGCAGTTCGCTGCAGATTTTCCTCGGGCCCCTGGCCGACACGATCGGCAAGCGCAAGCTGGTGCTGACTGGTAATACCTTGTTCTTGCTGGCCACCTTGGCCGTGCCATTTGCCAATTCCATCGAGCAATTTCTCGCCCTGCGCTTCATCCAGGGCATGGGCTGCTGCTTCATCTTCATCGGCTATGCCATGATCCATGAACTGTTCGACGACATGGCGGCCGTCAAGCTCAGCAGTATTCTGTCGAGCACCACCATCCTTGCGCCCCTGGCCGGTCCCATCCTCGGCAGCGCCATCATCAGCCGGCTGGACTGGCGCTACGTGTTTTTTCTCTCCGGCCTGCTGGCGCTGCTGTCTCTGCTTGGCCTGTTCAAGAGCATGCCGCGCACGGCGCCGACACAGCCGCGCCTGGATGGCCGCGCCATCGTGCGCAGCTATGCCGCCATTTTCAGCAACGGGCGCTTCATGTTCGGCATGTTCACGGCCGGGCTGGCCACCGTGCCCCTGACGGCCTGGATCGGCTTTTCGCCCATCTTCGTGCTGCAGGAAATGGGCGCCTCCTACGCCACGTATATCGCGCTGCAATGCGTGATTTTGTCGGGCTTTGTGCTCAGCAGCATCGCCATCCAGCGCCTGCGCCAGGATTTTCCGCTCGTCCATCTGCTGCGCCTGGGCGGGCTGATCGCGGCGGGCGGCATGCTGGGCGCGGGCCTGGGCCGCCATCACGTCGATGTGTTTGCGGCCTGCATGTTTGTCTATTCCATCGGCTTCGGCCTGTTCAACGGCGCCTTGCTCCGCAGCGCGATTACGGCCAGCAAGGAGTCGATGACATTGACGACGGCCGCCATGAGCTTGCTGTATTGCATTTATCTGTCCGCCTGGCTGCAGCTGTACAACGTGCTGTGCCAGCGCTTCGGCTATGCGCTGGAAACGTATGCGCTGCTGAATATCCCCGTCATCGTGGTCATCGCCGCCTGCTTGCTGCTGTTTACGCGGGGCATGGCGGGACGCCGGGAAAGCGAGGTGCGGCTGGCCCGGCACTGATGGCGCCACGCTGCGCATGTCCCCGCCCCTGTTTTACCTCCTGCGACGTTGATTGACACTTTCCTGTGGAAAATGGTGCGCCCATGAAAATAGATGACCTGGCCTCAAAACACGATCAAGCAAAGATTTTCAGCCTGGAATACGAATTCCGCATCCACCGGCTGAAACTCGATTACATCACCCTGGCCGATGTCGGGCCGGCCGGCAGCGACCAGGAACAACTGGCCGCGCAGCACCAGGCGGGCGTCGCGGCCCTGCGCAGCTTTGTCGCCGGCAATTTTACGTATTTCAATGCGGCAAGCTGTTCCTCGCTCAGCTGCATCCCCACGCGCGCGCTGGGTGACGATGAGCGCTACCTGCACCGCATCTGGATGGGCGGGCCGCTGCCGGCCATCGCCTGTGAAGCGATTCAGCAGTGGGGCGCGGCGCTGGACGAGGTGCGGCACAACGGCGGCGCGCCGTATGTCTCCATCCTGTGGGTGTGGGATGTGCAGCAGCTGCGCAATGACGCGCGCTTCAGCCCCACGGGCGGCGCCGGGCGCTACACGATAGGCCGCTATGCCATCGGCGGCACGACCTTGCACATCAACTCGCTGCGCGCGCTGGCGCTGGACTTTGCGCCGGCCCGCTTCGACATCCTCGATACCCTGCATGCGCAGCGCTACTTCGCCACCTTGTCCGATTATTTCCGCATTCTCATCATGTGCGAATACGGCGGCATGTATATGGATGTCGATACGATTCCGCACAATCCCGCGACGATTTTCCTGATGAAACCGGAAGTGCCCGACTACTTCCAGCGCAACGCTGATGACAGTGAAGCGCGCCGGCATGTCAGCTGGATGAATCTGTTTCTCGATGAAACGGGCATGCTGATTGCCAAGAAAAACGACGCGGCGCTGCGTGTGATCCAGCGCAATGTGAACCTCGCCTATGCGGGTATCGATGGGGAAATTCCCCATTCCTGCCCGCAATTCGAAGCGCAACTGTTCGGCCAGTTCTATGCCGAATGGAAGAAAAACCTGGGCGTGACCGTGCTCAGTCATGCCGAGTTCTACCAGCGCTATGGCGTGCTGTATGACGGCGCGCGCGAAGCGGTGGCGGGCGGCATCCGCAGCATGCGCTTGCTGGACGATATCATTACCGAGATGCACATCCCCTTGAGCGACGAAGAGCGGCGCGCGTATGCGCGCTGCGTGGCGCGGCTAGCCGACATCGGCTGGCAGCTCGACGATCCTTTGCGCCTGCCCGACATCGTCGACGTGTTCGACATCGAGGAAGTGCCGCGCATGGCGTATGCGGCCCAGCTGCGGGCGGATATCGATCATTTTCACTATTACTCGGTGCTGTCGGACGACCCGCTATTGGACCGTGTGAATGACGTTTTTTGCCGCTACCTGCTGGCCCACCGTTCGCAGCATATTGCTGTCGGTAATTTCTGGCGTCCCACGGTGGGCCGCCACGGCAGCCGCATGCCGGCCATCGGCGATGCGGCCCCGCCAGGTGACGAGGCGCAGGCGGGCTTGCTGTCGCATGCGCCGCTCAAGCTGGTGGCGGGCGAACTGCTGGACGACGAGACGAAGAACCGCATGGCCAAATTGCTGTTTGCCACCAGCTACCTGGAATACTGTTCTTTTGGAAATAAACTCAATCTGCAGTTCGTCGAATTGCAGCGGCGGCAGAACATCGACCCGTATCTGGCGCACATCCACGGCCTGCATGACGAGGATGACCGCTTCATCGGCTTTTTCACGGCCGCGACGATGGACGAGTTCCAGGCCTGCGGCGCCGTGTCATATTACCGCGACGACATGAAGGCGCTCGACGATGCGTATGACGCCTTCGTGCTGGCGCATGCGCGCGCCGACGACTGTTTCGTCAGCAGCCTGGCCATCGACGAGAAATACCGGGGCCAGGGCTTGTTCAGGCAAATGTTCCATGAAATCCGCGACCTGGCCGGCCGCAAGGGCTGCGCGCGCATCAGCTTGACGGTATGGGAAAAGAGCGAAGCGCTGCAGGTGTATCTGCACAAGGGTTTTCGCAGCGTGGGCACGTTCGACTATGCCTACAGCCTGTTTTATGACCGGCTGCACTTCCTCGTGTACGAAGGGGATTAATGCGGCGGCCAGGGTGGCCGCCGCACTGCAGTGATTACAAAGCCAGGAAAGCCAGGGCCGCCACGGCCGTCGGCAGCAGGGCACCGGCCAGCAGGCCGACGGCGCCGATCGATTCATCCTTGAAACCGCGGCGCAGCAGGGATACGCCGGCCGGATTCGGCGCATTGGCGATGACGGTCAGGCCGCCACCGGCCACGGCGCCAGCCACCAGCATGTATTTCGCTTCGTCCGTCATGCCGACGATCAGCGATCCGAGGTAAGTCAGGGCCGCATTGTCGGTGATCGCCGTCAAGCCCAGGGCGCCGAAGAACAGGGCCAGCGGTTTCAGGCTGGAGACGATGGGCTGCAGCCACCATTGCTGCATGCCGCCCAAGACCACCAGGCCGCCGAGGAAGAAGCCGACCAATAAACCTTCCTTGAGGATCAGCGGGCTTTGATAACGCTCATACGCCTGCACGAAGCCGAGGAAGAACAGGAACAGGCCGAAGAACAGCACGGGATGGTGCGCCAGGGCCACCACGCCGCCCAGCACGATCATGTGCACGACGCTGACGGCCAGCGGCACTTTCGGCGCTTCCACGTCACCGGCTTTCGGCTTGATGTCGGAGGTGTTGCTGTGCAGGTATTTACGCAGCAATATGCTCACGCCCGTGGCGTTGACCAGCACGGCGATGGCGGCTTTCCAGCCGAAATGGCTGGCCATGTAGGCGCTGTCCCAGTTCCACGTGGTGGCCACCATCAGCACGGGCGGCGCCGCGTACGAAGTCAGGGTGCCGCCGATGGAAACGTTGACGAACAGCACGCCCAGCGCGCCATATTTCAGCCATTCAGGAATGCCCGGGCGAAAGATTTGCGGCGCCAGCATCAGCGCGGCCAGCGTCATGGCGGCCGGTTCCGTGATCATCGAGCCCGTCAGGGGCACGAGTGCCAGTCCCAGCCAGACGAGGGCCAGTTCCGTGCGCAGCGGCATGACGCGCGCCACGCCCTTGAGCAGGCGCTGCACGGCGTCGAGCACGGGGCGCGAAGCGGCCACCACCATGACGACAAAGACGAACAGCGGTTCCGTGTACTGGCGCGATTCGGCATACTCGATGGCCGCATCGCCGCCCGAGACAAAGGCCATGATGATGATCAAAATGAAAGCCCAGAAGCCGAACACGACTTCCACTTCGCCCAGCAAGTGCAGCAGCCCCCCGTGGCGGGGATGGCGCTGCGCCAGGGTTTCAAACGATTTGGCGGCGAAGGTGTGGATGAGCGCAAGGCCGAAGACGATGGCGCTGATGAGTTGGATGGTGGTCAAATGCGTTTCCTTATGGACGGAGGGAGCCGACTGGTACGTTGCCAGGCGGTAAGGAGAGTGCTTATGGTACAGCAATCGATGCCAGAAACGGGGTTTTTCGGACATGGCGGAGCGGCCCCGGGCACGCTATCTGACAGATAAGCCTTGCCAAAAGCCGGACTGGATAGTACTGTATATGCATACAGTATTCATCTTCATATTCAATTATGCAACATTCCGAATTGATGGCCGCGCCGGAAGCCTTGCACCCGTCTTTATGGCGCGCATCGCAGCTGGGGCAGGGCGCCACGCGCTGCCTGGACACGGGCTTTGCCGCCCTGTCCGCGCAGCTGCCCGGCGGCGGCTGGCCCAGCGGCAGCCTCATCGATCTGCTGGTGCAGCAGCCGGGCAGCGGCGAATTGCGGCTGCTGGCGCCCGCGCTGGCGCAACTGCCGGGCTTGCCCATCGTGCTGCTGCAGCCGCCCCATCCGCCGCAGGCGCTGGCCCTGGCCGCGCAGGGGCTGGCGCCATCGCAATTGCTGTGGCTCAAAAGCGCGGGCAGCAAGGATGCCTTGTGGGCGGCGGAAAACATCTTGCGCAGCGGCAGTTGCGGCGCCTTGCTGTTCTGGCAGTCGCACGTGCGCGCCGACAGCCTGCGCCGCCTGCACCTGGCGGCGCAATCGGGCAACACCCTGTTCTGCATGCTGCGCCCCTTGCACGGTGCGCAGGATGCGTCGCCCGCGCCGCTGCGCCTGTCCGTGCGCCCGGCCGCCGGCGGCATCGAGATCGGCTTCATCAAGCGCCGGGGACCGCAGCGCGACGCGCCCCTGTTCCTGCCCCTGCAACCTCCTTCTTTACTGCTACGCCATGCGACTCTGGATCGGCCTGTGCCTGCCCCGGCTCCCGCTCGAAGTATTTTGCCCGCGCTGGTCGGCTGACCAGCTGGGCGTGGTGCTGGAGCAGGAGCAAGTGATGGCCCTGTCGCCGCTGGCGCGGGCGGCCGGCATCCGGCCGGGCATGCGCCGTGGCGGCGTGCTGATGCTGGCGCCGCAGGCGCGCCTGCACGAGCGCTCGCCCGAACTGGAAGCGCAAGCCCTGCAAGCGGTGGCGCTGGCGCTGCTGCAATACTCGCCGCTGGTGGCGCAGGGCGAGGAAGCGACCCTGCTGGTCGACGCGGGCGCCAGCCTGCGCCTGTTCGGCGGCGTGCGCGCCCTGTGCCGGCAAATCGCGGCCAGCTTGCGCACGCTGGGCTACACGGCCCAGCTGTCGTGCGCCCCCACGGCGCGCGGCGCCTGGCTGCTGGCACGCGCCGGCACGCGCCGGGGCCGCGTGCTGGGCATGGAGAGTCTGGTGCGCCGCCTCGACGGCCTGCCGTGCGCCCTGCTGCCGCCCGCGCGCCCCTGGCTCGACTGGTTCGAAGGCATCGGCTGCCGCACCCTGGGGCAGCTGCGCCACTTGCCCCGGCCCGGCTTGCAGCGCCGCTGCGGCGGGGCCGTGCTGGATATGCTCGACGACGCGCATGGCCACGGCACGGAACTGTTCGTCTGGCTCGAAGCGCCGCCCACGTTCCGCGCCAGCCTGGAATTGTTCGACCGCGTCGAGCACGCGGACGCGCTGCTGTTCGGCGCGCGCCGCCTGCTGCAGCAGATGACGGGCTGGCTGTGCGCGCGGCAATTCGCCGTCGAGCGCATACAGCTGCTGCTGGCGCACGAGCGGGGCAGGGTGGCGCGCCCGCCCACCGTCATCGACCTGGCCTTAGGCGAGGCCGTCTGGCGCGACGAGCACCTGGTGCGCCTGCTCAAGGAGCGCCTGGCGCAGCTGGTGCTGGAGGCACCCGTGATCGGCCTGAGCCTGGAAGCGCTGCAGGTGCAGCCGATGGCGCCACCGAGCGAGAGCCTGTTTCCCGAGCCGGGCGGCACGCCGCAGGAGCGTCAGCGCTTGCTGGAATTGCTGGTGGCGCGCCTGGGCATGGAAAATGTCTTGCAGGCAGTGCCGCGCGCCGATTACCGTCCCGAGGCGGCCAACCAGTGGCTGCCGCTGCCGGCCAAGCCCGTTTCAAGAAGCGCGGCACCCGACTTGCCGCCCGGCTTGCCCGGCATGCCCCGTCCCGGCTGGCTGCTGGCCCAGCCCGTCGCCCTGTTGATGCGCGAGCACCGGCCGTTTTATGGCTCGCCCCTGAAAATGGTGTCCGTAGCCGAACGCATCGAAGCGGGCTGGTGGGGCCAGTCGCAGGCGCGCGATTATTTTATTGCCGAAGGCCTCGACCACGCCCACTACTGGGTCTACCGCGAACGCATCGCCGGCAGCGCGGAAGACGCGGCGCCGCGCTGGTTTTTGCATGGCTTGTTTGGCTGAAGGCGCTGTCCTGCTGAAACGGCCATGCTTGGCTATACTTGCTTTCTTGCTTGCGCCGCGTCAACCACTTCAATAAGGATTTTCATGTCCCAACTTTCCGACTTCCCCATCACCCAAAAATGGCCTGCCCGGCATCCCGAGCGCCTGCAGCTGTACTCGCTGCCGACGCCGAACGGCATCAAGGTCTCCATCCTGCTGGAAGAGCTGGGCCTGGCGTACGAGCCGCACCTGGTCAGCTTCGAGCAAAACGACCAGCTGTCGCCCGCCTTCCTGTCGCTCAATCCGAACAACAAGATTCCCGCCATCCTCGATCCGGACGGTCCCGATGGCAAGCCGCTGGCCCTGTTCGAGTCGGGCGCCATCCTGCTGTACCTGGCGGAAAAGACGGGCAAGTTCCTGCCGCAGGATGCGGGCCTGCGCTATGAAACAATACAATGGCTGATGTTCCAGATGGGCGGTATCGGCCCCATGTTCGGCCAGGTGGGCTTCTTCCACAAGTTTGCCGGCAAGGAGTACGAAGACAAGCGTCCGCTGGAGCGCTATCTCGGCGAGGCAAAGCGCCTGCTGGGCGTGCTCGAGCAGCGCCTGCAGGGCCGCGACTGGATCATGGGGAGTCAGTACACGATTGCCGACATCGCCATCTTCCCGTGGGTGCGCTGCCTGGTGGGTTTTTATGGCGCGGGCGAGCTGGTCGGTTTTAATAACTTCCCGAATGTGCGGCGCGTGCTGGACGCGTTCCTGGCCCGGCCTGCCGTCATCAAGGGCGTCGATATCCCATCGCGTGGCTAAAACAGCTGTGGCCGGGCGGCGCTACAATGCGCCATCGGCCGCGCTGCGCGGCAGCTTTGATCTGAGACAATGAAATCCACCCGGCAAGATTTTCCCGGCGCGCACGGCCATGTGCTGGCGGCGCGCCTCGACGCGCCCGACGGCGCCATCCGCGCCTACGCGCTGTTCGCCCACTGTTTTACCTGCGGCAAGGACGTGCTGGCCGCGCGGCGCATCGCGCAAGGCTTGACGCAACACGGCATCGCCGTGCTGCGCTTCGACTTTACGGGACTGGGCGCCAGCGAGGGTGAGTTTGCCGCCACGAATTTTTCGTCGAACGTCGACGACCTGCTGGCCGCCGCCGATTTCTTGCGGGCAAAACACGCTGCGCCGCAATTGCTGATCGGCCACAGCCTGGGCGGCGCCGCCGTGCTGGCGGCCGCCGCGCAAGTGCCGGAAGCGACGGCCGTGGTGACCCTGGCCGCCCCCAGCACGCCCGCGTATGTCACGCGCATGTTCAGCGCGCACCTGGAGCAAATCGCCGCCGAAGGCGAGGCGCTGGTCCAACTGGAAGGGCGGCCTTTCCGCATCCGCCAGCAATTCGTCGACGACGCGGGCAGCCACAGCCTGAAGGCCCATATCGCTGGCCTGCGCCGCGCCCTGCTGGTGATGCACGCGCCCAATGACACGACCGTGAGCCTGTCGAACGCGATGGATATTTTCACTGCCGCCAAGCACCCGAAAAGTTTTGTGTCGCTCGACGATGCCGACCATTTATTGACGGGGCGCGATGACGCCGCGTATGTCGCCAATGTGATTGCCGCCTGGAGCGCGCGCTACCTGGCATAAATCGCCGCCCATGAAAAACGCCGTACCGGCAAGTCGCGGGTACGGCGCAGATGGGGAGAAAACGGCTTAGTCCTCGTCGAACTCGGCCGAAAGATCCTTCCAGCCTTTACTGATTGCAAAGGCGGAAAACTCTTCCGGCGCTTCCAGGACGATCAGTTTCTTGTCTTGCAAGCCCAGGTCGCCATGGCCGAAGTCGGGGCCCACGTAGCCGAGGCTGCGCAAGCGGGCCAGGATGTGGCCGACCAGGGTCTTGTCCTTGTAGGCGCCCGCTTCGAGTGGAGCGGCGAAATCGACGTAGACGTCGATGATGCCGTAGCCTTCGTCGAAGATGCGGATGGCCTTGATGTCGTGGGCACGGCCGGAGCCGTCGGTGGCCTTGAAGGGGCCGCTGAGCTGGATGTCGGTGTCATTGTTCATGCCGCCAGCATACACCAAAAACGGCTTTCCGTAGTGTGGCGCTCAGGAGCCGAGCAGGATGAAACCGGCCCAGTAGAAGGGATGGCCGCGCGCGTCGCCGCTGCCGCCGGCGGCGTCGAGCGGCGTCAGGCCCCGCGTCGCCGTGACGGCGTGCCGGGCGGCGCGGATCTGCCGCAACTGCGCCTGGCGCAAGGCTTGCGGCTTGCCCTTGCCTTGCGCCAGCGCCGCATAAAAATCGCCCATCAGGGTGGCCGTCGACTGGTCCGACACGCGCCACAGGCTGGCCAGCACATTGCGCGCGCCGCGCTGGCGGGCCAGCCAGGCCAGGCCTTCCAGTTCGCGTCCCGTGGCATCGGTGCCGGCGGGCACGGCCGTTTCGCAGGCCGACAGGGTGAGCAGGTCCAGGCCGGCGAAGCGGTAGCCGTCCTGCGCCAGTTCCGCCAGGCTGAGTTTGCCTCCATCGCCCAGCAGCAGGTAGGAGTCCGCGCCCGCGCCCGAGCGCAGCACGAAATGGCTGGCGATATGGACGCTGCTGTTGGCGGGCAGCGCGCGCTGCAGCGCCGCGCCGGTGAAGTCGCCATCGAGGTAGACCTGGCTGGGGATGCGCGCCGCGTGTCCGATCGCCTGCACGGCGCGCAGTTCGCGCTGCACGAAGGGCAGGGCCGGCAGTTCGCCGCTTGCGCGCGTCTGGCCGAACAGGGCAAGCGATGGCGCGCGGCGCGGCGCTTCTTGTGCGCCGGCCTGTTCGCCGCCGCTGGCATGCAGCGAGACGGGCAGCCGTTCGACCAGCCAGCGGCGCCCGTCATGCAGCATGGCGAACGGCAGGTAGCGCAAGACGCCGTCCAGCGACAGCGACAGCGAGGTGGCGCCGTCCAGTTCCCGGCTGGCCGGTGCCAGCAGCAGCGCATACAGCGCCTGGGCGTCGGCGCGCGCGTCCTGTCCCGGGTCTTGCGCGCTGCGGCGCAGGCGGGCGATGCGCTGCGCCAGCGCGCGCTCGTCGATGGCCACGTCGTGGATGGTGCTGCCGCTCCGTCCGCCGCGCTGCGCGACGATGCGCAGGCGCGTGTCGGTAACCAGATAAGTCAGGTGCAGCACGCCCCGCTTGAGCGGTTCGGCCCGCGCCATGCCAGCCTTGCCTGCCGGTGCCGGCGTGGCCACGCTGCCGGACGCCAGCGCCGTCAGCGCCTCGGTGGCGCCATCGAGCAGCAGCGCCATGGCGTCGTTCGCCCGCCGCCATGCATCGTCGGCTTGCGCCACGCCCTGCGCCTGGCGTTCGCGCGCCGCGGCCAGCGCCTGGGCGCCCGCGCGCAGGGCGGCGGCGCGCGCTTCGAACTGGCGCTGCCATTCGCCCTCCGCGCCCGTGTAGCCGAGGCGCGTGGCGCGCGGATCGGGGGCGCTGCGCACCAGGCTGTGGAATTCGTCCTCGCGGACCATGGCCAGCACGGTTTCCGCTTCGTGGATGCGGCGCTGGTCGAGCAGGCGGTCCGCCAGCTGGCCGTAGGCGGCGCGTTTTTGCCGCACAAAGCCCTGCCGCAGCGGCACGGGCAGGCTGGCCGTGCCGGCGCGCGTGGCTTGCAGCGCATTGACCGCCTGCTTGCCGAGGAAAATGCCGGCCGCGTCGGGTTCCAGCGCGCCCAGCTGCGCCGCCGCCCGCGCTTCGAGCATGGTCTGTTCATGCGCCATGCCGATGGCCAGTGCGCGGGCCGACTGGGACCGCGCCGTGGCGGCATCACCCGCGCGCGCATTGAGTCCGGCCGCGTCCAGCAAGGCCTGTGCATGGGCGGGATGGGCCGCGCCGCGCGTGGCGGCCACTTGCCGCGCCATGGCGCCCGCCTCGCGCGCCAGCGCCTGCAGTTCGGCCGCGCCGATGCCGGCGTGCTCCGCGCGCGCCTGCAGGCGCGCCTGGCGCACCATGTCGAGCATGCCGGCCGTGGCGGGAGGCGTTTGCAGCAGCCGCGCCTCCAGGCCGGCCAGTGCCGTTTCCGCCGCGTCCTGGAGTCCCAGCGCGGCCTGTGCCTGCGCCGCCAGCAGCAGCGCATCGGCTTCGTCGGCCGGCAGCGCCTGGCCGCCGGACATGGCCAGCCGCGCCGCCGCCTGCGCCGCTTCCAGCGCCTGCTGGTACTGCCCCAATGCCATGCGCGCGCCGCCATGCGCGAGCTGGTGCGCGGCGCAGGTGGCGGCGGCTTCGCCATACACGGCGCGGCAATGCTCGAGCGCGGCGGCGGCGGCCACTTCCGCGCGGCCCAGCTGATTGTCCGCCAGCGCCGTCAGCGCCACGTCCTGCCAGGCGCTGACGGTGTTGGCATGGCGGTCGCCGAACAGGGCGCGGCGGATGCGCAGGCCGTCCTCCGCCTCCTGCCATGCCTTGCCGCTTTCGCCCAGGCGCAGGTGGATGCCGCTCAGGCGGTTCAGGGCCACGCTGGCCTGCATCGAGTCGGCCCCCGAGCGCTGCACCGCCATGGCCAGCGCGCGCTGGGCGAATGCCAGCGCCTGGCGGTCGTTGCCGCTCAGGGTGTACCAGTTGGCCATGTCGGTCACGCTCGTTTGCGTCTCGGTGCGGTTTTCGCCGAAGGCCGCCAGGCGTATCCGGTAGGCGCGCTCCAGGTAGCCATAGGCTTCTTCCATGCGGCCCATGCGCAGCAGCAGCACGCCCACGTCGCGCATGCCCCACGCATGGTCGGTGCTGTTCTCGCCCGAGGTGCGGGCCCACGTTTGCATGGCTTGCCGCGCATACGGCAGGCCGCGCGCATACTCCTTGGTCTGCAGCGCCACGCCGGACAGGTTGGACAGGCTGGTGCCATACGAGACCGTGTCCTTGCCGATCAGGCGGGCTTTCGCCGCCAGCGCGATGTCGCCCCATTGCCAGGCCAGGTCGAAGCGGCTCCACTGGCGGTACAGATACATCAGTTCACTCGGGTAGTACATGCTTTCGCGCCCGGGATCGCCGTCGTCCAGCGCCTGGCGGATGGCCCAGCCTTCCAGCAAGGCCTGTTCGCTCTCGGCGTAGCGGTTGAGCATGTGCAGGCTCTGGCCCACGCCCAGCAGGCCGGTGGCGATGCCGGCCCGGTCGTTCGCCGCGCGGCAAGCGGCCACGCTGCGCTGGAACAGGGGCAGCGAGACGGCCGGCTGTTCCTTGTCGTTGGCGTCGTTCGCCTGCGCCAGCCATGGCGCGATGACAGCCTGGCAGGTGCCGGCCGATACCGTTTGTAGCCACGCCGGCGCGGCCAGCAGCAGGCCCAGGACGAGGCGCCTCATTGGACGGAGCGCCAGGACAGCCGGGCCACCTGGGCCTGGTCGGGGTTGCCCGTTTCCGCCACGGGGACCGCAACGCTGGCCGCGCCGCGCGTGGGTGGCAGGGCCGGCAACGCTTCGATGATGGCGAAGCGGCGCGGCAGGGTGCCATTTGCCGCCGGTGCCGCCACCAGCGCCAGCCATTCCACGCCATAGTGGGGGCCGCTGACGACGAAGCTGCGCTCGATGCGGCTGATGCCGGCGCCGATGGCGGGCGGCATGCGGTTGCTGTCGCCGTCGAGGGCCGGATAGATGCGCGCGGCGGGGCCGTCCAGCGGCAAGTGCGCCAGGCCCAGGTCGACGGAAGCGGCGCTGCGGTTTTCCACGCTGAGGCGGATGCGCGTGCCGGCCGGCAGCACGCCGAGGTCGCCATCGGCGAATGCCAGCTGGCGCGGCGCCTTGCCCGGCAGGGTCAGTTCGATGCGCGCGTCGAGCAGGGGCGGGCCCGGCGTGGCGGGCAGCGCCAGCAGGGCGGCGAGACGCTCTCCCTGTTTGCCCGGGCGTATCGATCCCGCAGGCAGCGGCGCGGGCGTGCGGGTGGCCCAGCCCGCTGCGGCGTCGGCACTGCCCGGTAGCAGCGTCAGCCGCGTTTCTCCCCAGCCAGCCTTGCTAGCGCGCCAGCGCGTGTCCGCATGCTGGAACAGGTCGCCGTCGCGCATGCCGTCCAGCAAGCCGAACGGCACCAGCCAGCCTTGCGCATCGCGCCGCACGGGCCAGCGCGGCGCCGGCATGGCCGCATCGTCGCCATGCCACAACGGCGCATCGAGCGCCCCCGCATACACGGGCGAAGGCCAGGCGGAGCGGGGCAGCTGGTAAGCCTGCAATGCGCTCCTGTATTGCTGCGTGGCGCTGGCGGCCCACATGGCATAGGTTTGCGGCTGGCGCTGCAAGGCGGCGATGACGGCCCGGGTAAACAATCCCGCTGCCAGACCCGGCGTGGCGGCCGTGGCGGCCTCCGGCGTGCGCTGCTGGGCTTCGGCGGCGAAAAAGGCGACATAACGGGGCCGCGCCCGCGCTTCGTCGGGCGGCGTGCCCTTGCCAGGGGCCGGGCGCCAGCCGATGTCGCTCGCCGCCAGTCCGCGCCACGCGAGGCCATCGCCGCTGCGCGTGCCCGCTGCCGCATGGCAGGTGTCGAACACGGCCACGACTTGTGTCTGCCGCGCGGCAAACGCATCGATGGCGCGCCCCAGTTCGCTGCTATCGAGGCCGCCATCGAGCTGCCGCCCCTGGTGGCTGACCTGGCTGTCGCGCGTCAGCAAGCGCGTGCGCCGTCCCTGTGGCGCGGCGGCTTGTCCCGGATAGACGGGCAGCAGCACGCTGTGGCCCGACCAGTACAGCAGCAGGACATCGTCCTTGCCCAGCGACTGTTCCAGCTGCGCCAGGCGCGCCAGGATGGCCGCGCGGGTGGGCGCCTGGCTGGCGCCCGCATCATCGGCCAGGCGGTAGATATGTTCATCGGCGAAACCCTGTCGCCGTAGCGCGTCGCGCATGGCGGCCACGTCCGTGGCGGGGCCGGCCAGCCAGCTGCTGCGCGGCATGGCGGGCAAGGCGCCCACGCCGATCAGCAGCGCATGGCGTTCGCCGGCCAGCGCCGCGCCGCTCAGCAGGTAACTCAGCAGTAGCAAGCGCCCCCAGCGCCGCTTGTTTTTCATTGCGCCCCTGGCCCGCTGGCGAGGGATGCCGCAGCCACCACGCCACTGGCCCGCAGGCTTTGCAGGGCTGCGGGCGGGTTGGCCGCATCGAGCAGATAGCTGTGGTCAGGCAGGGGGCCGGCGACGATGCCTGCCTGTGCCTGCTCCAGCGCTGCAGCGACCTGGGCCATGCTGGCGCGTGGCAGGAATTGCACGCGCAGGCTGGCCGGCGGCGCCGCTGCGCCTGGCACGCTGCGCCAGCGCAGTTGATCCGCCGGGGCAGGTTGCTGCCACAGCAGCCACGCCTGGCCTATGCACAGGCTGGCCAGCGCCGTGATGGCCACTGGTGCCAGTGCAGGTAGCGCCAGGCGCTGGTAGCAGCGGCGGCAGAAGCCGGGGCGTTCGAGACGGCGATGCAGTTCCGCCAAGCCTGCGGCGGGATCCATGCTGGCCGCTTCAGCCTCGATGGCGGTGCGGATATCGCCCAGCCAGTCGGCATCGGCGACCCAGTCCGAATCGTGTTCCAGTCTGGCGGCGATGCGGCTGGCCACGTCCGCGGGGGCATGGCCATTCAGGTAGTCTGGCAGCATCTCACGCAGCGCCTGTTCCTGAGGATCGATGGACTTAGCCATGGCGGCCGCCTTCCTGGGCAAACCAGCGCTGTATGCACTGGCGTAAGTTGATGCGGCCATGAAACAAGCGCGTCTTGACGGTGCCTTCCGGTGCTTGTTGAATATGGGCAATATCGGCCACCGACAGGTCGTCGATGGCCCATAGGGTCAGGCTTTCGCGCTGCATCGGGTTGCGCAGACGCAGCAGGCATTTCAGCACTGCATGGCGTCGTTGCAGGCTTTCCCTCGCCACCTGTGGTCCCGGATCGTGTTCCGCCTGTTCCTGCTGCTCCTCGTTATCGCTGTCGAGCGGCACTTCGCGTGCCAGGCGCTTGCCATGGCGGCGGATCTGGTCGACCGCCTTGTTGCGCGCCAGGGTCAGCAGCCAGGTGCCGAACGCCACCCGGCCGTCGTAGCGCATGGGCGCGCGCCAGATAGCGTGGAACACGTCCACCGTGATTTCGTCGGCGACCGCGTGCACATCAAGCCCCGAGCCCGATAGCTGCAGGCGCGCAAACACGCGCACGCGCGGCGACCAGGCGCGGTACAGGGCGTCCAGCGCGCGCTGGTCGCCTGCCGCCATGGCAGCGAGCAGTTCGGCGGGATTGACAGGCAATGCGCTCATGGTCACGGGAAGGAGGGGCAGGTTGAATGGGGGCGGCAGGCAATTGCGTTGTGGTAATTATAGCATCGGGGAAATAGTGCAGTATTGGTAAGAGCGAGGCCAGCAAAGGCATGGGCGCAGGGGCTGGCGCAATGTCATTGCAAAAAGATTGAACCGGATGGCGGCGCGCTGCGAACAAGAGCATGAAGGGCCGCATTGCAGCGGGTCCGCCAAACCGAAAAGGACAGACCCATCATGAAAAAACGCGGCAAGACCTTGTGCGATGCCAGCAGGGGTGGGGAGCCAGTCCATGCATGAAAATATGCTCTCCGGCAACGTCGCCATGCAGCGCCTGACGCCGGCCGAGCGGCTGGTGGCGGCCATGGCCATGCGCGGCACGCCCTACAAATCGATCGCCCGCGCGCTCGACAAGTCGCCCGCCACCGTGCGCAACCAGCTGCATATGATTTACCGCAAGCTTGGCGTGAGCAATCGGACGGCGCTGGCCTGCGCCTTGCGCAGCGACGGCTAGCCTCAAAAATATTTTGATCACTGGGGCAAAAATCGTCTTTTTCAAGGCCTTGAAGGCCGCTTGATCGTCCTTAGATTGGTAGCAAGCGGATGCTCACGGTGAGGTCCGCCCCTCTTATCGCTTCATTTGAAAAGGATAGTTATCATGCGTACTTTTGACCTTGCCCCCCTGTACCGTTCCGCCATTGGCTTTGACCGCCTGGCACAGCTGCTCAACGAACAGCGCGCCGATGCACAGCCCAGCTATCCGCCGTACAACATCGAACTAGTATCGGAAGACAAATACCGCATCGTGATGGCATTGGCCGGCTTCTCGCGCGAAGAGATTGATATCATTACCGAACGCGACTCGCTGCATGTCACGGGCCGCAAGCAGAAAGATGGCGTCGAGCGCACGTTCTTGCACCGCGGCATCGCTGCCCGCGATTTCGAACAGCGTTTCCAGCTGGCCAATCACGTGAAGGTCACGGGCGCCACGTTTGAAAACGGCATGCTGACCATCGACCTGGTGCGTGAAGTGCCGGAAGCGCTGAAACCGCGCAAGATCGAGATCGGCACGGGCGGCGATACCGTCAGCGTGCTGGAACAGCGCCAGGCAGCCTGATCTGAGCTGAGCTGACCCCGGCGCCCCTCGGGCGCCCGGGCAGCCAGGAGGCTACCCTCCCATGCAGTAAAATACTGGCCGGTTGATCCGGCCAGTGTCACGTCCAGGCCCTGTATGCCCTCCATGGCCCGCCATGCGGAACGCTGGATTAAGCGATGCTTAAAGGCGCCAACGCCTGTTTCCAAATGGAAAAATGTTAAGCACCGCCTAAGACTCGTGGCCCACTATTGCATACATCAAAATCTCATTGAATGAGGAGCAATTCATGGAACAGCAAACGAATACCGCATCGTTGAAAATCAAACGCACCGTAGCCGCGCTGGTCGCGATCGGTGTGCTGGGCGCCGGTGGCGCCATGGTGGTGCATCAGAACAATGCCGGCGCGAATGCCGCAGCGACCGCCGCCGCCCCCGTGGCTGCCGCTGTCGCGCCCGCCGCCAGCGCGCCGCTGGTGGCCTTGCCCGACTTTAGCCAGATCGCCGCGCGCAACAGCCCGGCCGTCGTCAACATCAGCGTCACGGGCAGCACCAAGGTGGCCTACGACCCATCGGCCCAGGCCGGCAACGACGACTTCGGCAACGATCCGTTCTTCGAATTCTTCCGCCGCTTCCAGGGCCCGCAAGGCGGGCAGCGCGGTGGCCGCGACGTGCCCACGCACGGCCTCGGTTCCGGCTTCATCGTCAGCCCGGACGGCATCATCATGACGAATGCCCACGTGGTGCGCGATGCGCGCGAAGTGACGGTCAAGCTCAACGACCGCCGCGAATTCCGCGCCAAGGTGCTCGGTACCGATCCGAAGACGGATATTGCCGTATTGAAAATCGACGCCAACAACCTGCCCATCGTGCCGCTCGGCCATTCGAGCGACCTGAAAGTGGGCGAGTGGGTGCTGGCCATCGGTTCGCCTTATGGCTTCGACAGCACGGTGACGGCGGGCGTGGTCAGCGCCAAGGGCCGTTCCCTGCCCGACGACAGCAATGTGCCGTTCATCCAGACGGACGTGGCGGTGAACCCCGGCAACTCGGGTGGCCCGCTGTTCAATACGCGCGGCGAAGTGGTCGGCATCAATTCGCAGATCTACAGCCAGACGGGCGGCTTCCAGGGCTTGTCGTTCGCCATCCCGATCGACCTGGCCGGCCGCATCAAGGACCAGATCGTCGCCACGGGCAAGGCCAGCCACGCCAAGCTGGGCGTGACGGTGCAGGAAGTCAACCAGGGCTTTGCCGACTCGTTCAAGCTGGCCACGCCGGAAGGCGCGCTGGTGGCCAACGTGGAGCGGGGCAGCCCGGCCGACAAGGCGGGCCTGAAATCGGGCGACGTGGTGCGCAAGGTGAATGGCCAGCGCATCATCGCTTCGGCCGACTTGCCGGCGCTGGTGGGCACGTCCTTGCCCGGCGACAAGATCAGCCTCGATGTCTGGCGTGACGGCAAGATCGTCAACCTGACGGCGACGCTGGGTAATGCGGCCGACAAGGTGGCCGAAGTGGCGAAGAGCGACGGCGCGGCCGGCAAGGTAAAGCTGGGCCTGGCCCTGCGTCCGTTACAATCGGATGAAAAACGCGAGGCGGGCATCAGCGCCGGCCTGCTGGTGGAAGACGCCGGCGGTGCCGCCGCGAATGCCGGAGTGCAGCCGGGCGACGTGCTATTGTCGGTGAATGGCCATCCCGTCAACACGGTCGAGCAAGTGCGCGACGTGGTGGAAAAATCCGCCAAGTCGGTGGCCTTGCTGATCCAGCGCGGCCCCGATAAGATCTTCATTCCCGTGCGTTTGGGTTAATGAAGAAACAAACCCAAGGGCAAATACCGGGGTCGGACCCTGAGGGGCCGACCCCAGCTTTTCATCTTTTTGGGTGAAAGCAAGCATAACAAGATAGAGAGGCAAGCCATGCGCTTATTGCTGGTAGAAGACGACACGATGATCGGCGAGGTGGTGCTGGACTTGCTGCGCGCCGAGCACTACGCGGTGGACTGGGTCAAGGATGGCGACATGGCCGATACGGCCCTGCAGACGCAAACCTATGACCTGGTGCTGCTGGACCTGGGCTTGCCGCGCAAGGACGGTCTCGACGTGCTGCGCTCGATGCGTTTGCGCAAGCTGGACACGCCCGTGCTGGTGGCCACGGCGCGCGACGCCGTCGAGCAGCGCATCGCGGGCCTCGACGCGGGCGCCGACGACTACGTCTTGAAACCGTATGACCTCGATGAACTGCTGGCGCGCATCCGCGCCCTGCTGCGGCGCGCCTCGGGCCGGCCGGAACCGATCTTCGAGCACCAGGGCGTGAGTATCAATCCGCTGACGCGCGAAGTGATCGCCGAGGGCCATCCCGTCAACCTGTCGGCGCGCGAGTGGGCCGTGCTGGAAGCGCTGATCGCCCGTCCCGGCATCGTGCTGTCGCGCGCGCAGCTGGAAGAAAAACTGTACAGCTGGAAGGATGAAGTCAACAGCAATGCCGTGGAAGTGTATATCCACGGCTTGCGCAAGAAGCTCGGCAGCGACTTGATCCAGAACGTGCGCGGCCTCGGCTACATGGTACCCAAGGCATGAGGATGAAGGTCACGGTGACGCACTCGCTGCGCGGCCGCCTGCTGTGGTTTTTGCTGGCGGCCATCATCATGGCGGCCCTGGCGCAGGCGTCGATCGCCTACCGCAGCGCCCTGTATGACGCCGACCAGATTTTCGACTACCACATGCAGCAGATGGCCCTGTCGCTGCGCTCCGGCGCGCCGCTGGCCAATCACGCGCAAGCCTTGCCGGCCGACCCCGTCAACAATGACATGGTGGTGCAGGTGTGGACGCCGGACGGCGTGCAGGTGTTCCGCTCGATCACGCGCGCGGAACTGCCGCAGCGCGCCGTGCTGGGCTTTTCCAACGTGAAGGCGAACGGCACCACCTACCGCATCTTTTCCGTGCAAACCAGTTCCCAGACCGTGCAGATCGCGCAGGACATGGCCGTGCGCAAGCGCATGGCCGGCAGCCTGGCGCTGCGCACGGTGGGTCCCATCGCGCTGATGGCGCCGATATTGATGCTGGTCGTCTGGTGGGTCGTCAGCGGTTCGCTGGCGCCCGTCTCGCGCGTGCGCAAGCAGGTGGCGGCGCGCCAGGCGGACGATTTATCTCCCGTATCGGAAGCGGGCTTGCCCGACGAAGTGCGCCCCCTGGTGCATGAATTGAACCTGCTGTTCGGGCGCGTCAAAACGGCGTTCGACGCGCAGCAGCATTTCGTCGCCGACGCCGCGCATGAATTGCGCACGCCGCTGGCGGCCCTGAAACTGCAGGTATTGAGCCTGGAGCGGGCCGAATCGGAAGAAAAGCGCAGCCTGGCGATCTCCCGCGTCAGCGCCGGCATCGAGCGGGCCACGCGCCTGGTCGAGCAGCTGCTGGTGCTGGCGCGCCAGGAAGCGAGCGCCGCCAGCGGCGACCAGCTGCAGGCGGTGGACTTGAACGACGTCGTCAAGCGAGCGCTGGGCGACATGGCCGGCATCGCGCAGGCGCGCAAGATCGACCTGGGCCTGCACCATATGGACCCGGCCAAGGTGGCGGGGCAGGCCGATGCGCTCAACATCATGCTGCGCAACCTGGTCGACAACGCCATCAAGTACACGCCGCAGGGCGGCACGGTCGATATCGACCTGCGCGCCAGCCCCGTCGGCGTGACGTTATCGGTGGAAGACAACGGCCCCGGCATCCCGCCCGAGGAGCGCGAACGCGTCTTCAGCCGCTTCTACCGCGTGCCCGGCACGGATGCCAACGGCAGCGGCCTGGGGCTGGCCATCATCAAGGCCATCGCCGAGCGCCATGGCGCGCGCCTGGTGCTGGACAAATCCGAACGCCTGGGCGGCCTGTGCGTGCGCGTGGAATTCCCGCAAGCCGTGAAATGAGTGTTTTAACCATCATCTTTGGCCTGTTGCATTGACGCGCGCGCCGTGGCCCTATATTGTCTGCGAAACAAGCAGAACCAGACCACGGAGCGCACATGCAGAGAATCGGATTTTCAGGAACCCTCGACCCCATCACCAATGGCCACATGTGGGTGATCGGCGAAGCGCGTTCGCTCGCCGACGAGGTGATCGTGTTCCTGTCGCAAAACCCCGCCAAGAAGCCGCAGTTCCCGGCCGAAGACCGCAAGCGCATCATCGAACAGAGCGCGCGCGAGTGCGGCTGGGACAATGTACAGGTGGTCATCGTCAAGGGCGACTACACGGCGCGCGCGGCGAAAAAGCATGGCTGCGACTACCTGATCCGCGGCATCCGCACGACGGCCGATTTCGACTATGAAAACCTGATCCAGCAAACCAATGTGGACGTGCTGCAGGGCGCCAAGACGATTTTCGTCATGCCGCCGCGCGACCTCGGTTCCGTCAGCTCCAGCTTCGTCAAGGCGCTGGAAGGGCCGGTGGGATGGAACTGGACCATGAAGAAATTCGTCCCCGGTCCCGCCTACCACGCGTGGATACTCGACTGCCTGCGCAAGGAGTGGGAAGCGCTGTGGCATTACGCCACCGCTTCGGCGGCCGACGTCGCGCTGGCCGATCACTGGTTCGCGCACCTGACGGGGCCGCAGGCGTATGGCGGCGCGGACCGTCACTATCACAACCTCGACCACCTGGTGCACGGCCTGTCCGAGATCCGCGTGTGGGCCGACAATACCTTTGCACCGAAGCGCGACAGCGCGCTGGTCAAGAAGGCGTTCTGGTTCCACGACGCCGTCTACAGCCACGACGACGAAGCCCTGTACTCGAGCGAAGAGGCGAGCGCCCAGCTGTGGCTGGCCAGCGGCCTCGATGCGGGGGACAACCTCGATGTGGCGCAATTGATACGCGCCACCGACCATTTCCAGGGCCCCGCCATCAGCCACGCGCTGAAGGACGCCATGCTCAGCGCCGACCTGGCCATCCTGGGCCAGGATGAAGAGGTGTACCAAGCCTACACGCAAGCCATCGGAAGAGAATACGCACACGTGGACCCCGCGCGCTTCAACGAGCAGCGGGGCCTGGCCCTGCAGCATTTATGCGGCAAGGCGCAGGCGGGCCAGCTGTTTGGCGATGCGTATTTCGCCGATCAATACAACGCGCGGGCCATTGAAAACATGCAGAAGGAGATCGCGGCGATGGCGGGCGGCTGACTCTCGTCAGCCGCTTGCTGCCCTAGCGGGCAGCAACCTTGGCGCGCGCCGCGTGCAATTTCTTGAAGCTGTCGATCAGGCGCTGGTGCCTGTCGAGGCCTTCCAGTTGCATGCTGGTCGGGGTCAGGCCGAAGAAGCGCACGCTGCCGTCCACCGAACCGAGCACCGCGTCCATGCGGGCGTCGCCAAACATGCGGCGGAAATTGACGACGTAGTCGTCCAGTTCCAGCGCGTCATCGAGTTCCACTTCCAGCACCACGTTCAAGGCTTGATAGAACAGTTTGCGCTCGAGCGTGTTGTCGTTGTACTGCAGGAAGGTTTCCACCAGCTCTTTCGCTTCCTCGAACTGCTGCAGAACCAGATGAATCAGCAGCTTCAATTCCAGGGTCGTCAGCTGGCCCCACGCCGTATTTTCGTCAAATTCGATGCCGATCAGGGTGGCGATGTCGCCGTACTCGTCGAGCTCGCTGTTTTCCAGGCGCTCGAGCAAGTCTTCCAGGCTGGCATCGTCGAGCTGATGCAGGTTCAGGATGTCGGCGCGGAACAGCAGCGCCTTGTTGGTGTTGTCCCAGATCAAATCTTCGACCGGATACACTTCCGAATAGCCTGGCACGAGAATGCGGCAGGCGGTGGCGCCCAGCTGGTCGTACTCGGCCGTGTAGACTTCCTTGCCCATCTCGGCGAGGATGCCGAACAGGGTCGCCGCTTCCTCGGCATTCGAGTTTTCGCCGTGGCCGGAAAAATCCCACTCGACAAAATCGTAATCGGCCCTGGCGCTGAAGAAGCGCCACGAGACGATGCCGCTGGAATCGATGAAGTGCTCGACGAAGTTGTTCGGCTCGGTGACGGCTTCGCTGGCAAACGTCGGTTGCGGCAAGTCGTTCAAGCCTTCAAAGCTGCGGCCCTGCAGCAATTCCGTCAGGCTGCGCTCGAGCGCCACTTCCAGGCTCGGGTGCGCGCCGAACGAGGCAAACACACCGCCCGTGCGCGGGTTCATCAGGGTGACGCACATCACCGGGTACACGCCGCCCAGCGACGCATCTTTGACCAGCACGGGAAAGCCTTGCTCTTCCAGACCTCGGATGCCGGCCAGGATACCCGGGTATTTCGCCAGCACGTCCTGCGGCACGTCGGGCAGGGCGATTTCGCCTTCGAGGATTTCGCGCTTGACGGCCCGCTCAAAAATTTCAGACAGACATTGCACCTGCGCTTCGACCAGGGTATTGCCGGCGCTCATGCCATTGCTGACGTACAGGTTTTCGATCAGGTTCGACGGGAAATACACGACCTCGCCATCGGAATGGCGCACATACGGCAGCGAGCAGATGCCGCGCTCCGCATTGCCGGAGTTGGTGTCGACCAGGTGCGAGCCGCGCAGCTCGCCATCGGGGTTGTAGATATCCAGGGTGTACGCATCGAGGATTTCCTTCGGCAGCGCATCCTTGCGGCCCGGCTTGAACCAGCGCTCGTTCGGATAATGCACGAATGGCGCGTTGGCGATGTCCTCGCCCCAGAACGATCCGGCGTAGAAATGGTTGTTGCTGAGGCGCTCGATATACTCGCCCAAGGCCGACGCCAGCGCGCTTTCCTTGGTCGCGCCCTTGCCGTTGGTAAAGCACATGGGCGAGTGCGCATCGCGGATATGCAGCGACCACACATTCGGAATGATGTTGCGCCACGAGGCGATTTCAATCTTGATGCCCAGGCCCGCCAGCAGGCCCGACATATTGGCGATGGTCTGTTCCAGCGGCAAATCCTTGCCGACGATATAGGTGCTGGCTTCGCCGGTCGGATTGAGCATCAGCAAGGATTGCGCATCGGCGTCCAGGTTCGCGACTTCTTCAATGACGAATTCTGGCCCCGCTTGCACCACTTTTTTCACCGTGCAACGGTCGATCGAGCGCAGGATGCCCTGGCGATCCTTGGCCGAGATATCGGCCGGCAACTCGACCTGGATCTTGAAAATCTGCTGGTAACGATTTTCGGGATCGACAATATTGTTTTGCGACAGGCGGATATTCTCGGTGGAAATATTGCGCGTATCGCAATACAGCTTCACGAAGTACGCCGCGCACAGTGCCGATGATGCCAAAAAATAATCGAACGGGCCAGGCGCCGAGCCATCGCCTTTGTAGCGGATGGGCTGGTCGGCGATGACGGTAAAATCGTCGAACTTGGCTTCGAGACGCAGCTTGTCGAGAAAGTTGACTTTAATTTCCATGAGGTAATCCAATACTGTGCTTATGAGTTAGGCGCTATTATCCTTGCTTTCCGCCGCGGGACAAAGATTGTTCACTGCGGGTGTCGCGCTGGCCGCCAAGGGGCCTGTGCTGCTGGTCGGACATGGCATCATGAATCGCCTGATCGGCAAGACAGTCGGTACTGGAGCATGGGAATGTATGAACTATGAAAGTGAACTGTGAAAACTTGTGACGAATGCGGCAGCCGATACCGTGATGACGCCGCGGGCATGGCCAGTTTGTGTCCCGAATGCGCCTCGGTCATTTATGGCTTGCCAGGGTGTGAGCACGTGTTCGAGGCAGGCAGATGCCGGAAATGCCTGTGGGATGGGCGGAAAAGTGAATTCGTGCGCAAACTGGAGAAACAGAAACATTGATACTTTGTCCGTAGGCGGCGAATAGCCGCCACGATGATCGCATGTCGATGCCGGCATAAAAAAACAGCGGCTGCCCGTACTGGCGCAGCCGCTGTTTTTATGTGCATAGCGCGATCAGAATTTCACCCACAGCCGTCCGAAATACGAAGCGCCGTTCAGGCCGAACTGCACGCTGTCGTACTTGAAGCCGTTGTCCGTTTCGTCCGCGTTTTGCGTGGTCGGCTTGACGTTGAAGATGTTGTTGCCGCCAAAGGTCAGCTTGGTATTTTTGTTGATGCTGTAGGTAAAGCTCAGGTCGGCCGAGGTCTTGGCCGCGTAGTGGGCGTTGGGCACGCCGGCGGCCGTACCGCTGAAGGTGCCCAGGGTTTGCGGGCCAAAATAGATGATGCGCAGGTCCGATTCCAGCTTGCCCGTGATGTAGTCGAAGCCCAGCGTGGCTTTCGCGCGCGGGCCGCCCTGTTCGATGAACAGGCGTTCGCGCTCGGACAGCAGCACGTCTTCATAGCCTTTCAGCGAGTCAGGCGTCTTGACTTTCGTCACTTCCGTTTTGCTCAAATTCAAGGCCAGGAAGGTGTTCAGGCGGTTGCCGGCCAGCTCGCCCTTGTGCGAAGCCGTCAGGTCCAGCCCGCGCGTGCGCGTGTCGATGGAGTTGACGAAGAATTGCGCCTCGCCCACGCCCAGCAGGGCCAGGCGCGCGGCCAGGTCCGGGTAATTGTCGGCATTGAAGCGGCCCGACAGCACGATGCGGTCCTTGATCTTGATGTTGTACAAGTCGGCCGTCACGGAAATGGCTTGCGTCGGCGTCCAGGTGGTGCCGAACGTGAAGCTGGTGGATTTTTCCTCTTTCAGCTTGGGAATGCCGGCCGCGTTGGCGACGGCGCCGCCGTTCGGCGCCAGCACCACGTCGGTGGGCACGCCGCCAATGAAGTCGGTGAAGGTGGACGAGAAATACACTTGCTGCAACGACGGTGCGCGGAAGCCCGTGCTGGCCGAGCCGCGCAGCAGCACGTTGGGCGCCACTTTATAGCTGGCGGCCAGCTTGCCCGTCACGGTGGAGCCGAAATCGCTGAATTTTTCATAGCGCAGCGCGGCCTGGGTTTTCAGGCGCTCCGTCCAGTCCAGCTCCACGTCGCCATACGCGGCGATGCTGTGGCGTTTGGCCTTGGTGACGTCGCCGGGCTGGAAGCCGGGAAAGCCCTGGCTGCCCGCATTGCCGCCCATGCCCACGCCGTCGGCGTCGCTGTAGGAGCCCGGTTCGCCGGCCATGATCTTGTATTCCTCGCTGCGATATTCGGCGCCGAAGGCCACGTTCATGCCGCTCATTACCGTGTCGTAAAAGCGGCTGAAATCGGCGTTGCTGGTCAGCTGCTGGAAAGAGAAGCCGCCCGCATCGTAGCTGCTGGCGCTGACGCCCTTGCCGCCGTTCATCAAGTCGAGGTTGGCGATCGAGGCATTCAGGGTATGGCTGATGTCGTAGCGCATCTTGTTGTAGCCATAAGTTTGCGAAAAGTCAGCATGCCATTCGCCGATCTGGCTGCGGTGGCCGATGGTGGCGTACTGGTCGTCGATCTTGCCGTTAATGAAGGGTACGAAACCATTCGGATACATGGCGGCTGAATTGCGCGACGGAATGTCGTCGCTGCCGATGCCGCCCCGGCCAAACGCGGCGCTCGACGCATCGCGCGTTTGCGCGCCGGCCGTGAAGTACAGCTTGCCCGTGCCGCTGGTGGCGTAGTCGCCATTCACGTACAGGGTCTTGTTCCTGGCCTTGGTGTCGCCGATGATGCGCATGCTGTCCGCGTCGGCCCGGTTCGAGCGGCCCCGGTCCAGGTATTCGCCCGTGATGGCCAGCGTGCCCTTGTCGCCCAGCGCGATGCCGCAATACGCGGAGGTCATGTAATTCTTGCCGTCGCCTGCGGAATACTGGCTGTAGCCGGCCACCGCTTCGCAGCCCAGGCTTTTCTTCAGTTCGATGTCGATCACGCCGGCAATGGCGTCCGAGCCGTACTGGGCGGCGGCGCCATCGCGCAGCACTTGCACGTTCTTGATCGCCAGCAAAGGAATCGCATTCATGTCCGTGCCCGTGTTGCCGCGGTTGCGCGCGCCGAACAGGTTGACCAGGGCCGTCGTGTGGCGCCGCTTGCCATTGACCAGCACCAGGGTCTGGTCGGAACCGAGACCGCGCAAGGCGGCTGAATCGACGAGGTCGGCCCCGTCGGCGCCCGTCTGGCGCGTGGAGTTGAACGAGGGCGAGATGTATTGCAGCGATTGCGCCAGGTCAAACTGACCGCCTTGCTCGGCGACTCTGGAAATCGGGATGATATCGACCGGCACCATGGTGTCGGTGGCGGAACTGGTGACGCGGCGCGAGCCGACCACGCTGACCGTTTGCACGGGACCGTCCGTGACGCCCGCTTCCGTGGTCTGGGCCATGGCAGCGGGACTGAAGGCGGCCAGGGCGGCGCTGCCGTACAGGCTGATGAGGACTGCTTTACGCAAGGTGGTGAGAGTCGGCACGCAGTATCTCCAAGTGGTATTGTGACTTGATTTTAGTGCCATCATTTCAGCATTCACCAGCGATACTTTGTTTTGTTATTACAAATTTGTTGTAACTGTTGTTTCCTGGTTGATTATCTTTTGGCCGTTGCCCGGCTTGCCTTGTACTGGTGCAGCTTGCCCCATTCAGGTGCTGCGTTGCACCATGCCACCCACCCAGATTGCCTGCGCGCTGTATTGCACCTCGATCAGACACGGCTGCTGCGTCACGTGGCCCTGATGCAGACTCAGCGACTGTTGTAAATACGCTGCCAGCGCGCCCGCCGCCACGCCCGTGGCGCTGTCTTCCAGTGCCGGGTCGCGGTGGTTGAAGTTGCGCTCCTCGTATTCGCTCTCGCCCGTGCGGCAATATGCATAGCAGCCGTTGACCTGATGCAAGGCGCTCCAGTCGGCGATCAGTTCCAGGTTCGGCCGCAGCGCGCGCAGGGTGGTGCGGTCGGCCACTTCCAGCAGCAGCTTCGGGCTGCCGACGGAGGCGATCACGGGCGGCGACAGCAAGTGCATGTGCTGGCCCATGAGTTCCGACGGCACATATTTTTCCAGCATGACGGCAGGCGCCGGCTGCGAAGTCAAGCCAATGAATAGCCCCTCCGCGCGGCGCGCCAGCTGCAAGGCTTGTCCGCGCATGGCCGTCGTCACCGTCAAGGTTGCCGGGTCGCCGGGCGCCGTCAGCAGCACATGCGCGGCCGCCAGGGTGGCGTGCAGGCACAGGGGGCTGCGCGTGTGCGGATAAAAATAGTCGAGCACGACGCTGCCGTCCGCTTGCCGGTCGATGAAGACGCAGGCGCTCACTTGCCGCTCGCGGGCGAAGGTCTGGCGCGCCGTTTCGCCGTTGTCGTCGTTTTCCACGACCAGCGCCGCATTGCCGCCACCGGGGGCGGCGCCGAAACATTTTAATAAGTGGACGATCATGGCGGTCGATGCAAAAGGTAAAACACCAGCATAAACGAAAATAGGTGCAAAGCTTCTCGATGTCTTGGCCGAATGGAGTCAAAGGCTCCGCCTATTGACGCTTTCGTGGAAATGACATATCAACAGATGATATACTTCCCGCATGCGGATCGATCCTGCCATTGATACATTGCTGGACCTGGATGGCTCCATCCTCGACCAGGATGGCGGTTATTGGATCAAGATAGAAGCCAGGCGGACGGAAGTGTCGGATGAGATTCCTCACGGCATACGCTACTCGCTGACGCTGCACGAACCGTATGGCAAACGCATCCTCGGTTACGACAATGCGCACATGGTAAAGCCGCCAAAGAAATTCAAATATGCGGGACGTATCGTGGCTTTTGACCATAAACACCGGCATCCGTCAGATCAGGGAGTGCCATACGAATTCAAGGATGCGCAGCATCTCATCAATGATTTCTTTGCTGACGTGGACCGCGTTTTGCTGGAGGTAAAAAAGCAATGAAACCGATTTTTATTGGCATCATGCCGCAAGAGAAAATCCGCGAACGCGTGCTCGCCATCGCTCGCGGCATATATAAACCGAAGGCGGATGAGCCCAAGGTCTGGTTCACTTCGATCAAATCGCTGGCGGAAGTCCTGAGCGACGAAAACCGGGCGTTGTTGCACGTGATTCTGGAAACGCAACCGGAATCCATTTCTGCATTGGCTGAAATAACGGGCCGCAAACCGAGCAACCTGTCACGCACCTTGAAAACAATGTCCAATTACGGCATCGTGGAATTGAAACGGGAGCGAAATCAAGTTCGCCCCGTAGCCACAGCGACGGAGTTTCGCATAGTTGTTAATTGATTTGCCGGACTATCAATGTGGTCCGTCATGCGACAGGCCAAAGCCCCGCGCTGGCCGGCAGACGCTCCGTGCGCCCTTCAAAATGAACACTATCCGACTGGAACCGGCTACTTGACTCAGGATGAGTATATTATACTGTGTTTATATACAGTATTGAGGTAGATCATGTGGGGCGCAGTCTTACCCGAGTATGCTGAGTTGTATTGCCTGAGTAATTTCAGCTTCCTGCATGGCGCCTCGCATGCGGAAGAGCTGGTGGCGCGCTCTGTCCAGCTCGGTTACAAGGCGCTGGCCATCACCGACGAGTGTTCGCTGGCCGGCGTCGTGCGTGCCCATGCGGTGGCCAAGCGGGCCGGTTTTCCCCTGATTATCGGCGCGCATTTTCATTTGACGCAGGCCGACGACAGTCCGGCGCTGTCCTTGCTGGCGCTGGTGCGCGATATCGATGGATACGGCAACTTGTCGGAACTGATCACCATGGCGCGCACGCGGGCGGCCAAGGGGCGTTATCTGCTGACGCCCGATGATTTCGCCGCGCCATCGGCGCAGTTTGCCCATTTGCGGGGGCTGCCCGGCTGCCTGATGATCTTGCTGCCCAGCTATCCGGCCTCGCCGGAAAGCGTGCGCGCGCAGGGAGAGTGGATGGCGTCCACCTTTGGCAGCGAGCGCAGCTGGATCGGCCTGAGCCTGTTGCAGCGGGCACAGGACGACGCGCACCGCAGTGCCGTGCAGGACGCGGGGCAGGCGCTGGGCTTGCCCGTGGTGGCCGTCGGCCATGTGTGCATGCACGTGCGTTCACGCAAGCCCTTGCTCGACACCTTGTGCGCGATACGCGTGGGTAAACCCGTGGGCGAGTGCGGCTATGCGCTGGCGCAAAATGCGGAGCAGCATCTGCGCGCACGCTTGCGCCTGGCCAATGTGTATCCGCCGCAAGCGCTGGCGGAGACTGTACGCATCGCGGGCCTGTGCACGTTCTCGCTCGACAGCTTGCGCTATGACTATCCCGACGAGCTGGTGCCGCACGGCCACACGCCGGCGACCTATCTGCGCGAGGAAACGTATGCGGGCGCGCGCATGCGCTTTCCGCTGGGTATTTCGGCCAACGTGCAGCAGCAGATCGAGCAGGAGCTGGAGCTGATCGCCGAGTTGTCGTATGAAGCGTACTTTCTGACCGTGTACGACATCGTGCGCTTTGCCCGTTCGCAAAACATCTTGTGCCAGGGCAGGGGCTCGGCCGCCAATTCGGCCGTCTGTTATTGCCTGCACATCACGGAAGTGGACCCGGCACGGGGCAATTGTCTGGTCGGGCGCTTCATGTCGCGCGAGCGCAACGAGCCGCCCGACATCGACGTCGATTTCGAGCACCAGCGGCGCGAAGAGGTCATCCAATATATCTACGGCAAATACGGCCGCGAGCGGGCCGCGCTGGCGGCCGTGGTGATCAGCTACCGGCCCAAGAGCGCCTTGCGCGACAGCGGCCGGGCGCTGGGGATCGACCTGGCCATCGTGGAAAAAGTGGCCAAGGCGCATCGCTGGTTTGACGGCAAGCGCGATCTGCTGGAACGCCTGGCCGAATGCGGGCTGGACCCGGAAGCAGCATTGTCGCAGCAGTGGGCCGGGCTGGCGCAACAATTGCTGGGCTTCCCCCGCCACCTGTCGCAGCATCCGGGCGGCTTTGTCATCGCGCAGGGAAAATTGTCACGCCTGGTGCCGATTGAAAACGCCAGCATGGCCGAACGCAGCGTCATCGAGTGGGACAAGAACGATCTTGAAGAGCTGGGCTTGATGAAGGTCGACGTGCTGGCGCTGGGCATGTTGTCGGCCTTGCGCCGTGCCCTGGAACTGGTGAGTGGACGGCGCGGCGAGGAATTTCGTTTGCAGGATATTCCCGCCGAAGACCCCGCCACCTACGACATGATGTGCCAGGCCGACACCATCGGCGTGTTCCAGATCGAGTCGCGCGCGCAGATGAGCATGCTGCCCCGGCTGCGTCCCCGTGAATTCTACGACCTCGTCATCGAGGTGGCGCTGGTGCGTCCCGGTCCCATCCAGGGCGGCATGGTGCATCCGTATCTGCAGCGGCGCCAGCAGGAAGAACCGGTCGAGTATCCGAAGGGCCTGGAAAAGGCGCTGGGGCGTACCCTGGGCATTCCGATTTTCCAGGAGCAAGTGATGCAGGTGGCCATCATCGCCGCCGATTTCACGCCTGGCGAAGCGGACCAGTTGCGGCGCGCCATGGCGGCCTGGAAGCGCAAGGGCGGCATGAACAATTACCATGACCGCATCGTCGATGCCATGGTGGACAATGGCTACGAGAAAGTATTTGCCGAGGCTATCTTCAGCCAGATCGAGGGATTTGGCGAATATGGTTTTCCCGAGTCGCACGCGGCCAGTTTCGCGCTGCTGACGTACGCCAGTTCCTGGCTGAAATGCCACGAACCGGCCGCCTTTCTGTGCGCCTTGCTCAACAGCCAGCCCATGGGCTTTTACAGTCCCTCGCAACTGGTGCAGGATGGCCGCCGGCATGGCGTGCAAGTGTTGCCCGTCGACGTGGCCGTCAGCGGCTGGGAAGCGACGCTGGAAGAGACTGCGGAAGGCACCGCGCCCGCCGTGCGCCTGGGCTTGAACAGCCTGTTCGGCATGCGCGCGGAGGCGGCCCAACGCATCGAGGATGCGCGCGCCATCGCCGCCTTCGCCGACGTGGCCGACCTGGCGCGGCGTGGCGGCCTGGACCGCCATGATTTGCAGGTGCTGGCCGCCGGCAATGCCCTGCATGCGCTGGCCGGCCACCGGCGCGCGGCGCTGTGGCAGGCGGCCGGCGCCGTGCCCGACAGGGATTTATTGCGCGCCACCACGCCAGAGGAAGACTTGCCCGTGCTGGCCGCGCCCACGGAAGGGGAGGGCATCGTCAGCGATTACCGCGCGCAAGGCTTGACCCTGGGCCGCCACCCGCTGGCGCTGCTGCGCGCACAGTTGCTGGAGGAACGCTTTCTGCCCGCCGCGACGCTGGCCAGCTACACGCATGGCCAGCTGGCGCGCGCCTGCGGCATCGTCACCGTGCGCCAGCGGCCGGGCACGGCCAAGGGCGTCATCTTCATGACCCTGGAAGACGAGACGGGCACCGTCAACGTCATCGTCTGGCCCGACCTGGTGGCAAGCCAGCGGCGCGAAGTGCTGAGCGCGCCACTGCTGGGCGTGTACGGCGTGTGGCAAAGGGAGGGCATCGTGCGCAACCTGGTGGCCAAGCGCCTGGTCGACATGTCGCATTTTCTGGGGCGGTTGCGGACCAGCAGCCGGGATTTTTGTTGAAACCTTGATGCTCGTGGAGTGTGAATAGATACAAGCTTGCATTTTGTTAAGGCTCGCTGCAAGCGGGTGATTAAGCTGGAGTCACCCATTCATCCACTTCCAGGAGCCGTGCATGCACGCCATTTCCCGCTACTGCCACCTTGTCCTGATCTGCTTTTCTTGCAATATGGCGCTTGCCGCCGCGCCCGATTTCACCAGCGCGGCAGGCATGGCGCACAGCTGCGCCGGCAACTTGCAAGCGCAGCCGGTCGCGACGCCGCAGGCACAGCAAGCCTGGGTACTCTGCCGCGACATTGCCACCGCTAAACGATTGCTGCGCTTGGCCGACCATTATCCGCCGGAGCAGCAAGGACAATTATCGCTGCAGCAGCTGGATCAGGAAGGCTTGCGCGTCGCCTTTGCCGCCTTGCGCGATGAATTGCGGACGACGCGGCGGGTGCTGGAGAAAATCGTGTTGCGTAGCAAGGACGACGGCTTGCTGCTGGTGCCCGCCACCTGGGGCAGCGATTTGAATGGCGACGGTACGCTGACGCCGGAAGAGCAATATATGTTTGCCATTCCCAAGCGGCCTGTGATCGGCGCGCCAGACGAGGAAGACAGCGGGGCGGACAGCCGAACGCAGCAATATTACCAGCGGCATTACCAGCTGGAAGCGCGCTTTCGTGTCGACCAGAGCGATGTGCAGTGGCTGCTCGGCTATCATTATTTTCTGGAGGCCTCCGCCGAGCTGAGTGCCGCATTCGACAACGGGCCCGGCACGCCAGCTTTGCGTGTGCGCGATCCAGCCGCGCTGCGGCGCGCCCATGGTTTGCTGCTGGCGGGTGTTAACAGCAGCGAAAAGCTGCGCCAACTGGTACTGGCGGAAACGGATGACGAGGAAGAGTGGATTGCCCATCCGGGCCAACGCAGCAGTGTTTTCCCCGAAACCTTGAGCGAACGGGACTTCCGTGCCTGGGAAACGCTGCTCGGGCATATTCTGCCGGTGCTGGAAGGCAAACAGTTGTTGGCCGCGCCTGCCAATGCCAGCCTGTTCGAATCGCTCTTCAGCAGCATTTGTGCGGACAAGCAAGGCTTGAATGTTGCCAGCCTGTTTCACCGTCAGCGCAACGAAGTGCTGGTGCCGAAAACCGGACCGGTCAGGCTGGCCGGCTGTCAGCCCATCACGGCACGCCACCCCGTGTCGCCCTTGCTGCGCTACCTGTCAGGACCAGTGCAGAGAGGCATGGACCATGCGCCCACAGGCATGGCCATGCTGCGTAAATTGTTTTGGGTAAATTGATCTGCTGAATTGAAGCGCTGAATCGCCGGGCAGTGGCGGGATATGGCAAAATTACTGGATGAATCAACCCTTGCCCACCATCACCCTGCGTCCCGCCCTGGTCGCCGACGCGCCCGCCATCGTTGCGCTGATCGACGACCTCATGCCTTTCCTGACCCTGCACCCCGATGGCGCGGGGGCGGAAAAATTCATCGAACATTGCCGCCAGCCGGCCATCGAAAACTATCTGTCGCTGCCCAATTACGCCTACCAGCTCGCGCATATCGACGGCGTGCTGGCTGGCGTGGTGGCGATGCGCGACAACACGCATCTGTTCCACATGTTCGTGCCGCGCACCCTGCACCGGCGCGGCATGGCGCGCCGTTTGTGGCAGGCGGCCCGCGACGCGTCGCTGGCCAGGGGCGATGTGACGGCGTTTACCGTCAACTCCTCGGCCTACGCCTTGCCCCTGTATGAAAGCCTGGGCTTTGTCGCCACGGGACCGAAGGTGGAGACGGGCGGCATCGCTTTCGTGCCGATGCGCATGGAATTGACGGCCTGATTACCAGCGCACGATCTTCCCCGGATTCATGATGTTCTTCGGATCGAGCGCGTGTTTCACGGCGCGCATGGTGTCGATGGCGCCCTCTCCATGTTCTTCCACCAGGAAAGCCATCTTGTGCATGCCCACGCCATGTTCTCCCGTGCAGGTGCCGTCCATGCCGATGGCGCGCGTGACCATGTCGCTGTTGACCTTTTCCGCGCGGGCGATGTCGGCCGGGTCATCGGGGTCGACCAGCATCTGCACGTGGAAATTGCCGTCGCCCACGTGGCCGATGATGGCGTAGACCAGGCCCTGCGCCTCGCAATCGGCCTTGGTGGCGAGGATGCATTCGGCCAGGCGCGAAATCGGCACGCAGCAATCGGTGGAAATGGCGCGGCTGCCGGGGCGCATCTGCAGCAGGGCGAAATACGCATTGTGGCGCGCGGCCCACAGGCGCGAGCGGTCTTCGGGACGGCTGGCCCATTCAAAATCGCTGGCGCCGTGTTCCTCCGTGATGGCTTGCACCAGCTGCGCCTGCTCGGCCACGCTGGCCGGCGTGCCGTGGAATTCAAACAGCAGCAAGGGTTTTTCCGGCAGCGCCATCTTGTCGTAGGCGTTGATGGCCTTGACGCCGTTTTCATCGAGAAACTCGACCCGCGCCACGGGAATACCCATCTGGATGGTCTGGATCACGGCGCTGACGGCCTCGCCCGTGCCGGGAAACGAACAGACGGCCGCCGAGATCGCTTCGGGCAGCGGATACAGTTTTACGGTCACTTCCGTGATGATGCCCAGGGTGCCCTCGCTACCGACAAACAAGCGCGTCAGGTCGTAGCCGGCCGAGGATTTTTTCGCCCTGGTCCCTGTCTTGATGATGCGGCCATCGGCCGTCACCACCGTCAGGGCCAGCACGTTTTCGCGCATGGTGCCGTAGCGCACGGCATTCGTGCCCGAGGCGCGCGTAGCCGCCATGCCGCCCAGCGACGCATTGGCGCCCGGGTCGATGGGGAAGAACAGGCCCGTGTCGCGGATTTCCTCGTTCAGTTGCTTGCGCGTCACGCCCGCCTGCACGGTGGCCGTCAAGTCTTCAGCATGCACGGCTACCATCTGGTTCATTTGCGACAGATCAATCGTCACGCCACCATGCAGGGCCAGCACGTGGCCTTCGAGCGAAGTGCCGCTGCCATAGGCGATGACGGGCACGTCGTGTGCGCTGCACAGCTTCACGGCGGCCGCCACTTCCTCGGTGGAATGGGCGAAGATGACGGCATCGGGCAGCATGGGGGGATAGCTCGACTCGTCGCGGCCATGGTGTGCGCGCATGGCTTGCGTCATGGAAAAGCGGTCGGCAAAGATCAGGGAAAGTACGGCAGCAAGAGAGTCTGGCAGCGGTTTTTTCAGTATCGCCAACTGGTCAGTTTGATTCACGCGAATCCTCCGTTTTTTTTATTCTACTCCGCGCCCGGGGATTTCACCGAAGCACCATGTTGATTTTTTGCCGCTTATAAAAAATTCCGCATGGTGCATCGTGCAGTGGTTGTAAATGAGAATCATTTCTATTAAAATGCCCGCCAGTAGTTATTTTGCAATGCGTGCTCAGACCCGAAAGGCCCTGCCATGAAATTCCCCTTGTCCCTCGCCGCCGTCCTGCCCGCCTGCGTGCTGGCCCTGAGCGCCTGCAGCAGTGTCGCGCCCGCCACTGGCACGGCCTCCGCCGCCACGGCGCAGGACGTGCGCCAGTTGGGCGAGATCGTCGACCTGCGCAGCGGCCAGCGCGTGACTGCCGAGCAATTGCTGGCCCGGCTGGCCGCCGCGCCGCGCGTGATCGTCGGCGAGCAGCATGACCAGCTCAGCCATCACCAGATCGAGCAATGGCTGCTGCAGCAATTGCAGGGCCAGCGTCCGCAAGGCAGCGTGCTGCTGGAAATGCTGAACCCGGACCAGCAAGCCAAGGTGGACAAGGTCAAGCCGTGGCTGCAGACGGACCCCATCGTGCGTCCCGAACACGTGGCCGAACTGCTGGCCTGGCAGCCGAGCTGGAAGTGGGCGCAATATGGCGACCTGGTCATGACGGTGATGCGCGCGCCATATCCCGTCTGGTCGGCCAACCTGGACCGCAGCGAAATCAAGCAAATGTTTATCGACCAGCCGGCCGTGCAGGGCAAGCATTCGAACCTGGCCAACGATGGCAAGGTGCATGATAAATTGAAAGACATCATCCGCGTCATGCACGATAACCAGATCGACGCGCCGCGCCTGGCCGCCATGCTGTCGGTGCAGCAACAGCGCGACCGCCGCATGGCCGAGCGCCTGCTGGCCGCGCCCGCGCCCGCCGTGCTGATCGCCGGCGCCTATCATGCGCACAAGGACCTGGGCGTGCCGCTGCACGTGCAAGACTTGACGGGCGGTCCCGCGCCGCTGGTGCTGGTGCTGGCGCCGCAGGGGGCCACGGTGCTGGCGCCGCAGGCGGATTTTGTGTGGTACACGCCGGTGGCGGCGCCCGCCATCGCCAGCGTAAAGTAATTCCTTGTATCTCCGCCGGGCGTTCAGCCCGGCACTCTTCCCCAGCAAGCCTCTTCGCAGCAGCCAGGTAGTCCGTCCGATTTTTTCTTACCTGTTGAAGCTTCCATGCGTATTTCCTGTATCAAAGCCGCTGCCGGCGGCGTGTTTCTTTCCATCTTTCATTCCGGCGCACAAGCGTCCACCTTGCCGCACGACATGTCGCCGCTGGGCATGTTTTTTGCCGCCGACCAGGTCGTCAAAAGCGTGCTCATCGGCCTGTTGATCGCCGCGCTGGCCACCTGGGTGGTCTTGCTGGTGAAGGGCGCCAGCTTGCTGCAAGCGCGGCGCGAAGCGGCGCTGGCCGTCGCCGTGCTGAAGACGGCCACGTCCTTGCCGGACGCTGCCGCAAAGAGCGGGGCGTCTGTGCTGGCGCAACAGTTGCTCGATGATGTGCAGCAGGAACTGCATCTGTCGCACGCCAGCGCGTCGGCGGCGGCCCTGAAGGAGCGGGCCGGCTTTCGCCAGGAACAGTTAATCGCCCACCAGGTGCGCGCCATGACGCAAGGCATCGGTCTGCTCGCCAGCATCGGCGCCGTGGCGCCCTTCGTCGGCCTGTTCGGCACCGTGTGGGGCATCATGAACAGCTTTATCGGCATCGCCGTCAGCCAGAGCACGAACCTGGCGACCGTGGCACTCGGTATCGCGGAAGCCTTGCTGGCGACAGCGCTGGGCCTGGTGGCGGCGATTCCCGCCGTCGTCATCTATAACGTCTTGAGCCGTGGCATCAATCAGTACAAGGCGCAGCTGCGCGCCGCTTCCGCGCAAGTGCTGCTGATGCTCAGCCGCGACCTCGACACGCGCCAGCAGGCCTGAACCATGGCGTCCCTGTTTCCTTCCCAAGACGACGATACGGCCGACATGCCGGAATTGAGTGAGATCAATGTCACGCCCTTCATCGACGTGATGCTGGTGTTGTTGATCATCTTCATGGTGGTCTCGCCGCTGGCCACCGTCGACCTGAAAATCGACTTGCCGGCCGCCACAGCCAAGCCCGAGCCGCGTCCCGACAAGCCCCTGTTCGTCTCCCTGAAAGCGGACCACAGCCTGTACCTGGGCGTAGCTCCCGTGGCGCGCGAGCAACTGGGCCGTCTGCTCGATGCCGAGACGGGCGGCGACCGCCAGCGCACGCTGTTTTTCCAGGCCGACAAGCAAGCCGCGTATGAAGACGTGCTGGGCGTGATGGATGTCCTGCGCCAGGCCGGCTATTTGAAAGTGGGCCTGGTGGGCCGGGAGGGCGGGTGAGTCCGCGTCCGGTATTGAGCTGGGGCATCGCCACGTCGCTGGTGGTGACCACCGCGCTGGCCCTGCTGTTGTGGGCGGCCTGGCGGCCCGTCACCGTCGCGCCCGCTAATCCGGCCGCCAGCGTGATGCTGGTGTTTGCCGCGCAGGCGATGTCGCCGGAGACACAACAGGCGGCAGCGGTCGGGGCGCGCCAGTCGGCCGCCTCCAGCGCCGCCCGGCCGCCAAAGAGCACCATCCGGCAAGAGGCGCTGCCCGTGCTGGCGCGTGCCGCCGCGCCGCAGATCGTCGCGGCGGAAAAAGAGGCGAAGGCAGAAACCGGTCCGTCGCCTGATCCCGGCAAGGATGCCGCCAAGGAAGCGTCCGTGCCCGCGCAGGCCAGCAGCAGCGCCGCGCCGGCGCCAAGTTCGGTGCGCGGTCCGCAGGCGGCGCCGTTCGACAGCGACACGCCGCCCGCCAGCGCGGCGCCGGCCAGCTGGCAAAGCCGGGTGCTCGGCCACCTGGCCCATTTCAAGCGCTATCCGGGCGACGCGCGCCAGCGCAAGCGGGCCGGCGCCGCCTGGGTGCGCTTCCAGGTGGACCGCGACGGCAAGCTGCTGGCCAGCGAATTGATCACGTCATCGGGCACGGTGCTGCTTGACCGCGAAGCGCTGCAAGTGCTTGAGCGCGCGCAACCGTTGCCGGCGCCGCCCGCCAGCGTATTGCGCCAGGGCACAGTGACGGTGACCTTGCCCGTGTCGTTCAAGCTCGATGCCGAGAGCGGCCACGGCGCCAGCTGATTTTTCGCATTTTTTCAATTACATAACAAATCGAGGGTGTATGCATATCAAGACAATGACGCGGGCCGTGGGCGTTTGCATGGCGTTGCTGGCGCAGCAGGCATGGGCGCAAGAGAGTAGCGACGGCAAGGTCGCGTTTTCGCCGCTGAATGTATCGGGTGAAACTGTCCCGGCGGAACAGCAGGCGCTGGAAAAACCGGGCGCCGTCAGCGCGCGCGGCGCGGACACGCGCTTGCAGAGCGTGGACCAGATCGTGCGCAGCATGCCGGGCACGTTTACCCAGATCGATCCGGCGCAGGGCGCCGTCAGCGTCAACATCCGCGGCCTGTCGGGGCTGGGCCGCGTCAACATGATGGTCGATGGCGTGAGCCAGAATTACTATGGCAGCGCGCCCTCGTCCGTGTCGCACGGCGGCGTGCCCAGCAGCCAGTTCGGCGCCCTGATCGACCCGAACTTCATCATCGGCGTGGATGTGTCGCGCGGCAATATCGTCGGTGGCGACGGCGTCAATGCGCTGGCCGGCAGCGCCAATTTTCGCACCATCGGCGTCGATGACGTCGTCTTCGCCGGTGAAAAGGTGGGTGCGCGCACGAAGATGTGGAGCGGAAATAATGGCGTGGGACGCAGCGCCATGCTGGCCGTGGCCATGAAAAACCCGGCCTTCGATGGCGGCAGCGTAGGCTTCATGGCGGCCACCAGCGCGAGTGTGATCGGCAACAACTACAAGAATGCCAAGGGCGTCAACAGCGAGGAATTCGGTTTCGGCTACAACCGCTATTACAAGCAAAAGCCCAAGTCGCAACTGCTCAAGCTGGACCTCAAATTGAGCGACTTCCACGCCCTGGAGCTGACGGCGCGCGACTACCGCAGCACGTTTACGCGCCGCGATATCCGCAGCAATGACTACTACGTCAAATATCACTAC